>NZ_JAMHIU010000043.1:0-26838 GCF_023896895.1 Micromonospora sp. CPM1
ACCATCCTCAAAAAGAACAGCCACCAGTCCGGGGTATAAAACAATTGGCACTGGCTTTACAAGCACCCTGTTGAGTTCTCAAAGAACAACCACACACCAACCAGAAGCCCCACACCGTGGAACCCCGACCGGGGTATCTCGTTCAGCTGCCCGCCGCTCTCGCGCCGGGCACTTTTACTACGTTACCTCACCGTCTCTGCCGTGTCAAACCGTGTGTCCCGGTCTGTCATGCTTCGTACGGGTTGGCGCCGCTGAGCACGCGCAGCAGTCACCCGTTGCGCTTGATCATCGGATTTGGCAGGCCGGCCGCCCGCGGTTTCCCGCTGGCCCGTCCGTTTCCCTGCCGGTCGACAACCTTACCCGGTCGGTTCCGCTCCGCCAAATCCGCCCTGCGGCGTTTCAGCGGGCCTCGCCCGGACCGCGTCCTCGCAAGACCTCAGTCTTGGTCGGACCCGGCGCCAGCCCTGTTCGGTGCTCCCGGGCTTTCGTCCCGTTTGCCCCGTTCCGCGCTGGCAGAGAGAAAGTTACGCGTCTCCAGGTTTGATCGTCAAATCGGGGGGTAGCGGCGCGCGTCACACCCGTCCCGCTCCCGGTGATCAAGGAGTTCGCGTCCCGATTCGAGCCCTCCGAGGACACCAACTCCTTGATCACCGGAGCGAGAGCTGAGCCGGGGGTGAGGACGGGCCGGGGCGGGTCAGGCGGTGGGGCGGCGGGCGGCGCGCCATGCCCTGATGCCCAGGACTCCCACAGTCGTGCCGATGGCCAGGGACGCGGCGATCAGCAGGGCGTGTACCCACAGGAAGCCCGTCGGGCTGCCCTCGCCGACGGCGCCGGCCGACCAGGCGCGCTCGTCGTTCCAGATGGCGACCGCGAACCTCGGCCAGATCGCCCACGTCCAGACGCCGACGGCGACCAGGAACAGCGACCAACCACGTGACAGGACCATGGTCGGCCAGTATGCCAGCGGGGCCGTCCGCCCAGGTCAGGCCCGCGGCCGGCGCAGCGTGCGTTTCCGTTCCCGCCCCCGGGGCACTGTTCTGTCGAGCCGATTCGACGGAGGTGCCACCGATGCAGCCGTTCAACCCGTGGACCTGGCGGGATCCGTCCGCCCTGGCCGGTGGGTACGACCAGACCCGGCCGGACGACGTGCCGGAACAGCGCACCGGCGAGGCGGACGACGGCCCGGACGCCCCCGGCCCGGGTACGCCGATCGACCTGACCGGCTACCGGGTGGAGGCGACGGACGGCCGGATCGGCTCCATCGACGAGGCGAGCGACGACGCCGACGCGCGGTACCTGGTGGTGGACACCGGCCCGTGGATCTTCGGCAAGAAGGTGCTGCTGCCGGCCGGGACGGTGGCCCAGGTCGACCACCTGGAGCGCGTGGTGCACGTGGACCGCACCCGGGAGCAGGTGGAGGAGTCCCCCGCGTTCGACAGCGACCACTTCGCGCACCCCGACTACCGGGAGCGGGTCGGCAGCTACTACACCGAGAGCTATCGACAGCAGTAAGCCCGGCAGTAAGCGCGGCAGGAGCACTGCAGGAGGCAGCGGCGCAGGCCGGTGAGCGGATACCGTGTCAGTCATGGTCCGGCCGCGCAGCTGCCTCCCGGAGACCCGCAGCGGTCTCCCGGGCCACGCTGTCGACGGCCGGGAGCAGATCCTCGACGTACTCCGTGCCGGCGGACTCCGTTTCCGCGCCGGCGGGCGATGGCGGCGCTCGTTCTGACGAGCCCGCTCCACCGACCCGGGCGACCCGGGTCGTTTCCCCGCCAGCGAACGGCACGAAAGGCGTACGACCATGTCCTCTGCACGCATGCTCACCGGCGACCGCCCGACCGGGCGACTGCACCTCGGCCACTATGTGGGCAGCATCGCCAACCGGGTGCGGCTGCACCAGCGCTACGAGAGCTTCTTCATCATCGCCGACCTGCACATGCTCACCACGCGCAACAGCCGCGCGGACATCGAGCAGGTCGCCCACAACGCCCGCGAGATGGTCACCGACATCCTCGCCGCCGGGGTGGAGCCGGAACGGGCGACGTTCTACCTCCAGTCCGCGATCCCCGAGGTCGGCGACCTGAACACGCTGTTCCAGAACCTCATCACGGTGCCCCGGCTGGAACGGGTGCCGTCGCTGAAGGAGATGACCCGGGACGCCGGCAAGGACGAGATGCCGTACGGCCTGCTCGGTTATCCGGTCCTCCAGGCCGCCGACATCCTCTGCGTGAAGGGGCAGGTCGTGCCGGTCGGGAAGGACAACGCCGCGCACGTCGAGGTGACCCGGGAGATCGCCCGGCGGTTCAACCACCTCTACGGCGAGGTCTTCCCGGTCCCCGACATGATCATGTCGGACACGCCCACGCTCGTCGGCACCGACGGCGCCGGGAAGATGAGCAAGAGCAAGGGGAACGCGATCGCGCTCTCCGACGACGCGGCGACGGTGCGCCGCAAGGTGATGGGGATGTACACCGACCCGAACCGGGTCCGCGCCGACGTGCCCGGCACGGTCGAGGGGAACCCGGTCTTCGAGTACCACGACATCTTCAACCCGGACCGGGCTCAGGTGGCGGACCTCAAGGCCCGCTACCGGGCCGGCCGGGTCGGTGACGTGGAGGTCAAGGAGGCGCTGGCGACGGCGCTCAACCGGTTCCTGGACCCGATCCGGGAGCGCCGGGCGCGCTTCGAGGCGCAGCCCGGCCTGGTCGACGAGCTGATCGTCACCGGCACCGAGCGGACCCGTGAACAGGTGCGCCGCACGCTCGTCGAGGTCCGTCGGGCGATGGGCCTGAGCAGCGCGTACACCCAGGTGCGGCGCCGGGCCGAGCGCTACCGCAAGGCCGTCGCCACCTCGGCCTGACCACGAGCCGGTCCGGGGTACGCGCTTGCGCCGACCCCGGACCGGCCGGTTACGCTGCCGACATGGCCAGCTCGCACGCGTACCCGATGACGTCCTCCGACGTCCGGCTCGGCGCGCTGCGACGCCGGCGGTCCCGCGACCGCCTGCGCTGAGCCTTCCCCTCCTGCGACCGGCGGATCGAGCCGCCGGTCGTCATCGATCGTCCTCGCTCCGCCGTCGCGTTCCCGTCAGGTGATCCGCGCGGCGGATCCACAGCGAGATCGGCGTACTCATGGATCTTGAAAGATTGCTCACCGACCGGCTGGCGCCGGCGTTCGCGGCGGTGGCCGGCGGGCCGGTGGACCCGGCCGTGCGGCGTTCGCAGCACGCGGACTTCCAGTCCGACGCGGCGCTGGGGCTGGCCCGGCGGCTCGGCCGCCCGCCGCGGGAGATCGCCGCGGAGGTACGGGACCGCGCGGCGCTCGGCGACCTGTGCGCGGCGGTCGAGGTGTCCGGTCCGGGTTTCCTCAACCTGACGGTGGCCGGGCACGCGCTCGGCGGGCTGGTGTCCGTGATGGCCGCCGACCCGCGGCTCGGCGTGCCGCCGGTGGCCGAGCCGGAGACGGTGGTGGTCGACTACTCGGGGCCGAACGTGGCGAAGGAGATGCACGTCGGGCACCTGCGGTCGACGGTGATCGGGGACGCGGCGGCGCGGACGCTGGAGTGGCTCGGGCACCGGGTGCTGCGCGCCAACCACCTCGGCGACTGGGGCACACCGTTCGGCATGCTGATCGAGCACCTGCTCGACCTGGGCGAGGCCGGGGCGGCGCAGGAGCTGTCCATGGGTGACCTGGACGGGTTCTACAAGGCGGCGCGGGCGAAGTTCGACGACGACGAGGCGTTCCGGGAGCGGTCGCGGCAGCGGGTGGTGGCGTTGCAGGGCGGCGACCCGGCGACGCTGCGGCTGTGGCGGCTGCTGGTGACGCAGTCGGAGAGCTACTTCCTGACCGTGTACGACCTGCTCGACGTGACGCTGACCGGCGACGACTTCCGGGGCGAGAGCAGCTACCACGACCAGCTCGCCCCGACTGTCGAGGAGCTGGACCGGCTCGGGCTGCTGCGGCGCAGCGACGGCGCGGACTGCGTGTTCCCGCCCGGTTCGGTGGGCCGTGACGGCGAGCCGCTGCCGCTGATCGTGCGCAAGTCCGACGGCGGGTACGGCTACCCGGCCACCGATCTGGCCGCGCTGCGGCACCGGACCGGCGCGCTCGGCGCGACCCGGCTGCTCTACGTGGTCGGGCTGCCGCAGCGGCGGCACTTCGAGATGGTGTTCGCGGTCGCCGCGCAGGCCGGATGGCTGGCCGCGCCGGTGCGGGCCGAGCACGTCGGGTTCGGCTCGATCCTCGGCCCGGACGGGCGGATGCTGCGCAGCCGGGCCGGCGGGTCGGTCAAGCTGGCCGGGCTGCTCACCGAGGCGGTCCAGCGGGCCACCGCGCTGGCCCGGGAACGCAATCCGGAGCTGGGCGAGGCGGAGGCCGCCGAGGTGGGGCGCGCGGTCGGCGTCGGCGCGATCAAGTACGCCGACCTGTCCGGCGACCGGCAGAAGGACTACGTGCTGGACTGGGAACGGATGCTGTCGCTGGACGGGAACACCGCGCCGTATCTGCAGTACGCGTACTCCCGGGTCCGGTCGATCCTCCGGCGGGCCGGCGCGGCGGCGCGCCCGGACGCGGAGGTCTCGCTGGCCGAGCCGGCCGAGCGGGCGCTCGCCATGGAACTGGTCGGCTTCGCCGCGGTGGTCGACGAGGTGGCGGGCAGCCTGGAGTTCCACCGGCTGACCGCGTACCTGCACCGGCTGGCGGTCGCGTTCAGCGCGTTCTACGAGCGCTGCCCGGTGCTGCGGTCCGAGGGGCCGATCCGGGAGAGCCGGCTGATGTTGTGCGAGCTGACCGGGCGGGTGCTGCGGCAGGGCCTGGACCTGCTCGGCATCCGTACCCCGGAACGGTTGTGAGGCCGAGGGGTCACCGGAAGCCCGCGCGGCGGCTAGCGTGACGCATCGATCGAACGAGAGGGAGGCGACCATGGCCGATCGACGCGCGGTACTCGTTCCGGGGCGGGGCTACGACACCCGGGGTCCGCTCTTCGTCTACATCGGTGAGGCGTTGCGCCGGCTCGGCTTCGACGTGCACGAGGTGACCTGGCGGTCGATCGGGGATCTGCGCCTCGACAGCGCGCCGGAGTGGGTCGCCGAGCAGCTGGATCCGGTCCTCGACGCCGGGGTGGACCTGCTCGTGGGCAAGTCGCTCGGCAGTTTCGCCGCCCCGCTCGCCGCCGATCGGGGCATCCCGGCGGTCTGGCTGACGCCGTTGCTGACCGACCCCGCGGTACGGGAGCCGCTGGGCCGGGCAACCGCGCCGTTCCTGCTGGCCGGCGGCACCGCCGACCAGGTCTGGGACGGTGCGGTCGCGCGCCGGCTCACCCCGTACGTGGTGGAGGTCGCCGACGCCGACCATTCGATGATGGTGCCCGGGCCGCTGGCGGCCTCGGCCGAGGCGCTCGGGCGGGTCTGCACGGCGGTGGAGGAGTTCGTCGCCGGCCGTTGACGGTCAGCGGCGGCGCCGCCGCGCCCACACGCCCGCTGCCACCGCCGCGACGAGCGGCACGAGGCAGCAGAGCGCCAGGACGGACATGTGCCACGGCTTGATCGCTCCCATGGCCCGAACGATAGGCGTCGCTGTCCACAGCCGCTACGCGGAGGCTCGGGCGGCCTTGCCGTCCAGCCACAGCGTGTCGCTGTCGTCGCGGTGGGAGCCGGTGGAGCCGACGTGCTTGGCGCTGATCCTCGGCCCGTTCTTGATCACGTGGACCAGGGCCATCGCGTGTCCCCGGCCGAGGCCGTACTCGTCCTTGAGCCAGCCCACGATCACGCCGGCCTTGACGTCGGCGGTGTCGTAGCCGCGCTCCCTGGCCTGGTCGACCAGGACGCGCGGGGTCTTGCCGGTCTTGTCCTCGATCGCGTCGAGGTACGCCTGGAAGGACATCTGCTCAACCCTTCGTCCGGGAGGTGGTGACAACCTCCACCCTCCCGGGCGGCGCGGCTCCGATCAACGACGGACCGGGCCACCATCGTTGCCTCCGGGGCAACGATCGCCGGGCGAGACGCCGGAGAGCCCGGCCCGCGATCACGCGGGCCGGGCTCTCCAGATCTCGGGGTACGCGCTCAGCGCTGGAGCGTGAGCAGCCCGGGCCGGTAGGGCAGGAGGCCGTAGTCGCCGCCGGAGTTGGGCGAGCGGCCCTGGTAGAGCAGTTGGAGGTTGCAGGGGTCGACGGTGAAGGTCTGGTCCGCGGTGGTGCGGATCAGTTCGCCGTGGCTGATGTCGTTGGTCCAGGTCGCGCCGCTGTTGACCTTGCCCGCGAACGGGTTGCTCTCGGTGGCGGCCTGCGGGGTCCACGAGCCGCCCAGGCTGGTGGCGGTGAACGAGCGGAAGTAGCGGCCCTGGGAGCCGATGGCCTCGACGATCATCAGGTAGCGGGTCTGGCCCTGCAGCTTGTAGACCTGCACGGCTTCGAACAGGTTGTTCGTCGAGTCCGACATGATGGTCGTGTAGTTGGAGCCGAAGCTGCCGGGGAAGTTGCTCAGCGGCATGCTGGAGCGGTAGATCTTGCCGTTGTCACCGGCGAAGAACAGGTACATGTTCTGGTCGTCGGCGATCAGCGTCTGGTCGATCGGGCCGGTACCGGAACCGGAGATGCTGCCGGTGAACAGCGGCTGCGCCGGCGACCACCCGTTCGGGTTCGTCGGGTTCGTCGAGGTCCGGTACGAGAACGCGGTCGGCCCCCACTGGTAGGCCAGCACCCAGATGTTGCGCGGCGCGAAGTAGAACAACGTCGGCGCGACGGTGCCGGAGGACATCGCGTTCTGCGACGCCGAAGCCATCTGCGACCAGTTCGAGAACAACCCGAAGTTCATCGACCCCCACGACGACCCGGTGTCGTGCGTGGTCGCGTACACCAGGTGCTGCCCGTTGTAGGGCACCACTGTGAAGTCCTTCAGCGACACCCAGCCCGACCGCGGCTGCGCCAACGCACCCGTCGACGACCAGCGGTATGTCGACGGCAGGTTGCACGTGCCACCCGGGGGCGGCGTGGTCGGAGGCGGTGTGGTGGGGTTGCCACCGCCGCCGTCGACCCGGACGAGCTGCCACTGCTGGTTGGCGCCGTTCCAGTCGTCGTACTGGACGATGTTTCCGCCGTCGGCGGTCGAGGCGCCCTGCACCTCCACCACCTTGTTGCTGTTGCGGTTGATCAGGCGGACGTAGCCGCTGTCGGAGTCGGCCAGCCGGAACTGCTGGTTGGTCCCGTTGGTGTCGGACCACTGCACGATGCTTCCGCCGTTGGCGGTCGACCAGTTGTAGACGTCGAGCACCTTGCCGGACAGCCGTGACTTCAGCCGGTAGTAGCCGCCGCCGGAGTCGACGAACTGCCACTGCTGCTGGTTGCCGTTGTTGCGCGTCCACTGGGTGATCCGCGCGCCGTCGTTGGTGGCCAGGTTGTAGACGTCGAGCGCCTTGCCGCTGTTGCGGTTGACCAGGACGTACCAGGCGCTCGTGTCGACGCTCGCGGCGGCGGCGGGCGCGGACACGACAGCCACGGCGCCGGCGCCCACGAGTAGCGCTGCCGCGCCTGTCGCGACGACGCGTGGCAGCCATCCGCGCCGTCGTGGCGGCGACACCGTCGATGGGGACCTACCGAAAGCAAACATGTTCCTCCCTCAGATCAGACATGTTGTGAGCGCTAACAATCCGTCGAAGCGCACTGATCCCACACCCGGCCTGCCGCGCGCCCAGCCGCGCCCGCCCGGTGAGCCGCCCAAGCCGCCGCCCTGTGCCATCGACTGTGAGCGATAACACGTCGTTCGTCAAGTCGTAACAGTCGATGCCTGGCGGGCGCGTGACGCCACCGGGCCGCGCATCGAGGCGATCCGCTACGTCGGGCTGGACGGTGACCGGCCGCCTCCAGATGAGGGCGTACGACCACCTGACCGAGCCAGCCACCCCGACCCCTCCTCTGACCAGGGGATCGGGGTGGACGATTTCTGGCAAAGTCTGAACTTTCGATTCGTGGTCCAGATGGGCAAAAAGGCGCATAATTGATCCCTTACGGTCGCTCCCCCGGGCGACGACGACGCCGGCCGGCGAACCGTCCAAAAAGAACCGTCTCCCCACCGGTGGGTCGATGGTGCTGGATCCCCCAGAGGCACTAGGTTGGCCGTCGCCGCTGTGCTCGGCCGGCGTACACGAACCTAAGGAAGACTCATGACAACCGCACCCTTGCGCCAGGATGAGCCCCCGGTCTCGCTGGGCAGGGTCCGCGCGGAGCCGCTCGACCGGCTCTCCGCCGCGGACATCTCCCCCATCGTGCGCCGGGTGATGGCGGCTCACCTCGATCAGACCCGGATCCCGGCGGCGAAGTTCTCGTCGTTCATCTGATCCCCGATGGTCCCGGGGCCCGCCCGCGCGGCGCTCACCGAGTTCGTCCTCAAGGTGCACGCCAGGTGTGACCTGGCGTGCGACCACTGCTACGTCTACGAACACGCCGACCAGAGCTGGCGCCGCCGCCCGGTACGGATGACGCCGGAGGTGCTCCGGGCCGCGGCCGGGCGGATCGCCGAACACGCCGCGGCCCACGACCTGCCGGACGTCACTGTCATCCTGCACGGCGGGGAGCCGCTGCTGCTCGGCGCCGAGCGGCTGGGCGAGGTGCTCGCGGACCTCCGGCGAGTCGTCGGCCCGGTCACCCGGCTCCGGCTCGGCATGCAGACCAACGGCGTCCTGCTCTCCGAGCGGCTCTGCGACGTGCTCGCCGAACACGACGTGGCGGTCGGCGTATCGCTCGACGGCGACCGGGCCGCCAACGACAGGCACCGGCGCTTCCGGTCCGGTGCCGGCAGCTACGACCAGGTGCTCCGCGCGCTCGCCCTGCTGCGCCGCCCGGCGTACCGGCGGATCTACTCCGGCCTGCTGTGCACGGTGGACGTGCGCAACGACCCGATCGCGGTGTACGAGTCACTGCTCGCCCAGGAGCCTCCGCGGATCGACTTCCTGCTCCCGCACGCCACCTGGGACGACCCGCCGTGGCGGCCGGCGGGCGACGGCACCGCGTACGCGGACTGGCTGCGTGCCGTCTACGACCGCTGGCGGGCCGACGGCCAGCCGGTCTCCGTCCGCCTCTTCGACTCGCTGCTGTCCACCGGCGCGGGCGGGCCCAGCGGCACCGAGTGGCTCGGTCTCGACCCGGTCGACCTGGCGGTGATCGAGACGGACGGCGAGTGGGAGCAGGCGGACTCGCTCAAGACCGCGTACGACGGCGCGCCGTCCACCGGCATGACCGTCTTCTCGCACGCGGCCGACGACGTGGCGGCCGACCCGCTCCTGGCCCGCCGCCGCTCCGGCCGGGCCGGGCTCAGCGACGAGTGCCGGCGGTGCCCGGTGGTCGACCAGTGCGGCGGCGGACTCTTCGCCCACCGGTACGGCGCCGGGCACTTCGACCATCCGAGTGTCTACTGCGCCGATCTGAAAGAGCTGATCGTGCACGTGAACGAGAACCCACCAGCACCCGTCCGGCTCGACGCCGGCCTGCCCGACGACTTCATCGACCGCCTCGCGGCACTGACCGGCGACCGGATCGCCATCGGCCGGCTCGTCGAGGCGCAGATCGCCATCGTCCGCGCGCTGCTCGCCGAGGTGGCCGACCGGCTGCCGGCCGGCGGGGCCGGCGCCGACGGCTGGGAGGCGCTGACCGCCCTCGACCACAGCGCGCCGGAGTCCGTCGCCCGGATCGCGGCCCATCCCTACGCGCGGGCGTGGGCTGTCGACTGCCTCGCCGGCACCGGCACCGGCGCCCGGCAGGGACCGGACTACCTGACCGCACTCGCCGTCGCCGCCGCGCTCGACGCCGGCACGCCGGTACGCCTCGACGTACCGGTGCGATCCGGCCGTCTGCACCTGCCGACGGTGGGCACGGTCCTGCTGCCCGAGGTGGGCGACGGCGCCGCACGGGTCGAGACCGGCCCGGGTTCGCTGCGGGTGACCGCCGGGGACGTGACGGTCACGGTCCGGCCCGGGACGCCCGGGGACGCGCCGAGGTGGTGGCCGGCCCGCGTGCTCACCGCGCCGGACGTGAGCGTCCTGCTGGAGGACGGCGACCCGCACCGCGACTGCCACCGGCTGCCCGCCGGTGACCGGCTCGACGACGCCGGCGCCGCGCGCTGGGCCGAGACGTTCGCGGCGGCGTGGCAGGTGATCCGGGACGAGGTGCCGGGCCACGCCGAGGAGCTGCGCGCCGGGCTGCGGGCCGTGGTGCCGCTGCGGCGCAGCGGCACCGGTGTCAGCGAGGCGTCGACCGCGCGGCAGGCGTTCGGCGGTGTCGCGGCCACGGAGACCGACGCCGGATCGCTCGCGGTGCTGCTCGTGCACGAGTTCCAGCACAGCAAGATGAACGCCCTGCTGGACATCTGCGACCTGGTCGACGGCACCCGGCCGATCGACATCACAGTGGGCTGGCGGCCCGACCCCCGGCCCGCGGAGGCCGTCCTGCACGGCATCTACGCGCACGCGGCGGTGGCCGACATCTGGCGGATCCGGGCCGAGCGCCAGGTCGACGGCGCGCAGGCGGTCTACCGCCGGTACCGCGACTGGACGGCCGAGGCGATCGGCGCGCTGCAACGGGCGGACGCGCTCACCCCGGCGGGATCGCGGCTGGTCCGGCAGGTCGCCCGCTCGATGTCCGGGTGGCCGTCGTGACCGCCGCCCGGACCGCGTACCGGGCCGGCACGCTCGCCGCCGACCTGCGCGCGCTCGGGCTCGGCCCCGGCGACGTGGTGCTCGTGCACTGTTCCCTGCGTGCGCTCGGACCGGTCGACGGTGGCGCGGACACCCTGGCCGCGGCGCTGCGCACGGCCGTGGGCCCGGCCGGCACCGTCGTGGTCCCGGCGCAGACCCCGGACAACTCGGTGAGCAGCGCCGCGTACCGCGCCGCGACCGCCGGGCTCACCGACGAGGAACGCCTGGCGTACGAGGACCGGATGCCCGGCTTCGACCCGGCCGTCACACCGTCGTTCGGGGTCGGCGCGTTCGCCGAGCACGTACGCCGGCTGCCCGGCGCGGTCCGCAGCCGGCACCCGCAGACGTCGTTCAGCGCGTGGGGGCCCCGGGCGGAGGAGCTGATGCGCGTCCACGACCTGGACTCCCACCTCGGGGAGCGGTCCCCGCTGGCCGCCCTGGAGGCGGCCGGCGCGTGGACGCTGCTGCTCGGTGTCGGTTATGCGACATGCACCGCGCTGCACCTCGCCGAGTACCGGTTGCGCCGCCCGCCGCAGCGGCGTCCGTACCGCTGCTACGTGGTGCGCGACGGCCGCCGGGAACGGCTCGACTTCGAGGCGCCGCACCTCGACGCGGCCCTGTTCAGCGAGATCGGCGCGGAACTGGACCGGGCGGCGTTCACCCGGCACGGGACGGTCGGCGACGCGCCGGCCCGGCTGCTGCCGATATCCGGCGCGGTGGGCGCCGCCGTGGCGTGGATGGACGCCCACATCGGACGGTGAGGGCCTGGTAACCCGAGCGCAACCTCTCTACCCTGATCGATAGACGCCGTATCGTGTCGACCGGGGAGCAGCGCGTGATCATTGGCGGTTGGGGGTCAGGCGCACTTCCCGTGGAACGGTCGTGTCGCCGTGACCTCTGAGCGGCCCGCGCTGCCGGGCCCGCCCTATTTCTTCCTCAGCTACGTCCCCCCGCCGACGCACAACGACCGCACCCCGGGCGACCACTGGGTCCGCCGCTTCTACCACGATCTCAACCTGGCGATCGACGGCCGGCCCGGCGACCGGTTACGCCGGCAGGGTTTCGCCGACTTCATGGTGCGGCCGCCGGACGACCGGACGGAACGAAAACGCACCGCACTGGCCGAGGCCGAGGTGTTCGTGCCGCTGTACTCACCGGACTACCTCAACCGGGACGACTCACGCCGGGAACGGGAGTGGTTCCGGCAACGGCTGATCCGGGCCGGCCGCCCGCCCGACGGCGACAACATCCTGCCGGTCCTGTGGATCCCGTCGCCCGCCGCCGTGCACGCGCCGGACCAGGCCCGGGCGGTGGCGATGGCCGCCGACGTGGACGCGTACGCCGCGAACGGGATGAGCGCGCTCTGCCGGCTCCAGAAGTTCCAGCACGCCTACAAGGAGGTGCTGGGCCGGCTCGCCCAGCACATCGTCGACACCGCCGAGCAGACCCCGCTGCAACCGGCCGAGCCGCCGACCGGCCCGACCGACCTGCCGTCGTCGCCGACCAGCGAGGTGCCGTTCCGGGCGGTGGTGATCGCGCCCGAGGAACCGGCGGAGGCGGGCCGGCTCAACGGGCGGTCCGACACGCACGCCGGCCGGTGGCGCCCGTTCCGTGACCGGCCGCCGGTGGTCGACGACGTGACCGACGCGGTGCAGCGACTGCGGATGCCGATCGACGTCCGGGACTTCGTACCCGATGCCGGGCTGTTCCGGGGCTGCCCGGGCGTACTCATGATCGATCCTCGGGTGGTCGAGACGCCGGACGGTGCGGAGGCCGTCCGCGCGGCCGCGGCCTCGCTGCACCGCTGGGTGGGCGTCGTGGTGATCATCGAGGACTCGGCACCCGGCCGCCGCTCCCACGCGGCGGTGCTGCTCGACCGGGCCATCGCGATCTTCCCGGCCGCGGCACGCCCGCTGGCGATCACCACGTACGACGACTGGCGGGCCGGGATCCACGGCCTGGTCGACCGGATGCGCCGCCGCTACCTGGAGGCGAGACCGGCCTACCCGCCGCCGGGACGGCCGATCAGCAAACCCCGGCTCTGGGAGAACCCGCCGCCCGACGAGGGAGTGGACACATGACCCGACGCGAGGGACAGGTCGTCACCTTCTACTCCTACAAGGGCGGCACCGGCCGGACGATGGCGCTGGCGAACGTCGCCTGGATCCTCGCCGCCAACGGCAAGCGGGTGCTCGCCGTCGACTGGGACCTGGAATCCCCCGGCCTGTCGCGCTTCTTCGCGCCGTTCATCGACCGGGACGCGCTGGAGAGCACCGGCGGGGTGATCGACCTGATCCGGGAGTACGAGTGGGCGACCACCACCAAGCAGGACAAGGGCGACGACCGCTGGCACGAGCAGTACGCCCGCGTGCACAAGTACTCCTTCTCGCTGAACTGGTCCAACTTCCCCGGCGACGGGACGCTCGACTTCCTCGGCGCCGGCCAGCAGAACAACGACTACGCCGGCGCGCTCGCCGGGATGAACTGGGACGAGTTCTACGAGCGGCAGGGCGGCGGCTACTTCTTCGACGCGCTGCGCGCCGACATGAAGCGCAACTACGACTACGTGCTGATCGACAGCCGTACCGGGTTCTCCGACGTCGCCGACATCTGCACCATCCAGCTGCCGGACGTGCTGGTCACCTGCTTCACCCTCAGCGAGCAGGGCATCACCGGCGCGGCCAAGGTGGCTCGGCTGGTCGAGCACCGCTACGGGTCGCGGCGGATCCGGGTGCTGCCCGTGCCGATGCGCATCGACCCGGCGGAGAAGGTCAAGGCGGACACCGGTCGGGCGGTGGCCCGGCAACGCTTCAGCGGGCTGCCGAGCGGGATGAGCGAGGCCGACCGGGACCGGTACTGGGCCCGGATGCAGGTGCCCTACCAGGCGTTCTACGCGTACGAGGAACTGCTCGCCACGTTCGCCGACCAGCCCGGCGTCAACGGGTCGCTGCTGTCCGCGTACGAGGTGCTGGCCCGGGAGATCACCCGGGGCGAGGTGGAGTCGCTGCCGCCGATGAGCAGCGCGGTACGCGAGCGGGTCAACGCCCGGTTCACCCGTACCTCCAACTCGGTGGAGAACGAGATCCTGCTCCGGCACGCCCCGTACGACCGGGTGTGGGCGGAGTGGATCGGTCACCTGCTGGTCTCGGCCGACGTCCGGGTGACCGACCCGTGGTTCACCGACGACGAGGCGCCCCGGACGGCCCGGGAGCTGATCATCGTCTCCGAGTCCAACGCCAACGAGGAGGCGGTGCTCGCGGCGCCGGACCGCTCGCCCGACCAGGTGCCGCTCGTCGTCTACGTCGCGGACGTGCGGCGCCTGGCGAACGTGCCCGCCGCGCACACCGTCTCGGTGGCCGGGCTGGAGGCGCGGACCGCCGCCGCGCGGATCCTGCGCCTGGTCGGCCGCGAGGGCGTGCCCGCCGATCTGGAGCTGCCGACCGGTCCCCGGTTCCCCGGCCGCGACAACACGGTGTTCGAGGTGCCGGGCCGCAACAAGCGCTTCACCGGCCGGGAGGCGGACCTGCGCGAGCTGCGGACGCTGCTGCGCAGCAGCCCGAAGGTGGTGCTCTCCGGCACCGGGCCGGTGGCGTTGCAGGGCATGGGCGGCATCGGCAAGAGCCAGCTCGCGCTGGAGTACGCCCACCGCTACCGCGCCGCGTACGACATGGTGTGGTGGATCGACGCCGACCAGGTGCCGTTCATCGAGTCGGCGATCGGTGACCTCGCGCCCTACCTGGGCGTTCCGTCGTCGGAGTCGAACCGGGAGAACGCCCGGCTGGTGCTCCAGGCGCTGCGCCGCACCGACCTCCGCTGGCTGCTGATCATGGACAACGCGGACGAGATCGAGGGCGTGCTGCCGTACGTGCCGGACGGCAAGGGCCACGTCCTGATCACGTCCCGGAACCTCCAGTGGGTCGAGCGGGCCACCACCGTCCAGGTCGACGTGTTCAAGCGCGCGGAGAGCATCCAGCACCTCACCGAGCGGGTGCCGAACATGCGCGTCGACCAGGCCGACCGGATCGCCGCCCTGCTCGGTGACCTGCCGATCGCCGTCACCGCCGCCGCGGCCTGGCTCGCCGACACCGGCCACTCCGTCGACAGCTACCTCACCGAGATCGCCAAGTTCGGTCCGGGCGCGGTGATGGAGCCGAACAGCAACGTCTCGGTGGAGGCGACCTGGGAGCTGTCGCTCAACCACCTGCGGACCCGCAATCCGGCGGCCTACCGGGTGCTGCAACTCTGCTCGGTGTTCGCGCCGGAGATCTCCGCCGACCTGGTCTACAGCGACGAGTTCGCCGAGGCGCTGGTGCCGTTCCACCCGCAGGCCAAGGAGCGGCTGGTCCGCCAGCAGCTGGTGCAGCAGGCCAATCGGCTCGCCCTGGTGCGGGTCGACCTGCGGGCCGAGAACCCGGCCGGCGGCGAGCGGGGCCGGGGCGGCCTGGTGCTCATGCACCGCCTGCTCCAGCACGCCGTCCGGTCCCGGATGACGGAGGCGGAACTCGACGAGGCACGCCAGCAGGTCCACCTGGTGCTCGCCGCCGCCCGGCCCGAGGGCGAGGTCGACGACCCCGACGGCTGGCCGCGGTTCCGCGTCATCTGGCCGCACCTGGAGGCGTCCAAGGCGCCGCTGAGCCGCAAGGTGGAGGTGCGGGCGCTGATGATCGACCGGGTCCGCTACCTCCAGTTGCGCGGCGACCTGGAGACCGGCCGGCGGCTCGGGCAGGAGGTCGCGCAGACCTGGGAGCAGATGCTGGCGGAGGAGACCGACCCGCGGGCGCGCGACGACCTGCGCCGGCAGTTGCTGCACCTCCAGTTCAACCTCGCCAACATCCTCTCCTTCCTCGGGCAGTTCACCGAGTCCCGGGCGCTGGACGAGGAGGTGCTGGCGGCCCAGCGGGACCTGCTCGGCGAGGACCACCCGCACACGCTGATGACCGCCGGCGGGCTCGCCCGCGACCTGCGCGGCATGGGCATGTACAACGAGGCGCTGCGCCTGGACGAGATCACGTTCAACGCGTGGAAGCGGAACTTCACCGAGGAGCACCCGCGTACGCTCGCCGCGCTCAACAACCTCGCCAGCACGCAGCGCCTGATGGGCGACTTCCGGGAGGCCCGCAAGAACGACGAGATGGTGCTGGCCGGGCGCCGCGCGATCCTCGGGGAGAACCACCCGGACACGCTCGCCTCCTCCGCGTACGTCGGCATCGACATGCGCGACGCGGGCGACTTCGAGCAGTCGGTCACCCGGCTGCGCAGCGTCCACCGGGACCTGCTGCACACGGCCGGGGCCGAACACCTGATCACCCTGCGGACGCAGACGAACCTGGCGGTGTCGTTGCGCGCGGCCGGGCACGCGGTCGAGGCGGGCAAGCTCCTCGAAGCCGCCTACGAGCTGCTGAACGAGCGGTTCGGGCCGGACAACCCGGAGACGCTCACCTGCCGGCTGAGCCTGTCGATCAACCTGCTCACCGTCGACCTGTTCCAGCGCGCCAGCCGGGAACTCACCGAGGTGCACCGCATCTACCAGCGCAACCTCGGTCCGGCGCACCCCCTGACGCTGGTCTGCATGGTCAACCTCGCCATGGTGGCCCGCCGCGCCGGGGACTTCGCCGAGGCCCGGCAGCTCGCCGGCCGGTCCGCCGACTCGCTCGCTGGCGTGCTGGGCAGCGGGCACCCGTACCCGCTCTCCGGCTGGATGAACCAGGGCATCTGCATCGCCGAACAGCCCGACCCGCCGGAGGGCCGGGAGGCCGCGGACGTGGAGGCGCTGAGCCTGCTGCGGCGTGCGCACGACGGGCTGGTCCGGATCCTCGGTCGCGACCACACGAACACGCTGCGCTGCCGGGCGAACCTGGTGGTGATGCAGGAGCGGGTGGAGAGCGGCCGGCGCGCGGAGCTGGAGGCGGTCACCCGTGAGCTGACCTACCGGCTGGGCGAGAACCACCCGGCCGTGGAGGCCGCCCGGGAGAGCCGGTTGCAGCGGCGCATCATCGACCCGCATCCGATCTGACGGCGGTCCGTTCCAGCGGGTCGGCCAGCCAGGCGAGGATCTCCGGCAGCACCTCCACCGCGCCGAAGTGCGCGCTGCGCGGCTGGACGTGCAGTTGCGCGCCGGGGATCTGTTCGGCCAGCCAGCGGGTGTGGCTGGCCGGGGCGAAGTTGTCGTCGGCGCCGTGCCACAGCCGGACCGGCATCCGGATGTCCGTGAGCGTGACGCCCCAGTCGGCGCGCAGCGCGAGCACGTCGTCGATCCAGCCGTGCGGCCCCTGGCGCAGCGCCTCGGCGTAGGCGTCGGTGAGCTGCCGGCGGATCGGCACGCCGGCCACCACCCGGCGGTCGGCCTCGGTCATCTGCTCGACCAGCAGCGCGAGCAGCGAGCCCGGGTCGTCCATGGTCCGCTCGGCCCGCAGCCGCAACTGCTCGGCGAGCACCGGCACGTCGCGCTCGGCGGCGCCGTAGTCCCGCACGTTGGCGTCGGTCATGCCGCCGAACCAGTCCAGCCCGGCCGCACCGGCCGGGGCGAGACCGACCAGGACGGCGGTCCGCCGGACCCGATCCGGCAGCAGCGCGGCGCAGGCCAGGGCGTGCGGGCCACCACCGGAGCGCCCGACCACAGAGAACCCGTCCAGGCCCAGGTCGTCAGCGATGGCCGCGACGTCCGCGGCGGCGTCCGCGACCCGGCGGCCGGGCAGCCGGCTGGAACCGCCGTAACCCGGCCGGTCGTACGAGATCAGCCGTACGCCCAGCCGGTGCAGCACGATGGACCGTGGCCGTGGACCGTTGCGGCTGCCCGGTGTGCCGTGCATCAGGAAGACCGGCCAGCCGCGTTCCGCCCCGGCGATGTCGACCGCCAGGTTCCTCCTTCCCGTTCGGACGATGTGCTCTCGGTGCCGGGGCGAGTGTGCCAATCGGGGCCTCCGAACGGGTGGTGGCGGTACGGGTGGCGTGGTCAGACCGCCTCGGCGGCCGGGATCTGGCCGGTGTGATCGGACGGGCCGGGCCGGTCGGACCGGTTGGACCGGCCGGCGGACGGGTCGGACGCGGCGAGGACGCGCAGCGTGTCGAGGGCGGACGCCAGCGAGACCTCGGCCGGCACCCGGTCGTAGGCCCGCAGGTAGTCCAGGAGCAGCCGGCACAGGCTCGCCTCGTCGAGGAACTCGTCCGGCAGCCGGTGCGCGAGCAGGGCGTGCATCGTCCTCGGCGGGATCTTCGGCCAGGCCAGTTCGGCGTACTCGCTCAACGCCATCAGCAGCCACAGCGCGGTGCGGTTGTCGACCCGGGCGGCGGCGAACTGCTCGGCCATCTCGGCCGACACCACGCCGTCCTCCAGCGGCAGCTCCGCGAGCCGGTCCTCGATGTCGGCGAGCACCCGGCGGACCCGGGGCACGTACCGCTGCGGCAGCCGGTGGAGCCCGTGCCGCAGGATCAGCGCGTGCAGCACCGCGTGGTCGTCGGTCGTGCCGAGCGAGTCGACCAGTTCCGGGAACTCGTCGATCAGGTACGGGCACGAGATGATCAGCTCGGGCGGCGCGGTCGGCGAGTCGGGCAGGCGGCTCAGCGCCACCCGGGTCAGCCCGCACACCACCTCGCGGGGCAACTGCGCGCCGTCCTCGGCGAGGCACTCCAGCAGGACCGTGGCGCTCGTGCTGGACACCGCCTCCGGTGACTCGACGGCACGCGCCCACAGCCGCCGGTAGCTGCGCTCGTCGTACAGGATGAGCTGGTGCAGGGACGGCACCGGCCAGCGGCGGGTGGCCAGCGACACGAGGTCGGCGTGGAACCGGCCGGCCTCGAAGCTGTCCGGCTGCTGGCCGCGCCACGTCCGCGCGCCCGCCTGCAACTGGCCGTAGGTGGTGATGTCGCCGAGCAGCCGCGCCTCCTCGGCGGCCACGTTCACCGTCTCGCCCCGGCCTTCGCGCCGCCGCTCGGCGATGATCCGGCCGTCGGCGTCCCGGCCGAGCCAGCTGATCATCGCGAGCTGGCCCTTCTCGTCCAGTCCCGCCCGCCACAGCCGGACCGTCGACACCCAGGTCGCCTCGTCCATCAGGTCGGTGTGGCGTACGCCGTCCGGCGACACCAGCGCGGCGAGCGCGACCAGGTTCGCGGTGTACGCGGCGAGCAGCCGCACCGGGTCGTACGGCGCGGGCCGGTAGCCGTCCACGCCGGCCAGGTTGGTCCGCTGCCGGGCCTCGGCCAGCAGGCCGGCGATGGTCTCCACGATCCCGTCCCGCTCCTCCGGGTGGCGGGAACTGAGCTCACGGGCGAAGCCGACCACCGCCTCCCGCTTCACCAGCGGCTGGTGGGAGAGCAGCGCGCGGAACTGGCCGGTGTCCAACTGGTAGCCGAATCCCGCCGGGCTGCGGGTGTGCCGCCGCAGCTCGGCCAGGCTCCGCAGCGCCCCGATGACGTACTCGGCGATCAGGAAGTCGCCGATCGTGGTGTGCAGGAACTCGTACGTGCGGCGGGCGTCCTCGCCCTGCACGTCGTCCGGGCCGTACACCACGAAGAACGCGGCGGTGACCAGTTGTTCCGGGCCGAGCACGTCGCCGAGCTCGAACCGTGAGCCGTCTCCGGGCCCGGAGCCGAAGCAGTCCAGGTCGAGGCGGAGCGCGGCCCGGTTCACCAGTTCGCGGTTGCGGTTGAACATGGCGAACGCGGTGATCGCCAGGTCGCGCCGGAGCTGGTGCTCGCGGGCCTCCCGCTCGTGGGGCGGAAGGGCGGTCGGCGCCTTCTCGCTCACCTGCCGCCTGATGAACGCGGTGAGCAGGCCGGTGAACAGGTCGGACCGGGAGATGGTGACGCCGGGACGGCGGTCGGCCCAGTGCTCGTTGTAGTAGATCGCCAGCAGCGTGAGCAGCAGCGGCTGGCGGGCCAGCTCGCCGTGCGACAGCAGTTCCCGGGCGGACAGCCGGCGGTAGCCGGGGCGGTCCTCGTTCGCCGCGTTGACGGCGGCCAGCCAGGCCGTCACCTGGGCGTCGGTCAGGTCCTCCAGCCGGACCAGCACGGTGCCCTGCGGCACGCTGGCGCGGTCCATCACCAGGATCCGGGACGTGATGATCGGGATGACCGAGTAGCCCAGATCCCACTGGGCCTCCTGGAACTCGGCCACCCGGTCGATGTACTGCGAGTGTGCCGTGCCGGTGACCTGCACGAGTTCGTCGAACCCGTCGAAGATCACCACGACCGTGGTGTGCTGGGTGGCCCGGCGCAGGTCCGCCCAGCGGATGCGCTCGTCCATCACCTGCTCGATCGCCGCCTCGATCTGCTCGGTCGGCGACGAGTCCCCGGACATCCGCCGCAGCGGCACCACTATCGCGGTGAACCGGCTCGCCGGCAGCCGGGCCGCGATCACCCGGGTCAGCAACGTCTTGCCGGCGCCCGGCTGGCCGAGCAGCAGCAGCGGACGGTGCAGGCTCGCCGGGTCGGTCAGGTACTCGGAGAGGAACCCGACGAGGTCACCCCGGCGCGGCTGGTCATCCCACCAGCGCTCCCGCTCCGGTGACGTGTGCTTGCCGTACTCGGCGGCCCGGAAGTCGGGGCTGATGAAGCCGCTGTCCACATTCGGCAGCCGCAGGTGGAAGTCGACGTCCTTGATCCGCAGCAGCGGCTGCCGGAACACCGCCGCGAGCGAGCCGGTGAGCCGGTCCAGTGATTCGCGGAGCAGGTCGGGCCGGTCGGCGGCCACCGGGCCGGACAGCTCGGCGAGGTTGCGGTAGAGCTGCGCCAGCGCGTCCAGCCGGGCCGAGACCTCGGTGGTCAGCGTCCGGTTGTCGATCAGGTTGTGCTCGATCGCCTGCCGGATCATCCGGAACCCGAACTCGGGGAGGTCAGCGGCGAGCCGGTCGAAGCGGTCCTCGTAGTGCCACATGGCCCGGCCCACCACGCGGGAGCGCATCGACGTGAGGTCGAGCCCCCGTCGCACCGACGGCCAGGCGGCGAGGCCCTCGCAGAACGCGATCGTGGCGTCGTACAGCTTGACGTAGGCGGCCTCGACGTCCCGGCGGGTGTCGTCCATGCCGTGCACGGACGAGGGCAGCGGGAAGTAGCCGCCGTCGATCTCCTGCGGAAGCGTGTGGTGGCGCCGCTCGGCCGGCACCATGCCGACCTTCTCCTCGTCGGTCAGTTCCAGCCTGTCGAAACCCGGCCCGACCTCGTCGCGGAAACCGTCGAAGAACGCGGATAGGGCCAGCACGGTATGGCTGGCCTCCAGCAGCTCGTAATACGATTTCCCGCCGGTCGCCCGGATGCGCCCGGCCTGGTTTCCGGTGGCGTCCCGGACGAGCTGCATCAGCGCGTTCTTCGGGCCGAGCAGCGCGAGTGCCGTCCCCTTGGAGAGGGCGCCTGCGCCCAGGATCCCCGCGCTGACGACCTTGTCGGTCTCGGTGATGCGCGCGCTGCCCGGGGCCAGCAGTCGTAACGCATCTCGATAGCTGAGGCTCGAACGGCGCGGCATGCCGCCCCTTTCGCCGTTGACGGCCGGATCTCTGTCAAGGATAGAAACTCCAGTGACGGAAAGCTATCTATCCCTCACTTTTCGATGTCGATCCCGTCGAAGCCTCCTGAGCGGTCCACCGCTCGCCACCCCCGCTTGACGGGGACATTTACACCCTTTAGCTTTGCATGACGTCAGACGTAAGACGTCTTCACAGCATCACTCCTGGGCACGCCTCACACGCCCCCGTCCGACGTCTCCCCTCGAAGGACAAACCACATGAAGCTGTCGGCCCTCGGCCGCATCGCCCTGGCCACGGGTGTCACAGTGCTGACCGTCGGCGTCCTGCCCGACTCGGCGCAGGCCGCCGCCCCTTCGGTGAAGCGGAAGATCCTTCCCGTCCTGGTGGAGTTCAGCGACGCCTCGTTCCAGTTCCCCGACAAGGTGAAGGCGTCCACACCGGACACCTACTTCGGGTCGAAGAAGGACTCCGCCGCCTCGTTCCTCTCGGAGGTGTCCCGCGGCAGGTACACGGTGGTGCCCGCCGTCACGGGACAGTTCCTCGGTCCGATCACACTCGACCTGAGCGCCGCCGGTTGCCCACACGGCCAGATCAACACCATGACACGGGCTGAACTCGCCAAACGCGGCCTGGTCGCCGGCGAGGACTACGACAACCTCTCCATGGTCTTCCCGGCCCAGAAGACGAACTGCCCCTGGGCCGGGCTCGCCACCCAGCCCGGCCCCACCACCTGGATCAACCTGTACGGCACGGCCAGCGGGATCGACGTCGTCGGACACGAACTGGGACACAACCTGGGCTTCCGGCACCAGGGCCGCTTCCTGTGCACCGGCGGCGACCTGACCGCGTGCAGGTCCGAGGGTTCCAGCTACAAGAGCATCATGGGCGGAGGCGGCTACCGGTCGGGCTTCACGTCACCCGAGATGATCCACGCCGGGTGGCTCTCCGACAGCACCACCAAGGTCACCAAGTCGGGGATCTACACGCTTCGTCCCCTGCACGGCACTGGCAGCGGGACGCGGGCACTCGACATCGCGCTGGGCAAGGACCGGCTCGTCCTCGAGTACCGCCACGCGGCGGGCAGCTTCGACGCGACGATCGAGGGTGTGCACGCCTACCGGGTGCCGACCGGCACGTACAGCGGCGCCTCGCTCATCGACACCACGACGGCGAACAAGACGGCCGCCAACGACGCGCCGGCCGACGTGGACGCCGTCAAGAAGCTGACGGACCGAACGAACCGGGTCTCCGTGGCGGTCGTCTCCTCCGGCAACGGCACGGCGAAGATCAAGGTCGCGCTCAACGGCGACTCACTCGCCGCCGTCGGAGCCCCCAAGGCGAGCCCGTCCCCGACGCCCACGGCGAGCGTCTCCCCCACCCCGGGGGCGAGCGCGTCCCCGACCGCCGGGGAGGTCGCTGCCGGTGACGCCGGAGCGACCCCTGACGGGTCCGCGACGGCGGACCTCGCCGCCACCACCACCGGCACCTCCCGGACGGGGCTGCTCGCCGCCGCCGGTGCGGTGGCGTTGGTGCTGGCCGCCGTCGTGACACTGTTCCTGACGCGCCGTCGCGGTCGCGGTAAGCACGCCTGACGTCGCTGTCCCCGGCACGACCCGCGTCGCGCGACGCCCACCTCCGCACCGGCCATAGGCGTTCGTACGCCTATGGTCGGTGGGTGGGCAACAAACAGGTTCGGCAGGCGTACAGCGCGGTCGCGCCGCTCTACATCGAACTGTTCGGCACCACCGGCCATGTCCACGCGGACGACCTCGCCCTCATCGGCCGCCACCTGACCGTCCGGACCGGCCCGGTGCTCGACCTCGGATGCGGACCGGGCCACCTCACCGACCACCTCCGTTCGCTGGGCGTCGACGCCACCGGGATCGACATGGTTCCCGAGTTCGTCGCGCACGCGCGGGCGACGCATCCGGGCGGCGTCTACCGGCTCGGGTCGCTGGACGACCTCGCCGTCCCGGACCACTCCGTCGCCGGCATCCTCGCCTGGTACTCGCTGATCCACCTCCCGCCGCCGGATCTCGACGCGGTGCTGGCCGGGTTCCGCCGCGCGATCGTCCCGGGTGGACCGCTCGTCGTGGGCATCTTCGTCGGTGACGAGATGGGTGTCTTCGACCACAAGGTCGCCACCGCGTACCGCTGGCCGGTGGACGAGTTCTCCGCGCGGCTGCGGCAGGCCGGGTTCGCCGAGGTCGAGCGCCTGACGCGCCTGGACGACGACGCCCACCGCCCGCACGCCGCCGTCGCGGCCGTCGCGGCCGGCGGTTGACCCGCCGGCCGTCCCGGGCGAGCGCGGACGGTCACCGCCGTGGGAAGATCAACCTTCGGAGCCCGACGGCCGGAAGGACACAATGCCTGCGTACGTCATCGCCCACCTCCAGGACGCCGCCCCGCACCGGGACATCGCCGAGTACGTCGAGCGGCTTCCGGCCACCTTCGCCCCGTACGGCGGCCGCTTCCTCGTGCACGCCACGCCGCACGAGGTGAAGGAGGGCAGCTGGCCCGGCGCCGTCGTGATGCTCGGCTTCCCGGGGGCCGCCGAGGCGCGGGCCTGGTGGGACTCGCCCGCCTACCAGGAGATCGCGCCGCTGCGCTCGCGGCACATCGAGGGCGACATCATCCTGGTCGAGGGCGTCCCCGACGACTACTCCCCGACCGGCATGGCGCAGGCGATCCGGGCGTCGCTGCCAGACGCGTGACCCAGGCCGGCCGCCGCTCCCGCGACCTCGGGATCGTCGTCGGGTCGCTGCCCACCGGGCCGCACAACGCGATGACCGACGTCCCCGGCGTCCTGGTGGGCCACACCACCGTCGACGACGGCGCCGACCTGCACACCGGCGTCACCGCGATCGTGCCGGAACAGCTCGGCCCCGGACGGTGGACGCTGCCCGCCGCGGTTTACGCCGGCAACGGCCACGGGAAGCTCGTCGGCTCGACCCAGGTGGACGAACTCGGTGTACTCGAATCCCCGGTCGTGCTGACCGCCACGCTGTCGGTGTTCCGGGCGGCGGACGCGCTGCTCGGGCACCTGATGGAGCGCCGGCCGGACGGACTGTCGTTCAACCCCCTGGTCGGCGAGACCAACGACGGGCACCTGTCGGACATCCGCCGCCGCCCGATCACCGAGACGCATGTGCTGGCCGCCGTCGCGGGAGCGACCGGCGGACTCCCCGCCGAGGGCTGTGTCGGGGCCGGCGCCGGCACCACAGCCCTGGGCTACAAGGCGGGCATCGGCACCTCGTCCCGCACGGTCCGGACCGCCGGCCGCACCCACACTGTCGGCGCGCTGGTCCAGTCCAACTTCGGCGGCGTCCTCACCGCGCTCGGCGTACCGCTACCTGTGGACGAGCTGGTCCCGGCCGCCGACCGGACCGAGCCACCGGGCAACTCGTGCATGATCGTGGTGGCGACCGACGTACCGCTGGACGCGCGACAGCTCCAGCGGCTCGCCCGCCGGGCGGTGTTCGCCATGGCCCGGGTGGGTGCGTCCTTCAGCAACACCAGCGGGGACTACGCGATCGCGTTCACCACGTCGGATCAGCCGCCGATCCCGGACGCCGCGATCGATCCGGTGTTCGCCGCCGTGCTGGACGCGGTGGAGGAATCGCTGCTCAACTCGCTGTTCACCGCCGTCACCACGACCGGCGTGGGCGGTCGTACCAGTCACGCGGTTCCCCATCGGGCGGCGGTCGAGCGGCTGGCGGCGGCCGGACGGCTCACGGCCCGGCCGTACGCCTGATCCATTGCGCCTCTCGCCGTAGGCCGTTCGGCGAGGCGCCGGATCCGATCATCCGCGGCATCGATGCCGATGCTCCGGCCGCTGCCAGCCGTTTCGTCGCTCATCGCACCGGTAACGGCCGGTCTGTCGGCTGAGCGACACTCCGGGCCGGGCACGTCGCCCCAGACTGCCCGCTGTGACCGAACTCCCTCCCCAGAACCAGTGGCACGGCCAGGCTCCGCCGCCGTACCAGCCCGGCATGCCGTTCGCGTCACCGCGACCGTCGTGGTGGCGCCGACAGCCGGCCGCGATCAAGGTGCTCCTCGTCAGCGGCGTCGCGGTCCTCACCTGCTGCGGCGGGCTGCTCGGCATCGGCATGGCCGCCGGCCCGGCCACCGAACCGGACAAGGCACCGGAGAAGGCGGTGGCCCAGGAGGTGCCGACCGTGGCGGCGCCCACCACCGCGGCCCCCACGCCCGAGGTCAGCACCGTCTCGCCGGAGCCGTCGCCGTCGCCGACCACGGCGGCGCCGACCACCGCGAAGCCCGCGGCGAAGCCGAGCCCGCGCAAGACCACGGCGCCCGCCGTCTACTACAAGAACTGCGACGCCGTACGCGCAGCCGGCAAGGCGCCGCTGCGGCGCGGCCAGCCGGGGTACCGGACCGGGCTGGATCGCGACCTCGACGGCGAGGCATGTGAGCCGGGCGGCGGCAACGGCGACTCCGGAGGCGGCAGCACGGGCGGTGGTGGCAGTTCGGGCGGCGGCGGCAACGACCCGCGCTTCGGCACCTGCAAGGAGGCGAACGCCAACGGCTACGGCCCGTACCGGCAGGGCAAGGATCCCGAGTACTACTGGTACATCGACCGGGACAACGACGGCACGGTCTGCGAGTGACACCCGGCGCCGGGGCGGACCGTACGGTGCCGCCCCGGTCGTCACTCCAGCTCGTCGTCGAACGCTCTGCGGGCGCGCTCGATCTGCCCCATGTGCGCGTCGGCCCATTCGAGCAGGACGTCGACCGGCGCACGCAGGGTCTTGCCCAGCGGGGTTATCCGGTACTCGACCGCGACCGGGCGCGTCGCCACGACGTGCCGTTCGACGATGCCGTTGCGTTCGAGTCGCCGCAGGGTCGCCGTCAGGGACTTCTGCGTCACCGCCGGGATCGCGCGGCGCAGCTCGTTGAAGCGACAAGGGCGTTCGCACAGCTCGTTGAGGACGCTCAGCGACCACTTGTCCAGCACCTGATCGAGCAGCTCGCGGTGCGGCGCGTCGATGCGCAGCTCGGCGGCACCTCGGCTCGAGGTATCGCTCATGAAACCAGGTCTCCTTGAAGTGTCCTTCGTCAACTAGGTATCAATGGTAAACCTAAGTTGTCCTGCGGAGGAGAAACGATGCCCGTCACCCGCTTCAGCCCTGACGGCCTTCAGCCGAACACGCCGTACCACCACGTGGCAGTCGCCACCGGAGCGCGCCACATCCACGTCAGCGGCCAGGTCGCGCGACTGGGCGACGGCTCACCCGTCGCGCCCGGTGACCTGGCCGGGCAGGTCGCGCAGGTGCTGCGCAACACCGGCCGGGCGCTCGCCGGCGCGGACGCCTCGTTCGAGGACGTGGTCCGGCTGACCTTCTACGTCACCGACTGGACGCCCGAGAAGATCGGGCCGTTCATGGCCGGCATCGAGTCGGTCGCCGAGGAACTCGGCCTGCCGTGGCCGCTTCCGCCGGCCTCGCTGATCGGGGTCGACCACCTCTTCGAGCCCGACGTGCTGGTGGAACTGGAGACGACCGCGATCGCGCACTGAGCGCGCCCTCCCGATCCAGATGGTCGCGGCGATGGCACCGAGCCGTGTTGCCGTCGACTCATCGGGTGCACTGCCGGGGGTGGGGCGGGGGCTGGGGGCGGTGGCGTAGGGCCGAGGTGCGGCCGGTGTCCAGGACGCAGACCAGGCGGCGGTACGCCTCGGCGA
>NZ_JAMHIU010000044.1:0-20437 GCF_023896895.1 Micromonospora sp. CPM1
CGGAGGGGAAACGCCCGGTCACATTCCGAACCCGGAAGCTAAGCCCTCCAGCGCCGATGGTACTGCACTCGGGAGGGTGTGGGAGAGTAGGACACCGCCGGACAATCTTTCAATTCAGGGCCACCCCCGCACGGGGTGGCCCTGAATTGCGTCCTCCCCCGGAAAACACCACCAGACCGGCCGCAAAGCCGGCCCCGGACGCGCGTGAGCGATGGCCGGCCCACCATTTCCCCGAAGTGGCGGCAACGAAGTACCCCGGGCCCAGCCACTTCGCCGAGCTGGCGGGTCGGCCCGCCACTTCCCCGAGGTGGCCGTACCGAGGTGCTGCGGATCCAGCCACTTCCCCGAACTGGCGAACCGGCCCACCACTAGGGCCGCCGACACGGCGACGTGCGGGGGACGGGGCAAGGCGTGTGTGGGCACCTCGCCGTATCGGCGTGGACGAGGCAGCGCCGAGGTCGCGGGTCAGCGGCTCTGGACGGACTCGCGGATGTCGCGGAACAGCGCTGCCGCGTCGTCGACCCGGCGGCCCGGGAACATGCCCATCACCACGCTGCCGTGGTCGGCCCATCCGCACACCGCGAAGTCGCCGCCGTCGCCGCTGGTCGTACCGCACTTCATCACGCCACCCAGCCGGCCCGCGTCCACCTCGCGCAGCCCGGCGACCCGGCCGGTCTCGTCGGCCATCAGGCCGAACAGGGTGTCCAGGTCGCGTTCGGGCTGCCAGAGCAGCGTGGTACCGCCGAACAGCAGCACCGAACGCTTGGCGTCCCCGCGGTCGGAGTAGACGGCGCCGAAGCCGCGGTCCAGCTCGATGTCGGCGGCCAGCCCGTCGCGCAGGTAGTCGGCGGTGCTGCGGGCCCGCTCGCTGTCGTCCCGGACCAGCCCGGCCACCTCGGCCGGCTGGTCGAGCGTGGTGTCCTTCTGCTGGAGCACCCGCCAGCCGCCCAGCCCGAGCGCACCGGCGCCGGCCAGGCCCGCCGCGAGCAGCGCGGCCAGGACGATCTTCCGGCGCCGCGAGACGGGACGGCGTTCGGGCTCCTGCGCGGGATCGCGGCGGCTCAGCTCGATCGGCTCTTCGGTCAGCTCGACCGGATCGGAACCCCCGTCGACCGGGCGCTCGGTGAGATGCGCGTCGGACATGACCGCCACCGTACGCGAATCACAGGTGGTGCACGTCGGGTCCCCGAAAGCGCTCCGTAGACTTTCAGGGTGACCGAGAGACTGGATGCCCGACGCCCCGACGCCCCGACCCTCGCCGGCCAGTACCAGCCCGGCGAGGTAGAGCAGCGACGGTACGAGCAGTGGGTAGCCGGCGGGCACTTCCGGGCGTCGGCGGACAGCGAGAAGCCGCCGTTCACCATCGTCATCCCGCCGCCCAACGTCACCGGCTCGCTGCACATGGGCCACGCCTTCGAGCACACCCTCATGGACGCGCTCACCCGGCGCAAGAAGATGCAGGGGTACGAGGCGCTCTGGCTGCCAGGCATGGACCACGCCGGCATCGCCACCCAGAACCTGGTCGAGCGGCAGCTCGCCGGTGAGGGGCTGTCCCGCCACGACCTCGGGCGGGAGAAGTTCGTCGAGCGGGTGTGGCAGTGGAAGGCCGAGTCCGGCGGCGCGATCCTCGGCCAGATGCGCCGCCTCGGCGACGCGGTCGACTGGGACCGCGAGCGGTTCACCATGGACGAGGGCCTGTCCCGGGCCGTGCAGACCATGTTCAAGAAGCTCTTCGACGACGGGCTCATCTACCGGGCCAACCGGATCATCAACTGGTGCCCGCGCTGCCTCACCGCGCTGTCCGACATCGAGGTGGAGCACACCGACGACGAGGGTGAGCTGGTCTCGATCCGCTACGGCGACGAGGTCGTGGTGGCGACCACCCGCGCGGAGACCATGCTCGGCGACACCGCGGTGGCGGTGCACCCGGACGACGAGCGCTACCGGCACCTGATCGGCACCGAGGTGGAGCTGCCGCTCACCGACCGGCGGATCCCGATCGTCGCCGACGAGCACGTCGACCCGAGTTTCGGCACCGGCATGGTCAAGGTGACCCCGGCGCACGACCCGAACGACTTCGAGATCGGCCAGCGGCACGACCTGCCCTCGCTGACGATCATGGACGAGCGCGGCGTCATCACCGCGCCCGGCCCGTTCGAGGGCCTGGACCGGTACGAGGCCCGCCCGGCGATCGTCGCGGCGCTGCGTGAGCAGGGCCGGATCGTGGCCGAGAAGCGGCCGTACCTGCACGCCGTGGGGCACTGCTCGCGGTGCAAGACGACGGTCGAGCCGCGGCTGTCGTTGCAGTGGTTCGTCAACACCGCGCCGCTGGCCAAGGCCGCCGGTGACGCGGTGCGCGACGGCCGGGTGAAGATCGAGCCGGCCGAGCTGGCCAAGCGCTACTTCGCCTGGGTCGACAACATGCACGACTGGTGCATCTCCCGCCAGCTCTGGTGGGGTCACCGCATCCCCGTCTGGTACGGCCCGGACGGCGAGATCGTCTGCGTCGGCCCGGACGAGAAGCCGCCGACCGGCGAGGGCTGGCGGCAGGACGAGGACGTGCTGGACACCTGGTTCTCCAGCGGCCTGTGGCCGTTCTCCACGCTCGGCTGGCCGGAGCAGACCCCGGACCTGGCGAAGTTCTACCCGACCAGCGTGCTGGTCACCGGCTACGACATCCTGTTCTTCTGGGTCGCCCGGATGATGATGTTCGGCCTGTACGCGATGGACGGCGTGCAGCCGTTCGACGTGGTGGCGCTGCACGGCATGGTCCGCGACGAGCACGGCAAGAAGATGTCGAAGTCGTTCGGCAACGTGGTGGACCCGCTGGACTGGATCGACCGCTTCGGCGCCGACGCCACCCGGTTCACGCTGGCCCGGGGCGCCAACCCCGGCCAGGACGTGCCGGTCAGCGAGGAGTGGTGCCAGGGCTCCCGCAACTTCTGCAACAAGCTCTGGAACGCCACCCGGTTCGCGTTGCTCAACGGCGCGCACACCGACGGCCCGCTGCCGGACGCCGGTGACCTCTCCACCGTCGACAGGTGGATCCTGTCCCGGCTGGCGCACGTCACCGCCGAGGTCGACGAGCAGTTCGAGGCGTACGAGTTCGCGAAGGTCTGCGACCTGCTCTACCACTTCGCGTGGGACGACGTCTGCGACTGGTACGTGGAGCTGAGCAAGCCGGTGCTGGCCGAGGGTGGCTCCGCCGCCGACGCCACCCGCCGGGTGCTCGGGCACGTGCTGGACCAGCTCCTGCGGCTGCTGCACCCGGTCATCCCGTTCGTCACCGACGAGCTGTGGGCCGCGCTCAGCGGCGGCGAGACCGTGCTGACGGCGTCCTGGCCGGTCGCCGACCGTACCCTGATCGACGACGCCGCGGAGGGCGAGGTCGGCACCCTGCAGCGGGTGGTGACCGAGGTCCGGCGGTTCCGCTCGGACCAGGGGCTGCGGCCGACCCAGCGGGTCGCCGCCCGGCTCGACGGCCTGGCCGGCGCGGGCATCGCGGCGCACGAACCGCTGGTCCGCTCGCTGGCCCGGCTGGACGCGCCCGGCGACGACTTCCAGGCGAGCGCCACGCTGGCGATGCCCGGCGCGGTGAGCGTCGCGCTCGACACGCGCGGCTCGATCGACGTGGCCGCCGAGCGCGCCCGGCTCACCAAGGACCGGGCGGCGGCCGAGAAGGAGGCCACCCAGGCGCGGGCGAAGCTGGACAATCCGGCGTTCGTCGGCAAGGCGCCCGAGCCGGTGGTGGCGAAGATCCGCGAGCGGCTGGCGGTGGCCGAGGCGGACCTGGTCCGGATCGACGCCGCCCTGGAGGCGCTGCCCTCGTGAGCGCGAGGAGTGAGCCGGGGTTGCGAGCCCCGCAGTCGCGAACGAAAGATGGCTCCCCGTGAGCGCGAGGAGCGAGCCGGGGTTGCGAGCCCCGCAGTCGCGAACGAAAGATGGCTCCGCGTGAGCGCGAGGAGTGAGCCGGGGTTGCGAGCCCCGCAGTCGCGAACGAAAGATGGCTCCGCATGAGTGACCGCACCGACCGCACCGCGTTCGCCGAGGTGGAGGCCGCGCTCAACGCGCGCGGCTTCACCCGGATGCACTTCGAGCTGGAGAAGATCGAGACCCTGCTCGACCTGCTGGGCAGCCCGCAGCGCGCGTACCCGTCGATCCACCTGACCGGCACCAACGGCAAGACCTCGACGGCCCGGATGATCGACTCGCTGCTGCGGGCGTTCGGGCTGCACACCGGCCGCTACACCAGCCCGCACCTGGAGACCGTGCGGGAGCGGATCAGCCTGGACGGCGAGCCGGTGAGCGAGGACCGGTTCGTGTCCACGTACCGCGAGATCGCGCCGCTGGCCGAACTCGTCGACCAGCGGTTCGCGGAGCCGCTGACGTACTTCGACATGACCACGGCGCTGGCGTTCGCCACGTTCGCCGACGCCCCGGTGGACGTGGCGGTGGTGGAGGTCGGGCTCGGCGGCGCGGAGGACGCGACGAACGTGATCCAGGCCGGCGTCGCCGTGATCACCCCGATCGGGCTGGACCACACCGAGTGGCTCGGCGACACGATCGAGGACATCGCGCTGCACAAGGCGGGCATCATCCACCCCGGCGCCACGGTGATCGCGGCGGCGCAGGAGGAGGAGGCGGCCCGCCCGATCCTGGAACGCTGCGCCGAGGTCAACGCCACCGTCGCGCGCGAGGGCGCCGAGTTCGGCGTGCTGCGCCGCGCGGTCGCGGTCGGCGGCCAGGTGCTGAGCATCCAGGGCCTGGGCGGGGTGTACGAGGAGATCTTCATCCCGCTGCACGGCGCGCACCAGGCGCAGAACGCTGCGGTGGCGCTGGCCGCCGTGGAGGCGTTCCTCGGCGCCGGGGCCCGGCGGCAGCTCGACATCGAGGCGGTCCGCGAGGGCTTCGCCGCGACGAGTTCGCCGGGCCGGCTGGAGCGGGTGCGTAGCGCCCCGACGGTGCTGCTCGACGGCGCGCACAACCCGCACGGGATGGCCGCCACCGTCGCCGCCGTGCAGGAGGAGTTCGCGTTCAGCAAGCTCGTCGGCGTGCTGGCGGTGCTCGGCGACAAGGACGCGGCGAGCCTGCTCGAACTGCTCGAACCGGTACTCGACTCGATCGTGGTCGCGGAGAACAGCTCGGCCCGGGCGATGCCGGTGGACGAGCTGGCCGAGCTGGCGCGGGAGATCCTCGGGCCGGAGCGGGTGCAGGTGGCCCGGGAGATGCCCGACGCCATCGAGGCGGCGGTGGCGGAGGCCGAGTCGGACGTGCCGGGTGAGCTGTCCGGGGTGGGCGTGCTGGTCACCGGATCGGTGGTGACAGTGGCCGACGCCCGCCGGCTGCTCAAGCGATGACCGGCCCGCAGCGCCCGACCGGCCCGGGGCAGCCGGCCGGCCCGGAGCCGCGCCCGGACGCCGGGCCGCAGGCGACCGGTCCGGAGCAGCCCGACGGCGTCCGCCGGTCCGGGCTGCGGAACCCGGACAAGGCGGTACGCGGGCTCGGCGCCGGCACCATGTCGCTGGAGGCGCTGGTGCTGCTGCTGGCCATCCAGCCGATCCGGGTGGTCGGCGGTGACCTGAGCGGCGCGGCGATCGGCGTGATCGTGGCGCTGGCGGTCGCCTGTGTGGTGCTCGCCGGCATGATGCGCCGCCCCTGGGCGTGGCACGCCGGCACCGTGATCCAGGGTGTGCTGCTGCTCTCCGGGCTGCTGCACTGGTCGCTGTTCGCGCTCGGGGTGATGTTCGCGCTGGTGTGGGCGTACGCGCTGCACGTGCGGCGGGTCATCCTCGGCTGAGGACGGCCCGCCGCGTACGGCTCAGGCGTCGGCGAGCGTGCGCCACTGCGTCAGCGCGACGCCGTGGCCGTCGGGGTCGCGGAAGGCAGCCGCCCACACCTCCAGCTTGGTGCCCCGGTTGACCACGCGCGGGGCGTACGTGAACCGGACGCCGGAGTCGCGCAGCCGCTCGTACGCCCCCTGGATGTCGTCCACCTCCAGGTTGACGTGCACCAGGCGGCGGCTGATCGGGGCGGCACCGGTCACCCGGCGCAGCACCAGCCGGGTCGGGCCGGAGGAGAGCACGGCGTTGCCCTCGCCCCGGTCCAGCTCGTCGAAGCCGAGTTCGCGGTAGAAGTCGAGGGACCGGTCCAGGTCGGCGACGAGCAGCGTGATGCCGACGCCGCTGATCGGGCTGGCCAGCTCGTCCGGTTCGGCCGTGCCGGCCGGGCCGAAGATCGCCTCGTCCAGCTCCTCGGCGGTCGGCGGCGCGTCGGAGCGCCGCGGCGCGTCCGCGGGGTCGTCCAGCGGCAGGTCGATCGGGTCGGGCCCGGTGTCGGCCGGCGCGGTGCCGGTCGGTCGGGTGTCGGTCGGTCGGGTGTCGGTCGGTCGGGTGTCGGCCGGCCCGCTGTCGACGAGCACGGTCTCGACCGGCACCGTGTCGGGCGGCTCCTCGGCCGGCGTACGGGGTGCCGGGGCGCGGCGGGGGAGCGGGCCGGGGCCGGCCGTGCGGTCGGCCCGTTCGACGAGCTGCCCCTCCAGCACCACCGGGCCGCCGGGGCTCTGGTGCAGCACCACCGGCTCGCGGTCCTCGGCCCGGGGTGGCACGTCGTCCAGGTACGGGTCCGGCGCGGGCGGGTAGTCGTCGCGGAAGTCGTCCTCCGGCGCGCGCCCGGCCCACGGCGGCGCCTCCTGCGCGATCAGCGGCTCGTCCAGCGGGTCCGGCTCGGCGGCGTACTCGGGCGGCAGGTCGGCGACCGCGGCGGCGCTCTCCGCGTGCGTGGGCACCTCGTCCCAGAGCACGCGGACGTGCCGCTGGTCGTCGAGCGCCACCCGGACCGGCAGCGCCTGGCCCAGCGAGGGCCACTTGGCGACCGGCACCCGAGGCTCGATGATCTTCTTGGAGCGGGGCGGCAGGCCGGGCGCGTCGATGACCAGTTGCAGCTCGCACCGGCCGAACGCGTACTGGGTGGGTGGTTCGGAGGCGCTGTGCACGTGCCCCAGGCCGATCACCCAGGTGCGACCGCCCCCGCGTACCGTGGCCAGGGCGATCGCCAGCACCAGCAACGCGACCCCGAGCGCCACGATGGCCCAGCTGGTCATGCCGAGCCCGAACACGGTCACGAAGGTGGCGACGGTGCCCAGCACCGCCCCGATCAGTTTGCGTACCGGCGCGATCGTGCGGTTCCCGCCATTCGCCACAGTGGACCTCCCAGGGGTTCCAGGGCCAGGCTAGGCCGCCGCGGCGGGCCAGGGAAGACGCAGCCGCCGCGCCGGCGCCGGGACCGGGTCGCTACGCTGACCGTACCCAGCCGAACCCCGTTTGAGTGCGCAGGAGGAAACCAGCGTGTCCAGCAGCAGCCCGGACGAGCGGACGCTCGTACTGATCAAGCCCGACGCGGTGCGCCGCGGTCTGGTGGGCGAGATCCTGTCCCGTTTCGAGCGCAAGGGCCTGCGGATCGACGCGATGGTGAGCCGGACCATGGACGGCGGCTTCGCCGACCAGCACTACGCCGAGCACGTCGACAAGCCGTTCTACCCGCCGCTGAAGACGTTCATGACCAGCGGCCCGCTGGTGGCGCTCGTGCTCTCCGGCGACCATGTGATCGAGGTGGTGCGCGCGATGATCGGCAGCACCGACGGCCGCAAGGCCGCCGCCGGCACCATCCGCGGTGACCTGTCGCTGTCGAACCGGGAGAACCTGGTGCACGCCTCCGACTCGGCGGACAGCGCCAAGCGCGAGATCGCGCTCTGGTTCCCCGAGCTGGCCTGACGACACGCCGACGGCCCCGGCCCGCTCCTGGCGGGACCGGGGCCGTCGTGCGTCAGCCGTCAGACCGACGCCGGCGGCTGCGTCTGGCAGGTCACCGCGACCCGGTTCCACACGTTGATGGTGGCGATCGCCATCACCAGGTCCGCCAGCTCCTTCTCCGACCACACCTTCGCCGCGGCGTCCCAGACGTCGTCCGGCACGCCGTGCTCGCCGAGCCGGGTCACCGCGTCGGTGAGGGCCAGCGCGGCCCGCTCCCGCTCGTCGAAGAACGGGGCCTCGCGCCACGCCGCGACCGCGAACAGCCGGCGGCTGTCCTCACCGGCCGCCAGCGCCTCGCGGCTGTGCATGTCCACGCAGAACGCGCAGCCGTTGCGCATCGACGCCCGCAGCTTCACCAGCTCCAGCACGGTGTGGTCCACGTTCGCCCGGACGTACTTCTCCAGGCCCAGCACGGCCTGGTACGCCTCGGGTGCCACCGCCGCCATGTCCATCCGGCTCATCGCCGCCTCCTTGAGGTTCGGGTACGCGGACAGGACGGGGCACGGCGGGTGCGGTGTGACGGCACGGCGGTGTGACGGTGGTCATGACGTGCTCCGCGCCGGCCTGACCCCCTCCCGAAACCGCGTCGATCATGAGGTTGGCGGCGAAATCCGAGATCGACATCGCCGTCAACCTCATGATCGACGGGCCTGGGGTGGGGCAGGTGGGGGACGGGTGGGCTGGGCCGGGGTGGGCCGGGGTGGCGGGATACTCGGCGGCGCGGTGGGTGGGGGGTCGAGTACGCTTGAACGCACAGGCGACGACCCGGCCATCACCGGTGAGCCTCCGGAAGAACAGCCGGGTCACCGGCCCAGTAGAACCGGACGGGACGGCCCGTCACAGCCGGCCAACGAGCGGGCGGTCGCACCTCGGCCGCCAAGCGGGGTGGTACCGCGGGCCACACCCGGGACGCCGGTAACGGCGCACCGGATTCGGCTCGTCCTCGCAGACCACAGACGAGTGAGCTGCTGAGGGAGAGCGACAGGCGATGGCCTATCCGTTGCACGACCCGACCGGCGCCGGTGTCCCGGCGAGCCCGGACCTGCCCGCGGTCGAGCGCCGGGTGCTGGAGCACTGGACGGCCGACAAGACCTTCGAGGCGTCAGTCGAGGCCCGCGACGCCGGCCGGAACGGCGAGAACGAGTACGTCTTCTACGACGGCCCGCCGTTCGCCAACGGCCTGCCGCACTACGGCCACCTGTTCACCGGCTACGTCAAGGACGTGGTGCCGCGCTACCAGACCATGCGCGGCAAGCACGTCGAGCGCCGGTTCGGCTGGGACTGCCACGGCCTGCCCGCCGAGGTGGTGGCCGAGAAGCAGCTCGGCATCACCACCAAGGCGGAGATCCTCGACCTCGGCGTGGCCCGGTTCAACGACGCCTGCCGCACCTCCGTGCTGGAGTTCACCCACGACTGGGAGCGGTACGTCACCCGGCAGGCCCGCTGGGTCGACTTCGCCAACGACTACAAGACGCTCGACCTGGACTACATGGAAAGCGTCATGTGGGCCTTCAAGACCCTGCACGACAAGGGCCTGGTCTACGAGGGCTTCCGGGTGCTCGCGTACTGCTGGCGGTGCGAGACGCCGCTGTCGAACACCGAGACCCGGATGGACGACGTCTACCGGGACCGGCACGACCCGACGCTCACCGTCTGGTTCGAGCTGACCGCCGACGAGAACGCGCCGGAGCCGCTGCGCGGGCCGGTCAAGGTGGGCGTCTGGACCACCACGCCGTGGACGCTGCCGTCGAACCTGGCGCTCGCCGTCGGCCCCGACATCGAGTACGCCGTGCTGGAACGCGACGGCGAGCGCTACGTCGTCGGCGCCGCGCGCCTCGGCGCGTACGCCAAGGAACTGGAGGGTTACGAGCAGGTCGGCACCGTGTACGGCCGCGACCTGGTCGGACGCCGCTACACGCCGCTCTACGACTTCCTGGTCGAGCCGGCCGGCCCGAACGCCTACCAGGTGCTCGGCGCGGACTTCGTCACCACCGAGGACGGCACCGGGATCGTCCACCTGGCCCCCGCCTTCGGTGAGGACGACCAGAACACCTGCAACGCCGCCGGCATCCCCACCGTCGTGACCGTGGACGACCACACCCGGTTCACCGCGCTGGTGCCGCCGTACCAGGGCGAGCAGGTCTTCGACGTGAACAAGCCGGTGATCCGGGAGCTGAAGGAGCGGGGGGTGGTGCTGCGGCAGGACACCTACACCCACTCGTACCCGCACTGCTGGCGCTGCGACACCCCGCTGGTCTACAAGGCGGTGTCGTCGTGGTTCGTCGCGGTGACGAAGTTCAAGGACCGCATGGTCGAGCTGAACCAGCAGATCAACTGGACGCCCGGGCACATCAAGGACGGCTCGTTCGGCAAGTGGCTGGCGAACGCCCGGGACTGGTCGATCAGCCGGAACCGGTTCTGGGGCTCGCCGATCCCGGTGTGGCGCTCGGACGACCCGAACCACCCGCGCGTGGACGTGTACGGCTCGCTCGCCGACATCGAGCGTGACTTCGGCGTACGCCTGACCGACCTGCACCGGCCGGCGGTGGACGACCTGGTCCGCCCCAACCCGGACGACCCGACGGGCAAGTCGATGATGCGCCGGGTGCCGGAGGTGCTGGACTGCTGGTTCGAGTCCGGCTCGATGCCGTTCGCCCAGGTGCACTACCCGTTCGAGAACCGCGAGTGGTTCGAGCACCACTACCCGGGTGACTTCATCGTCGAGTACATCGGGCAGACCCGCGGCTGGTTCTACACCATGCACGTGCTGGCCACCGCGCTGTTCGACCGGCCGGCGTTCCGCAACTGCCTGAGCCACGGCATCCTGCTCGGCTCGGACGGGCGCAAGATGTCCAAGAGCCTGCGCAACTACCCGGACGTCTACCACGTGTTCGACTCCTACGGGTCGGACGCGATGCGGTGGATGCTGATGTCCTCGCCGGTGCTGCGCGGCGGCGACATGGCGGTCACCGAGTCGGGCATCCGGGACGCGGTGCGCCAGGTGCTGCTGCCGCTGTGGAACGTCTGGTACTTCTTCTCGCTGTACGCCAACGCCGACGGCCACACCGCGCGTCGCCGTACCGACTCGGCGAACGTGCTCGACCGGTACGTGCTGGCGAAGACGAACGAACTGGTGGCGACCGTCGGCGCGCAGATGGACGCGTACGACATCTCCGGTGCGTGCGCGACGGTGCGGTCCTACCTGGACGCGCTGACCAACTGGTACGTGCGCCGGTCCCGGGACCGCTTCTGGGCCGGCGACGCGGACGCGTTCGACACGCTGTGGACCGTGCTGGAGACGCTGTGCCGGGTGGTGGCGCCGCTGGCGCCGCTGACCGCCGAGGAGATCTGGCGCGGGCTGACCGGCGAGCGGTCGGTGCACCTGACCGACTGGCCGTCCGCGGAGGAGTTCCCGGCCGACCACGAGCTGGTCTCCGCGATGGACAACGTCCGGGCGGTCGCGTCGGCGGCGCTGTCGCTGCGCAAGGCCAAGGGCCTGCGGGTACGGCTGCCGCTGGCGAAGCTGACAGTGGCCTCGCCCGTCGCCGACCAGCTGCGGCCCTTCGCCGACCTGGTCGCCGACGAGGTGAACGTCAAGGAGGTCGTGCTCACCGGCGAGGTGTCCGCGTACTGCCAGCAGGTCCTCACCGTGGTGCCGCGGGCGCTCGGCCCGCGCGTCGGCAAGGCCGTCCAGCAGGTGATCAAGGCGGTCAAGGCGGGGGAGTGGGAGCTGCGCGACGGCGCCCCGGTCGCCGCCGGGGTCACGCTCGCCGAGGGCGAGTACGAGCTGCGCCTGGTCGCCGCCGACGCCGAGCACTCCGCGCCGCTGCCCGGCGGTGAGGGAGTGGTCGTGCTGGACACCGAGGTCACGCCGGAACTCGCCGCCGAAGGGCTGGCCCGGGACGTGGTCCGGGTCGTGCAGCAGGCCCGCCGCGACGCCGACCTCGACGTCTCCGACCGGATCACGGTGGCCGTCTCCGCGTCCGAGGAGGTACGCGCGGCGGTCGCCGCGTACACCGGGTTCGTGGCCCGGGAGGTGCTGGCCGACAGCATCGACTTCGCCGAAGGGCTCGACGGCTTCACCGGCGAGGCCGGCGAGGGCGAGCGCGTGACCGTGACGGTCCGCAAGGTGTGAGCGGACCGGGCCCTCCTGCACCCCCTCGGGTGGAGGAGGGCCCGGCCCCAGCGAGTGGACTGCGAGCCACCCGCTCGGTGGCGGACGGCCGCGTCGGCTACCGTGACAGCGCCTGTTTCACGTACGACCGCCGGAGGACCCGTGCCCCTGCTCTACACCATCGGCAAGCTCACCGTGGCGCCCACGCTCCGGTTGGCCTTCCGTCCGCACGTGGAGGGTTTGGAGCACATCCCGGCGACCGGCGGTGCGATCTTCGCCAGCAACCACCTCTCCGTCGCCGACGAACTGCTCCTCGGCACCGTGGTGCCGCGGCACCTGGCGTTCTGGGCCAAGTCGGAGTACTTCAAGGGCACCGGGCTCAAGGGCGGCTTCTCCAAGTTCGTGCTCACCGGCCTGGGCGCGATCCCGGTCGAGCGGGCCGGCGGCCGGGCCGCGCTCACCGCGTTCGACGCGGCGATCCCGGTGCTCAAGGCCGGTGACCTGGTCGCCGTCTACCCGGAGGGCACCCGCTCCCCGGACGGGCGGCTCTACCGCGGGCGTACCGGCACCGTCCGGCTGGCGATCGCCGCCGGCGTGCCGATCATCCCGGTCGGCGTGACCGGCACCGACAAGGCCCAGCCGATCGGCACGCGGATCCCGCGGCCGGGCCGCGCCAAGATCACAATCAAGTTCGGCAAGCCGCTGGACTTCACCGGCCGTCCCGACGACCGCACCTCGCTGCGCGTCATGACCGACGAGATGATGGCCGAGATCCAGAAGCTCAGCGGCCAGGAGTACGTCCCGCGCTACGCCCCGAAGCGCGCCGACCAGGCGGCCACCGGCGACCAGACCGGCGGCGAGCCGACCGCCTGAGCGGTCAGGACTTCGGCACCACCACGCGCTGACGCAGGTCGTTCAGCAGCCGCCCGCTGTCGTCCACCGACAGCCGGGTGAATACGCCGGTGGTGAGGCTGCCGTGGTCGGCCGACACGCAGACCACCACCGAGTCGCCGTCCGCCCGACCGACGGCGCATCGCTCGTGGCGACCCCGTACGCCGGTGTCCACCACCACCGACTCCTGCAGGGCGTAGTCCCCGGCGAGGCGCTCGATCTCCGACTTGGCGTCCGACTCCGGGCTGAACCGCAGGCCGGTGCTGCCGAACAACGTCACCCGCTTGCCGTCACTCGTGCTGTAGATGCCGGCGAACGTGTCCTCGGCGAGCAGGTTCGTCTCGCGTACCCGGGATTTCAGCTCCTCGGCGGCGGCCCTGCTGCTGTCGTCCTGGCGCAGCCGCATCGAGTCGATCTGGTCCGGGAGGGTGGCGCTGGCCGGGTACTGGCTGGAGATCGGCTGGAACCACCAGAGCGGGAGGCCGCAGCAGCAGGCCACGGAGAGCAGCAGCACCCAGGGCCAGCGGCGCCGGCGGCGGGTCCGCTTGGGCGGCTGCTGCCAGCCCGGCGGCGCGGCAGGCGGCCCGGCCTTGCCCCGGCGCTGCTTCGGCGGCCGGCCCGGCTTCGCCGGCGGCGCGACGGGCGCCGGCGGCGGCAGCGGACGGGCGGCCGGCGGGCCGGGGTGGTGCGGCGGTGAGACCGGCCGGGCCGGTCCGGGGTACGGCGGGCTGTGCGGCGGCGGCGAGACCGGCCGGGCCGCGGGCGGCGCGGGATGAGCCGGTGGCACCGGTTGCGGGGCCGGGTGGGCCGGGTGGGGGTTGTCCGGCACGGCCCAGGGCGCGGTGTACGGCAGCGTCGGCGTCGGCGGCGGCAGTTCCGGGGCGTGCAGCTCCCAGCCGGTGGTGTCCACCCCCGCCCACGGGTCGACCGGCGTCGCGTGTTCCGGTGACGCGAGCGGCGGCACCGGGGTGGGCTCGGCGGACTCGCCCCAGGCGGGGCGGCGCGGCGGTGGTGGCGGGACGGCTGCGGAACCGCTCCACCGGGGAGCGGGCGCCTCGACCCGGGTCGGGTCGGGTGTGCTCTCCACGCGGGTGGGATCCGGGGTGTTCTCGACCCGGGTGGGATCGGGGGTGGCCGTGGCCTGGTGCGGCTGCGGCACGAGGTCGATGCGGGTCGGATCCGGCCGTCGCCCGGTCCGCGGCGTGGGGACGGGCGTGGTGCGGCCGGGAACCGCCGCCGAACCCCGGGCCCGGGTGACCGGTACGGGCGGGGTGGCTTCGGTGCCGGCCGGCGTCCCGGCGTCGGCGGTCGGCGCCTCGGTGTCGGCGGCCGCCGCTCCGGTGTTGCTGGCGGCGTCCGCGGCGTCGGTCGTCGGTGCGGCCTGGCTTGGCGATTCGGCGTCGCCGGCCGCTGCCCCCGCCGACTCGGCAGGCTCCGCCGGTTCGCCCTGGTCGGCCGGTGCGGCCTGTCCTGCCGGGTCGGCCGGTGCGGGCGTCGGCTGCGCGTCGGAGGTCGAGGCAGCCGGGCTCTGCATGGCCGGGGCGTCGGGCGGCAGGTCCTGCACCTCGCCGTCGGATGACCGGTCACCCGGCTCGGTGCGGTGCGGCTGCTCGTCGGGCGCGGCGGCGGACGGCCGGCGGTGGGGCGTACCGTCGTGCGGTCTGCCGTCGGCGGCGTCGGACGGCTGGTCGGCCGACACCCCGTCGGAGGTCCGGTCGTCGGTGGCCTCCGGCGTGCCGGACGGGGACGCCGGAGCCGAGGCGCCGGTGGCGTCCTCGGTGTCGACGGCGGTCGCCGGCTCGGTGACGGACGGCATCTCGGCCCCGTCGGCCGGCCGGTCCGCCCCCGGCTGCGGCTGCGGCATCGCGGCTATCTCCTCTCGCGCCCGTTGCGAGGTTAGTACCGCCCCGCCACCCGGGACGAATCCCGCCCCGCTCCCCGCCCTCACTCCGGTGATCAAGGAGTTCGTGTCCGGTGGGAGCACGGGGGAGTCCGCAAACTCCTTGATCAACGCGGCGGACACGGGCGCGGGCGCGGGACAGGGCGGGGGCACCGCGTACGCTTGGGCATTATGAGTGCCCCGTCCACGACCCCGCGTCCCGCCGCCGCCAACTCGGTCTGGCCCCGGCTGGAGCCGTTGCTGCCGCAGGTGACCAAGCCCATCCAGTACGTGGGTGGAGAGCTGGGAGCCGTGGTCAAGGACTGGGACGCCGCGACCGTCCGGTGGGCGCTGATGTATCCGGACGCCTACGAGGTTGGCCTGCCCAACCAGGGCGTGCAGATCCTGTACGAGGTGCTCAACGAGCTGCCCGACGTGCTGGCCGAGCGGACGTACGCGGTCTGGCCCGACCTGGAGAAGCTGATGCGCGCCCACGGCGTGCCGCAGTTCACCGTCGACGCCCACCGCCCGGTGCGCGACTTCGACGTGTTCGGCGTCTCGTTCTCCACCGAGCTGGGCTACACCAACCTGCTCACCGCGATCGACCTGGCCGGCATCCCGCTGCTCGCCGCCGACCGCACCGACGCCGACCCGGTGATCGTGGCCGGCGGGCACGCCGCGTTCAACCCGGAGCCGATCGCCGACTTCGTCGACGCCGCGGTGCTCGGCGACGGCGAGGAGGCGGTGCTGGAGATCACCGCCATCGTCCGGGAGTGGAAGGCGGAGGGCTCCCCGGGCGGCCGGGACGAGCTGCTGCTGCGGCTGGCCCGGACCGAGAGCGTCTACGTGCCGCGCTTCTACGACGTCGACTACCTGCCCGACGGCCGGATCCAGCGGGTCGTGCCGAACCGCCCGGACGTGCCGTTCCGCGTGCACAAGCGCACGACGATGGACCTGGACGCCTGGCCGTACCCGAAGAAGCCCCTGGTCCCGCTCGCCGAGACGGTGCACGAGCGGTACGCGGTGGAGATCTTCCGGGGCTGCACCCGTGGCTGCCGCTTCTGCCAGGCCGGCATGATCACCCGCCCGGTGCGGGAGCGTTCGATCACCACCGTCGGCCAGATGGTGCAGCAGGGGCTGGAGTTCTCCGGCTTCCACGAGGTGGGCCTGCTGTCGCTGTCGTCGGCCGACCACTCCGAGATCGGCGACATGTGCTCCGGCCTGGCCGAGCAGTACGCGGGCACCAACGTCTCGCTGTCGCTGCCGTCGACCCGCGTGGACGCGTTCAACATCGACCTGGCCCAGGAGCTGTCCCGCAACGGGCGCCGGACCGGTCTGACCTTCGCCCCCGAGGGCGGGTCGGAGCGGATCCGCAAGGTGATCAACAAGATGGTGTCGAAGGAAGACCTCATCCGTACGGTGGTCACCGCGTACTCCAACGGCTGGCGGCAGGTGAAGCTCTACTTCATGTGCGGCCTGCCCACCGAGACCGACGAGGACGTCCTGGAGATCGCCGACATGGCGCACGAGGTGATCCGGGCCGGCCGCGCCGCCACCGGATCCAAGGACATCCGCTGCACGGTCTCCATCGGCGGGTTCGTGCCCAAGCCGCACACCCCGTTCCAGTGGGCCTCGATGGAGCGGCCGGAGGTCATCGACGGCCGGCTCAAGCTGCTCAAGCAGGCGATCAACAGCGACCGCTCGCTGGGCCGGGCGATCGGCTTCCGCTACCACGACGGCGAGCCGTCGCTGATCGAGGGCCTGCTGTCCCGGGGCGACCGCCGGGTCGGCGCGGTGATCCGCAAGGTCTGGGAGAACGGCGGCCGGTTCGACGGCTGGAGCGAACACTTCTCGTACCAGCGGTGGGTGGACGCCGCCGCCGAGGTGCTGCCGGCGTACGGGGTGGACCTCGACTGGTACACCACCCGCGAGCGCGAGGAATTGGAGGTCCTGCCCTGGGACCACCTCGACTCCGGTCTCGACAAGGACTGGCTCTGGCAGGACTGGCAGGACTCCCTGTCGGAGTACGAGCAGGACGACTGCCGGTGGACGCCCTGCTTCGACTGCGGCGTCTGCCCGTCCATGGACACCGAGATCCAGATCGGCCCGACCGGCCGCAAGCTGCTGCCGCTCACCCCGGTCAACGGCCTGAAGCTGCCCGCCGCCGCGCAGGGCTGAGGCCACCGGCACGCACCGGAGCGCGGGAACCCGACCGGGTTCCCGCGCTCCGTCGTCTTTCCCGGTGACCGTCGCGATACGTGGGGCGGGGGTGCCCCGACTGGTCCTTCCTCGATACGCTGCGTCCGTAGTGGACCGGCCGGGGCCGGCAGCGGGGAGGACAGTCAGGATGGGCATCAATCCGCCGGACACCGGCGATCTGCACGTCAGCGTCGAGGATCTGGACGCCGCAGCGGAGTACGTCGAGCGTCTCAAGCAGTACGTCGACGACACCATCGGCTGGGAGATGGAACGCATCAAGGAGCGGATGAAGGGCGACAGCGGCAACGCGCAGACGGTGCCCAACGGCACCCCGTTCGGCGCGTACGAGGACGCCCGGATGCAGTGGCAGGCGCTGACCACGTCCACGGCCAGCATGGAGGCCCACCTCAAGGCCATCTCCATGAAGCTGGCCGGCCTGAAGCAGGGCACACAGGACATCGCCAAGGCGTTCCGCGACGCCGAGGCCCGCAACGCGGCCAACGGCAAGGACATCGAGCGGCTGCTGGAGTCCGCGGCCCCGCCGCCGGACGCCGGGCAGCAGCCCACCTACCCGTACACGGCCTGAGGGGGAGACGGTCATGGCAGGAGGCACCTGGGAGCGTTGCGTCCGTGAGGTGACGCTCTCGGCGGACCCGGAAACCGTCGGATCGGTCGGTGCGGGCTGGAAGAACCTCTCCACCGCGCTCGGCCACCTGCGCGACTCGCTCGTCGGTCGCTCGTTCGTCGGCCCGATCGCGGCCGGGCAGGAGCGCCCGCACACCGGCGGCCTGCCCGGGATGCTCGCCGGCTGGAAGGGCAGCGGCGGCGACGCGTACCGCGAGCACCTCGGCGACATCGGCAAGGAGATCGAGGAACTCATCACGCACGCCAGCAACGTCAGTGGCGCGCTGACGCGGATCGAGGGGGACATCCGTACAGCGGTGGCGAGCATCCCGATCCCGCTGATGGACAACTTCGGCTGGAACGAGTGGAGCCTGCCCGGCGGCACCGAGCTGGACGACGCCCGCGACGGCGAGAGCCAGTCCGGCTTCCTGGCCGCCCTGCGCGGTGACTACCAGGCCAACCAGGCGCTCTACGCCGACGGCGCGTTCCGCGACAAGGCCGACGACCTCGAAGCCACCATGAAGATCGACGGCAACGCCAGCGACCAGAAGCGGGGCGGCTGGTGGGACACCAAGTCGCACCTGGACAACTGGTACCGCGACAACCAGCAGGCGGCCAACAAGGCGATGTCGCCGTTGCCGGCCGCGGTCGAGGCCGAGCGCCCCAAGCTGGTCGTACCCCGCCCCACCGACAGTGAGCTGGGTGACGGCTACCGCGGCGACCCGCGGGTTCCCCCGTCGGGTGTGCCCGGCGGCGGCCTGCCGGGTGGCGGCGCGCCCGGCGGCGGCATGCCCGGCGGTGGAATGCCCGGCGGCGGCCCGATGCCGTCCCTGGGCAGCACCGGCATCCCCGGTGGCGGCACGCCCGGTGGCAGTTCGTTCACGCCGCCGGGCACCGGCGTGCCCGGCGGCGGCATCCCCGGCGGCGGCTCCTACACCCCGCCGGGCACCGGCGGGATCCCCGAGCTCGGCGGCGCGCCCGGCTCGGGCAGCCCGGAGTACGGCAGCGGTCTGGCCGGCGCGGGCGGGCCCGGCACGATCACCGCGGGTGGACCGGGCACGCTCGGTCTGGGCGGCGGCGGCGCCGGCGCGGGCGGACTGAGCGCCGGTGGCGGCGGCTTCGGCGGCGGTGGCGCCGGCCTGGGCTCGGCCGGCGGGATCGGCGGTGGCGGGATCGGCGCGGCCGGCGGCATGGCCATGGGCGGCCTGCCCGGCATGGTCGGCGGCGGTAACGGCAAGGTTCCGCCACTGACCAGCGCGGCCAGCGCGCTGAAGGCCGCGTCCGCGGCGGGACCGGGCGGTGCGGGCGGCATGCGCGGCGGGATGGCCGGCGCCGGGATGATGGGCGGCGGAATGATGGGTGGTCACGGCGGCGCCGGGCACGGCGGCGGCGCTGCGGAGCACTCGTCATGGTTGACTGAGGACGACGATCCGTGGGGCACCGGTGACGGTGCGTCCCCGGGCATCCTGCGATGAGGACGGACGGATGAAGGTGCACGTCGGCGCGCTCCGGCCGGTGGCGGCCGGTCTGCTTGCCGGACTGATGCTGCTGGGGGCCGCCCAGCCGGCGGTCGCCGCTCCGCGCCGCGCCGAGCAGTGGTACCTGGACGAGCTGCGGATCGACCGGGCGCATCAGATCTCCACCGGGCGGGGCGTCGTCGTCGGCGTACTGGACACCGGCGTCGACGCCGGGCACCCCGACATGCGGGGCCAGGTCCTGGCCGGTGGGAGCACCCGCGACTCCGGCGACGGCCGGCGCGACCCGGACGGCCACGGCACCCACATGGCCGGGATCATCGCGGCCAACGGCACCGGGGTGGTCGGCATCGCGCCCGACGCCCGGATCCTGCCCGTCCGGAAGCCCGTCGGCGCGGCGGCCACCAAGGACGACTCCGCGACCGGCATCCGGATGGCCGTCGACGGCGGGGCGAAGGTGCTCAACCTGTCGTACGGCGGCGCCGGGGCCGTGGACGAGAGCGAGGCGGCCGCGATCCGGTACGCGCTGGAGCGCGACGTGGTCGTGGTCGCCGCCGCCGGCAACGTCCGCTCGGCCGGCCCGGACGTCGTCTCACCCGCCAAGATCCCCGGCGTGATCGCGGTGACCGGCACGGTCCGGGGCGGGGGCTTCTGGTCCGGCTCGGCCCAGGGGCCGGAAGCGGTGATCGCCGCGCCCGGCGACGAGGTCTACAACATCGGCCCGGACCGGGGCTACGGCTGGGGCGACGGCACCTCCGACGCCGCCGCCGTCGTCTCCGGCGTCGCGGCGCTGATCCGGTCGAAGTACCCGAAGCTCTCCGCGTCCGACGTGATCAACCGGATCATCCGTACCGCCCGGGACGCCGGCCCGCCCGGCCGTGACCCGCGGTTCGGCTTCGGCCGGATCGACCCGGTGGCGGCACTCACCGCCGACGTGCCGTCGGTGTCGGCGAACCCGCTGCTCGGGGCCGCCGCGCCGAGCGCGTCCGCGCCGCCGGCCGCCGCCGAGGACGACAACTTCGACGTGACCAAGTACGGCGACCGCGGCGGCCCCTCCGACCAGCAGGTGATGGTCATCGGCATCGGCATCGCGGTGGCGCTCGTGGTGCTGCTGGCGCTCGTGGTGTTCCTGATCTGGAACCGCCGCCGTCACCGGCGCGAACTGGCCCGGGCCGGCTCGATCCCGGACGAGGCGCTGGATCGGATGGACGGCAACGGGCAGGGCCCGCCGGTCCCGGCCGGATATCCCGCCGCTCCGCCTTCCGGCTACGGCCCTCCCGGCAGCCACCCGTCACCCGGCGCCTACGCCCACCCGGGCACCTACGCCCAGCCGGGCGGACACTCCCAGCCCGGCGCAGGCACCGGCCCCACCCCGGGCGCCGCCTACCCCCAGCCCGGCGCAGGCGGCTACCCCCAGCCCGGCGCGGGCGCCTACCCACCCCCACCC
>NZ_JAMHIU010000045.1:0-19934 GCF_023896895.1 Micromonospora sp. CPM1
GTGGGGGGGGGGGGGGGGGGGGGGGGGGGGGGGCACCCCCCCACTTCCCCGGGCTGGCGCGACTGCCGCACGTCATGTCCGAATCCCGCCAGCCGGGCCCGGGAGCTGCGAGGCAGGATCGTGGCATGGAGCTGGACTTCGAGCGCTGCTACCGAGCCGTCGACAGCCGCGACCCGCGGTTCGACGGCTGGTTCTACACCGGTGTGACGTCGACCGGGATCTACTGCCGGCCGTCCTGTCCGGCGATGACGCCGAAGCGGCAGAACGTCCGGTTCTTCCCGTCCGCCGCCGCCGCGCAGGGGGCCGGGCTGCGGGCGTGCCGCCGGTGCCGGCCGGACGCCGCGCCCGGCTCGCCCCAGTGGGACGTCCGGGCCGACCTGGTCGGCCGCGCCATGCGGCTGATCGCCGACGGCGTGGTGGACCGGGACGGGGTGCCCGGCCTGGCCACCCGGCTGGGCTACACCGAGCGGCACCTGCACCGGATGCTCCGGGCCGAGCTGGGCGCCGGCCCGCTGGCGCTGGCCCGCGCCCAGCGCGCGCAGACCGCCCGGATCCTCATCGAGACCACCGGCCTCGGCCTGGCCGAGGTGGCCTTCGCCGCCGGGTTCGGCAGCGTCCGGCAGTTCAACGACACGGTCCGCGAGGTCTACGGCGGCACCCCGTCCGAGCTGCGGGCCGGCCGGCGTGGCCCGGCGGCGACCACCGGGGCGGGCACGCTCTCGCTGCGGCTGGCACACCGGCCCCCGCTGCACGCGGGCGCGCTGCTGGACTTCCTCGCGCTACGCGCGCTGCCCGGCGTCGAGGTGGTCCGCGACGGCACCTACCACCGGGGGCTGCGTCTGCCGCACGGTCCCGCCACTGTCGCGCTGACCCCCGCCGACGGCCACATCGACGCCACGCTGCGGCTGGCCGACATGCGTGACCTGGCTCCCGCGGTGGCCCGCTGCCGTCGTCTGCTCGACCTGGACGCCGACCCGGTCGCGGTGGACGCCACACTGGCCGCCGACCCGGCGCTGGCCCCGGCCGTCGCGGCCGAACCCGGCGTCCGGCTGCCGCACGCGGTCGACGGTTTCGAGCTGGCCGTCCGCGCCGTCACCACCCAGCAGGTCTCGCTGGCCTCGGCGCGGACCACGCTCACCCGCCTGCTCTCCGCCACCCGGACTGCGAGCGGGGCGGGCGCCGACGACCCGGCGGACGGCCTGGTGGCGTTCCCCGGTCCGGCCGAGGTGCTCGCGGCGCCGGACACGGCGTTCCGGATGCCGGCGGCCCGCCGGGAGACGCTCCGCGCGCTGGCCCGCGCGGTCGCCGGCGGCGAGCTGGACCTGGAGCCCGGAGGCGACCGGGAGGAGACGGTCCGGCTCCTGACCGCGGTGCCCGGCGTCGGCCCGTGGACCACCGGCTACCTGGCCATGCGCGCACTCGGCGACCCCGATGTCGCGCTCACCACCGACCTGGGCGTACGCCGCGGCGCAGCAGCGCTCGGCCTGTCCGACGACCCGAAGACCCTGTCCGCGTACGCCGACCGCTGGCGCCCCTGGCGGTCGTACGCGACCATCCGACTCTGGAGAGCAGCATGAGCACTGTGGACAGCACCGTCATCGACACCCCCGCCGGCCCGCTGAGCGTGCTCGCCGGCCCGACCGGGGCGGTACGCGCGGCGGGGTTCACCGCCGACCCGGCCGTCCTGATGCCGTTGATCCACCCGAGCCTGCGCGGCGAACTGCGCGAACGGGCCGACCTCGGTCCGGTGACCGCCGCCGTTCGGGCCTACCTGGACGGTGACCTCACCGCGATCGACGCGGTCGCGGTGGAGCAGCACACCGGCGGCGCATTCCTGACGCACGCCTGGCAGGTGCTGCGGGACGTGAAGCCCGGCGACCCGGTCACCTACACCGGGTTCGCCGCGCTGGCCGGGCGACCGGCCGCGATCCGGGCCGCCGCGGCGGCCTGCGCGCGCAACGCCGCCGCGCTGTTCGTGCCCTGTCACCGGGTGCTGCGCACCGACGGTTCGCTCGGCGGCTACCGCTGGGGGCTGGACGTGAAGAAGTGGCTTCTCGGGCATGAGGGACGGGTGACGGCTAGCTGACAGCCGGAGTGTCACCCCCGGCCGCTACCGTCGGGTAGTGCCCGCGTCCAGCGACGGCAACCCCGCGGCGCATACCGGCGCCCGGTCCCAGCCGCTGCGCAACCTCTGGCGGCTGCGGCCCTACCTGCGCCCGTACGCGATGGAGTTCGCCTGGCTGCTGGTCGCGGCGCTGGCCGCCACCGCTGCCAGCCTGGCCGTTCCGCTGGTGGTGCAGCGGGTCGTCGACGGGCCGGTGGCCCGGCACGACGAGGCCGGGCTGCTGCGGCTCGGCGCCCTGGCGCTGCTGCTCGGCGTGGCCGAGGCGGTCCTCATCTTCATCCGCCGCTGGACGCAGTCGTCGTCCTCGGTCGGGATGGAGGCCGCCATCCGCGCCGACATCTACGCCCACCTGCAACGGCTTCCGGCCGGCTTCCACGACCGCTGGCAGTCCGGCCAGTTGCTGTCCCGGATCACCAGCGACCTCTCGGTGATCCGGCGGTTCCTCTCCTTCGGGTTGCTGTTCCTGGTGCTCAACCTGGTCACCTACGCGGCGGTGGTGGCGCTGCTGATCCGGCTGCACCTGTGGCTGGGGCTGCTGGTCGCGGCGAGCGCCGTACCGCTGTTCCTGATCAGCCGCCGCTTCGCGCGCCACTACCACGCGGCGTCGCGCCGGATGCAGGACCAGCAGGGCGATGTCGCCACGCTGGTCGAGGAGACGGCGCTGGGGTTGCGCACCATGCGGGCGTACGGGCGCGGGCCGGAACTGGCGGCCCGGTTCGCCGTCGGCGCGCGCCGGCTGCACGACACCGGGATCGGCAAGGCCAGGCTGCTGGCCCGCACCTCCGCGATGTTCGACCTGGTGCCCAACCTGACGCTCGGCGCGGTCCTGGTGGCCGGGGCGGCAGCGGTCGCCGAGGGCGCGCTGTCCATCGGTGAGCTGGTCGCGTTCGTCAGTCTCCAGCTCATGCTGATCTGGCCGGTGCAGTCGCTGGGCTGGATCATCGCCAACGGCCAGGAGGCCGCGACCGCCGCCGACCGGATCCAGGAGGTCCTGGACACGCCGCCGACCATCGTGGACGCACCGCACGCCCGGCCGCTCGACCGGGGCGAGGTACGCGGCCGGCTCCGCTTCGAGGGGGTCGGCTTCCGCTACCCCGGCACCTCCGCGCCGGTGCTGCGCGACCTGGACCTGACCGTCGAGCCGGGCGAGACGATGGCGCTGGTCGGCGGCACCGGCTGCGGCAAGAGCACGCTGCTGTCGCTCGTCCCCCGGCTGCACGAGGTGACGCGCGGCCGGATCACGATCGACGGGCACGACGTGCGTGACCTGCGGCTGGAGTCGTTGCGCCGGATGGTCGCCGTGGCGTTCGAGGAGCCGACGCTGTTCTCCATGTCGGTCTGGGAGAACCTCACCCTGGGCCGTCCGGACGCGAGCGAGGACGAGGTCCGGGCCGCGCTGACGCTGGCCCAGGCGGAGTTCGCGTACGAGCTGCCGTGGGGGCTCGCCACCCGGGTCGGCGAGCAGGGGCTGTCGCTGTCCGGCGGGCAGCGGCAGCGCCTCGCGCTGGCGCGTGCGGTGCTCGGCCGGCCCGCGGTGCTGGTGCTCGACGACCCGCTCTCCGCGCTGGACGTGCACACCGAGGCACTCGTCGAGGCGGCCCTGCGCCGGGTGCTGCGGGACACCGCCACCACCACCCTGCTGGTGGCCCACCGCCCCTCGACAGTGGCACTGGCGGACCGGGTGGCGTTGCTCGACGACGGCCGGATCGTCGCCGTCGGCACCCACTCGGAGCTGCTGGCCCGCGTACCCGCTTACCGGGCGGTGCTGTCAGCCGAGCCGGAGCGACGGAGCGACGGCGTCGGCCTGGTGCGCTCGTGACCGGCCGCGCGCCGCGGGTGCCCCGGCCCCGCGACGCGCCGAACGGCAACGGGACGGCCGGCGCGCGCAACCGCGGCGACCCGGACGCACCGGCCGGCCGCGCGACGACCGACCCGGACGGTCACGCGACGACCGGGCCGGGCGGCACCGCTCCGGACGCGGACCTGTCGCGCTGGCGGGGCCGGGCCACCGACCCGGACGCCGATCGCAGCCGCGCCGAGGACTCGTCCCCGGCGGCGGTGACCCGGCTGCGTGCCCGCAGCCGGGTCCTGCTGCGACGGCTGCTGCGCCCGCACCGGCGTACGCTCGGGCTGGCGGTGGCGTTGCTGCTGGCCCAGAACGCCGCCGCGATGTCCGGGCCGTACCTGGTCATGCTCGGCATCGACCGGGGCATCGGGCCGCTGCGGGCCGGTGATCCCGGCCCGCTGATCGCTGTCGCCGCCGCGTTCGTGGTCGCGACCGCCGTGGAGTACGCGGCCCGGCGCGCGTTCCTCACCCTCGCCGCCCGGATCGGCCAGGCCGTCCTGCTCGACCTGCGCCGCCGGGTGTACGGGCACTTCCTCCGCCTCGACGTCGGGTTCCACGAGCGCTACACGTCCGGCCGGATGGTGTCCCGGCTGACCAGTGACCTGGAGTCGATCGCCGAGCTGGTCGACGGCGGCATCGACAAGCTGGTGATGGCCGGGCTGTCGGTGCTGTCCGTCGCGGGCATCCTGCTCTGGCTGGACCTGCCACTGGCGGCGGTGACGCTGCTCGCGTTCCCGTTCCTGTTCGTGCTGTCGCGCTGGTTCGCCCGCGCCTCGGCCGGGGCGTACCGGCGCACCCGGGAGGCGGTGGCGCTGGTCATCGTGCACTTCGTCGAGTCGCTGCGCGGCATCCGGGCCGTGCAGGCGTACCGGCGGGAGGACCGCAACGACCACATCTTCGGCGCGGTGAACGACGACTACCGGCGATCCAGCCTGCGCGCGTTCCGGCTGATCGCGATCTACTCGCCGGGCATCCGGCTGATCGGCAACCTGACCACGGCTGTGGTGCTCGGGTACGGCGGCTGGCGGGTGCTGGGCGGCGGCGTGGAGGTGGGTGTGCTCGCCGCGTTCCTGCTCTACCTGCGCCGGTTCTTCGAGCCGATGGAGGAGCTGAGCCAGTTCTACAACTCGCTCCAGTCGGCGACCGCCGCGCTGGAGAAGCTGGCCGGGGTGCTGGACGAGCGCCCGGCGGTGGCCGAACCGGCCCGGCCGGTGCCGCTGCCCGCCGGGCCGCCGCGCGGGGCGGTCACGTTCCGCGCCGTCGACTTCGGCTACCGCCGCCAGACGCCGATCCTGTCCGGCCTGGACCTGACCGTGCCGCCCGGGCAGACCGTGGCGCTGATCGGGCCGACCGGCGCGGGGAAGTCCACTGTCGCGAAGCTGGTGGCCCGCTTCCACGACCCGGACGCGGGCGCGGTCCGGCTGGACGGGGTGGACCTGCGCGACCTGGCCGACGCCGAGCTGCGCCGGGCGGTTGTGCTGGTGACCCAGGAGACCCACCTGTTCAGCGGTTCCGTGGCGGACAACATCAGATTCGGCCGGCCGGACGCCGACGACGAGGCGGTGGTTGCGGCCGCGCGGGCGATCGGCGCGCACGACTTCATCGCCGCTCTGCCCGACGGGTACGCCACCGATGTGCACCGGCGCGGCGGCCGGCTCTCCGCCGGGCAGCGGCAGCTCGTCGCGTTCGCCCGCGCGTTCCTCGCCGACCCCCGGGTGCTGATCCTCGACGAGGCGACCTCGTCGCTGGACGTGCCGACCGAACGGCTGGTGCAGCGTGCCCTGCACAACGTGCTGCGGGACCGTACCGCGCTGGTGATCGCCCACCGGCTCTCCACGGTGGAGACCGCCGACCGGGTGCTGGTGCTCGACGACGGCCGGATCGTGGAGGACGGACCACCGGCCGAGCTGATCGCCGCCGACGGCCGCTACGCCGCCCTGCACCGCCAGTGGCGCGACTCCCTCCTCTAGCCCGTTCGACCCCCGCCGATCTTGCACTTGGCGCCCACGGGATGCCCGACAAGCGGCTTACGCCGGGGCAGCAAGTGCAAGATCGACAGGGACAGGGGGCGGGGTGGGGAAAGTCGTGGAGTGGGGCGGGCGGGCTGCCTACCATCGGCTGATGACCGACACGACGAGGAGCGCCCGCGGCGGCGTCCCCGAGCGTCCGAGCCTGGACGGCCTCGAGGAGACCTGGGCCCGCCGCTGGCAGTCCGACGGCACGTACGCGTTCGACCGCACCAAGGAGCGGTCGGACGTATACGCGATCGACACTCCCCCGCCCACCGTGTCGGGCGAGCTGCACATGGGACACGTCTTCTCGTACACGCACACCGACACGGTGGCCCGGTTCCAGCGGATGCGCGGGCGGACCGTCTTCTACCCCATGGGCTGGGACGACAACGGGCTGCCCACCGAACGCCGGGTGCAGAACGTCTACGGCGTGCGTCCCGACCCGGCACTGCCGTACGACAGGGACTGGCGCCCGCCCGCCGCACCGGTGGACGACGCGGCCCGGAAGAACCCGACGGCGATCTCCCGGCGCAACTTCATCGAGCTGTGCGAACTGCTCACGGTGGAGGACGAGAAGGCGTTCGAGGCGCTGTGGCGGCGGCTCGGGCTGTCCGTGGACTGGTCGCTGACGTACACCACGATCGGGTCGGCGGCCCGCGCGGCCAGCCAGCGCGCGTTCCTGCGCAACGTGGCCCGGGGCGAGGCGTACCAGGCCGAGGCGCCGACGCTGTGGGACGTCGGGTACGGCACCGCCGTCGCGCAGGCGGAGCTGGAGGACCGGGAGCGGCCGGGCGCGTACCACCGGCTGCGGTTCACCGGCCCCGACGGCCGCGAGGTGCTGATCGACACCACCCGGCCGGAGCTGCTGCCGGCCTGCGTGGCGCTCGTCTGCCACCCGGACGACGAGCGGTACGCGGACCTGGTCGGCGCGGCTGCGCGTACCCCCGTCTTCGGGGTCGAGGTGCCGGTGCGTGCGCACCCGCTGGCGGACCCGGCCAAGGGCACGGGCATCGCGATGGTCTGCACGTTCGGTGACCTGAACGACGTGACCTGGTGGCGTGAGCTGCGGCTGGACACCCGCGTGGTGATCGGCCGGGACGGGCGCCTGCTGCCGGAGCCGCCGGCCGGCGTGCCGGCGGAGCCCTACGCGGCGCTGGCCGGGCAGACGGTCAACGGCGCCCGGCGGACGCTCGTGGAGCTGCTCGCGGACGCGGGCGACCTGGTGGGCGAGCCGCGGCCGATCACCCATCCGGTGAAGTTCTACGAGCGCGGCGACCGGCCGCTGGAGATCGTCTCGACCCGGCAGTGGTATCTGCGCAACGGCGGCCGGGACGCCGGCCTGCGCGAGGAACTGCTGGCCCGGGGCCGGGAGCTGCGCTGGGTGCCGGAGCACATGCGGCACCGGTACGAGCACTGGGTGGGCGGTCTCACCGGTGACTGGCTGGTCAGTCGGCAGCGGTTCTTCGGCGTGCCGGTGCCGGTGTGGTACCGGCTCGACGACGTTGGCGAGCCGGACTGGTCCCACCCTCTCACACCGGACGAGGCGATGCTCCCGATCGATCCGACGAGCGAGCCGCCGCCCGGATACGAGGAGTCGCAGCGCGGCGAGCCGGGCGGTTTCACCGGCGACCCGGACGTGCTGGACACCTGGGCCACCTCGTCGCTGACCCCGCAGATCGTCGGCGGCTGGGAGACCGACCCGGACCTGTTCGCCCGGGTCTTCCCGATGGACCTGCGCCCGCAGGGGCACGACATCATCCGCACCTGGCTGTTCGCCACGGTGGCCCGGTCCCACCTGGAGCACGGCGCGCTGCCCTGGCACACGGCGGTGCTCTCCGGCTGGATCCTCGACCCGGACCGCAAGAAGATGTCGAAGTCCAAGGGCAACGTGGTCACGCCGATGGCGCTGCTGGAGCGCAACGGGTCCGACGCGGTCCGCTACTGGGCCGCCAACGGCAAGCCGGGCATGGACCTCGCCTTCGACCCGGCCCAGGTCAAGGTGGGCCGCCGGCTGGCCACCAAGCTGCTCAACGCGTCGCGGTTCGCGCTCGGGCTGGGCGCCGCCGACGCGCTGCGGGCCGCGGCGACCCAACCGCTGGACACCGCGATGCTCGCCGAACTGTCCGGCGTGGTCGCGACCGCGACCACCGCCTTCGACGGGTACGACCACACGGCCGCCCTGATGGCCACCGAGGCGTTCTTCTGGCGGTTCTGCGACGACTACATCGAGTTGGTGAAGGAGCGCGCCTACGGCACCGGGCCAGCGGCCGACTCGGCCCGGGCGGCGCTGGCGACCGCGTTGTCGGTGCAGTTGCGCCTGTTCGCGCCGGTGCTGCCGTTCGTCACCGAGGAGGTCTGGTCGTGGTGGCGGTACGGGTCGGTGCACCGCGCGCCCTGGCCGACCACGTACGAGGTGGGCCGCGCGACGCAGGCGCCGGGTGACCCGGAGCTGCTGCGGCTGGCGGCGGACGCGCTGGGTCAGGTGCGCCGCGCCAAGTCGGAACGGAAGCTGTCGATGAAGGCGGACGTGCCGCTGGCCGAGGCGCTCGGACCGGCGGCGGTGCTCGACCAGCTCGGCACCGTCGCCGGCGACCTGCGCGCGGCGGGCCGGATCGCGAAGCTGGACCTGCTGCCCGACCGCACCACCGAGCTGGTCATCGCGTGCGCGTTCTGACGAGCTGATCTCGCCTCGCGCGTTCTGACCGGGCGGGCGGCCCGCGTCGCGCCCGCCCCCCCCCCCCCCCGGCAGCTCGTCTCGCCGGCCACGCTGAACGAGCGCAGGCGGTCGATCGCCAGCACCGTGAACCCGACCGCGACCAGGGCGGTGAGCACCGCCGCGACCGGCACCGAGACGGTGGTGCCGAGCAGCGGCGTCGGCGCCATCCGGTCGGCCAGGGCGATCACCCACTGCTGGATCGACAGCACCCGGGTGCCGCCGACGAACCGGCCCAGCAGCCCCTCCCAGATCAGCACGTAGACCAGGCCGAGCAGCACCGGACGCCGGGTCACCAGGCTGAGCGCCAGGAACAGCGCCGAGTACGCCAGCGCGCCCGCCGCCGAGGCGGCGACAAGTGCGAGTCCGAGGCGTACCGAATCGGCGAGCACGCCCGCGACGTAGATCGGGATGCCCACGGTGACCGCGCTGACGCCGGCCGCGACCGCCAGCTTCGGCAGCACGATCTGCCAGCGCGGCAGCGGCTTGGTGAGGATGTGCACGACGGTGCCGTCGTCGATCTCCGCGCCGAGCACGCCGGTGCCCACGATCAGCGCCACGACCGGCAGCACCACGGCGAGGCCGAGGCCGACGAGCACCGGCGGACCCCACTGGCCCGGGTCGACGCCGAGCGACCGGCAGAGCACCGCCAGGCCGATCAGGACCAGCGGCAACGGCAGGAGCATGAGGAACCGGCTCCGGCCGAACAGGCCGCGCGCGGTGATCCAGGTGACTGTCGACATCATGCCTCCACCAGATACGAGAAGACGCTCTCCAGCGACTCGTCCTCCGGCAGGAGCTGCCGGACCCGGATGCCGTGCCGGAGCGCGATCCGGGGCAGTGCCCGGGTGAACGCGCCGTAGTCGCCGGCCTTGACCGTCAGGCCGGTACGGTCCAGCTCGACGCCGGAGACCGACGCCTCGGCCATCAGCGCCACCGCCAGCGCCCGGTCGTCGGTGGAGCGCACTCCGAACACGTGCGGACGGTTGGTCATCAGGCGGCGGATGGTCCGGTAGTCGCCGGAGGCGGCGAGCCGGCCCGCCACCATCACCTGGACCGTGCCGGAGACCTGCTCGACCTCCTCCAGGATGTGCGAGCTGAACAGGATGGTCCGCCCCGCGTCGCCGAGCCGGTGCAGCAGCGCCATCATGTGCAGCCGCTGCCGCGGGTCCATCCCGTTGAACGGCTCGTCGAGCAGCAGCACCTGCGGGTCGTGCACGAGCGCGGCGGCGACCCGGGTGCGCTGCCGCATGCCCTTGGAGTAGGTGCCGATCCGGCGGGTCTGCGCGTCCTCCATCTCGACCAGCTCGATCGCCCGCCGGGCGGCGGCCTCCGGGTCGGGCAGCCGGTGCAGCTTCGCGCTGGCGAGCACGAACTCGTACGCGCTGAGGAACGTGTGCACCGCCTCGCGCTCGCTGACCAGGCCGAGTCGCCGGTAGACGGCGGGGTTGCGCCAGGTCGGCTCACCGTCCAGCGTCACGGTGCCCCGGGACGGGGACAGGAAGCCCGCCATCATGTGCAGCAGCGTGGTCTTCCCGGCGCCGTTGGGACCGAGCAGGCCGGTCACGCCGGGGCCGAGCCGCATGGTGACGTCGTTGACCGCCACCACGTTGCCGTACCAGCGGGAGACGCCGGTCAGGTCGAGCGTGCTCGTCGCGGCGGCGGGCGCGCCGGCCGTCGACTGGGTGCTGATCGCCGTCATCGGGCGGCCACCTTCCGGTATCGCAGGAGCAGCAGGCTGACGCAGCCGGCGACCAGCAGCACGGCGACCGCGGCGTAGACCGGCCCGAAGTCGCCGATCGGGATGCCGCCGCCCTGGCCCTGGGTCAGCGCGTCGCCGAGCGCCCAGGTGCCCACACCGCCGACGAGCGTCGGCGGGGAGGCGAGGAAGGCCAGCTCGTTGACGGTGGCCGAGGGCAGGATGGACAGCACGCCGACCACCGGCGTGGTCATCAGGAACACCGCCACGATGCCGCCGGCGGCGAACGCGCGCTTGCCGGTGAGCGAGGCGACCAGCAGGGCGATCGAGGCGAACACCACCGCCCAGAGCCCGGCGTACAGCAGGCCGGGCAGCAGGTCGAGCAGCTCGTCCCACACCCCGCGTACGCCCCGGTTCGTGGTGAACGCGGCGCCGAGGAACATCACCAGCTGCGGGCCGCCGAGCAGCAGCCAGAGCGCGGTGACGAGCGCCAGCAGCTTGGACAGCGCGTAGTCGCCGCGCGGCAGCGGCCGGGAGAAGTACAGCGGCAGCACGCCGCTGCGCAGGTCGCGGGAGACCAGCTCGGGCGCGGCCACCGCGGCGAAGAAGATGACCAGCCAGCTCATCGCGTCGGCGAACTGGGCGTACGTCATCACCACCTCGCCGATCTGGCTGCGTACCGCGGTGACCCCGGCGGCCACCACGGTGACCACGGAGACGACCAGCCAGGGGAAGATCTTGGCCTTGGCGCTGCGGCCCAGCCCGAAGACGGTACGCACACCGTGCAGGTAGAGCGCGCCGAACACCTGCCGGCGGCCGAGCCGCGGGCCGGTGTAGCGCTGGTAGCCGATGTCGTGGATGACCCCGGTCGCGTCAGACATGGCTGGGCTCCCTCGCGGCGAAGAGTTCGGCCACCCGGTGCCGCCGCTGGTCCAGCCGGTGCAGCGGCAGGTCCAGCTCGGCGACCGCGCCGAGGATCTGGTCGTAGGTGGCGTCGTCGGCGAGCGGGACGAGCAGCAGCCGCCCGTCGCGGGTCACCGGCAGGTCGAGCGCGGCGAGCCGGGCGGCCAGTTCCTCGGTGCCCTCGCTCACCTCGACGGCGAGCACGTCGGTGGCGGTGGTCATGGCGGACACCCGGTCGGCGCGCAGCAGCCGGCCGCCGTCGATGGCGACGAGCGTGTCGCAGATCCGCTCCACCTCGCCGAGCAGGTGCGAGCAGACCACCACCGAGATGCCGAACTCGGTGCCGATCCGGTGGATCAGCGCGAGCATGGCGTCCCGGCCGGCCGGGTCGAGGCCGTTGGTCGGCTCGTCGAGCAGCAGCAGATCGGGATCGTGTACGAGCGCCTGGGCGAGCTTGACGCGCTGCTTCATGCCGGTGGAGTAGCCACCGACGGCCCGGTGCCGCTCCTCGTGCAGACCGACGTGGCGCAGCGCCTCGGAGGCCCGTTCCCGGGCGACGGTGCGCGGCAGCCCGCTGATCCGGCCCAGGTGGGTGACCAGCTCGGCGGCGGACAGGTCGGGCGGGAGGGCGTCGTGCTCGGGCATGTAGCCGACCCGGGCGCGGACCGCGGCCGGGTCGGTGGTGGGGTCGAGGCCGAGCACCTGTACCCGGCCGCTGGTCGGCGGGAGCAGACCCAGCAGGATCTTGATCAGAGTGGACTTGCCGGCGCCGTTCGCGCCCACCAGCCCGATGATCCCCGGCTCGACCGACACGGTGAGGTCGGCCAACGCGGTGACCCGGCCTCCGTACGTCTTGGTCAGCGACTCGGTCGCGAGCAGTGTCACGCCGTTCAGCGTAGAACTCCGGCGCTGGCCCGGAGCCCTTCCCGACCCCTGCGATCCCCTGATCCTCGGTCGCCGCAGCCCCTAGGTGGCGGGAACGGGGTGGCGGGGTGGCGACCGCTCCGGGATGCTGCCACCGTGTGCGGCCGACTCGACGGGGGGCGACATGAGCGACGGTGCGGACCGGCTGGTGAGCGTGGTGGTGCCCACGTACAACTGCGGCGCGAACCTCGATCCGCTCGTCGCGTCGCTGCCCCGGCAGGGGCTGCCGCCCGGTTCGTACGAGGTGATCTTCGCCGACGACGGGTCGACCGACGGGACCCCGCAACGGCTGGACGAGCTGGCCGCCGCCGACCCGCACGTGCGGGTGCTGCACCTGGAGCACTCGGGCTGGCCGTCGCACCCCCGCAACCGGGGGCTGGAGCGGGCACGCGGCGAGTACGTCTTCTTCGCCGACGACGACGACTGGTTCGGCGACGAGGCGCTGGCCCGCCTGCACGCCTGCGCCCGGGACCACGACGCGGACATCGTCGTCGGCCGGATGATCGGGCACCGGCGGGGCGTACCGCGGGAGCTGTTCCGGGAGAACCGGTTCGGCGTCACGCCGGCGGACGTACCGCTGGCCGACAGCATGACCTGTCACAAGCTGTTCCGGCGGTCCTTCCTCGACCGGCACGGGCTGCGGTTCCCGGAGGGTCACCCGCGCCGCCTGGAGGACCACCGGCTGATGGCGGCGGCCTACCTGCGCGCCGGGCGCGTCTGCGTGCTGGCCGACCACCCCTGCTACCACCACGTCCGCCGGGTGGACGCGGGCAACGTCACCGCCACCCGGATGGACCCGGCCGAGTACTACGCGGCGCTGCGGGAGGCGCTGGACATCGTGGACGCGCACCGGTCGCCCGCCGCGATCCGCCTCCGCCTGCACCGGCGCTGGTTGCGCAAGGAGATGCTGAGCCGCCTGCGCGGGCAGGCCCTGCTGAGCGCGCCGGAGCAGTGGGCCGACCAGGTGGCCGGCGAGGTGGGCCGGCTCGTCGAGGAACGCTTCCCGCCGGAGGCGGTCGCCGGGCTGCCGCCGATGTTCCAGGTGATCGCGCATCTCGCCGCGCAGGGACGGGTGGCGGACCTGCGCCGGTTGGCGGAGTGGGAGGTGAGCGTCCGGGCCGACGCCTCGGTCGACGGGTGGCGGGTCGAGGGGCGGACGCTGACCGTCACCGTCTCCGCCGACCTGCGCGCGGGTGACGAGCCGCTGCGCTTCGACGACGAGGGGCTGCCGGTGCTCCCGGTGGCCGACGCGGTCCCGGCCGGGGTCGCGATGCGGGCCGGCGGGGCGAGGACCGACGTCGTGGTGCGCCGCCGGGAGACCCGGGAGGAGTTCTTCCTGCCGGTGACCGCCACCACCGAGCGGGCCGGGGCCGCCCGGGTGCGCCACCGCAGCACCGCCACAGTCGACTTCGCGGCGCTGAACGGCGGCCGGACCCGGGGCACCTGGGAGGTCCGGGCCCGGGTGATCCAGGCCGGGTGGGCGCTGGACGCCCGCCTGCCGCTCGTGGTGCGCTGCGCGGCCGACGGCGGCGTGCCTCGCGTGGAGGACTCGCGCCGGCTGCGGTCCCGCCTCCGCCGCGCGGTCCGTCGGATACGGGACCGCGCGCTCGGCCGGTCGGCGCGCGCCGGCAGCCGTTCGCAGGATCGACCGGCCGCCGCCCGCCGGTAAGGATTCGGTGACCCCGGTTCGTCCTCGGCGCGGTCGCCGGACACGCGATCACCGGGAGGCCGGGTGGCGCTCTCGACCGATCGCCGGTGGGCTGCGAAACTGTGTGCCGGCCGGTGAGTTGGGGGTTCGATGAGCAACGGGTGGCTGCTGCCCGAGGACGTTCTGCGGGATGCGCCGTCGTACGCGCCCAGGCCCGCTGAACTGGCCGATCTCCAGTTGTTGCTGAGCGGGGCGTACGCGCCGCTCACCGGTTTCATGAGCCGGGCCGACCTGGCCTCGCTGAACCGGCGCGGCCGGCTGGCCGACGGCACGCCGTGGCCGGTGCCGGTGACGCTCCAGGTGCCGGCGGCGCTCGCCGACGGGCTGGACCCGGCCGACCCGGCCCGCCGTGCGGTGGTGCTCACCGACGGTGAGGGCGCGCCGGTGGCGGCGATGGACGTGACCGACGTCTGGCCGGGCCGCGAGGGCATGGTGGGTGTCGGCGGCGCGGTGCGCCGACTGGGCGACGGCGGCCACGGGCCGTTCCAGCGGCTGCGGCGCGGCCCCGACGAGATACGCGGCCTGCTGCCGCCGGGCCGGGTGCTCGGCGTGTTCGCCGACCGCCCGCTGCACCGGCCGCAGCTGGCGCAGATCGCGCACGCGGCCCGTACGCTCGGCTCGCATCTGCTGGTGATGATCCCGGTAGGCGAGGAGTCGATCGGCGGCCTGCCGGCCGAGTCGCTGGTGCGCAGCGTGTTCGCCGCCCGCGACCGGATGCCCCCGGCGACGCTCGTGGCGGTGCCGCTGGCCCGGCGGCGCGACGAGATCAGCGACGCGCTGCTGCGGGCCCGGGTCGCCGCCGCGTACGGGGTGACCCACCTGCTCTCCACCGAGGGCATGCTCTCCGGCGCCGGCCTGCGCGTGCTGGTGCCCCGCGAGCTGGCCTACGACAACCGGGACGGGCAGTGGCGCTGGCGCGAGGACATCCCGCCGCGCAACCGGCGGCTGGCGCTGAGCACGCGCGAGATCGACGACCTGCTGGACCGCGGTTTCCCGCTGCCCGAGTGGCACACCCCGCCGGCGGTGGCGAAGGAACTGACCCGCGCCCGCCCGCCGCGACGGCACCGGGGCCTGGTGATCTTCCTGACCGGCCTGTCCGGCTCGGGCAAGTCGACGATCGCCCGCGGGCTGGCCGACGTGCTCCGCGAGCAGGGCGACCGCACGATCACGCTGCTCGACGGCGACGTGGTGCGGCGGGAACTCTCCGCCGGGCTGGGGTTCAGCAAGGCTGACCGGGATCTCAACGTGCGCCGGATCGGCTGGGTGGCCGCCGAGATCGCCCGGCACCGGGGCGTCGGCATCTGCTGCCCGATCGCGCCGTACGCGGCGGCCCGCGCCACCGCCCGGGAGATGGCCGAGACGGCCGGGGCGGGCTTCCTGCTGGTCCACGTGGCGACGCCGCTGGCGGTGTGTGAGCAGCGCGACCGCAAGGGCCTGTACGCCCGCGCCCGGGCCGGCCTGATCACCGGGATGACCGGCATCGACGACCCGTACGAGGAGCCCACCGACGCCGACCTGGTGGTGGACACCTCGGACCTGAGCGTCGAGGAGGCCATCGGGAAGGTGATGGAGCACCTGACCGAGACCGGCTGGGTGGAGCCGCGCCTCCAGCCCGCCTGACCGTCTCACCGCCGGGCCCGTCCCCGGCCTGCGAGCACCTCGACCGCCGTCGTCCGGCTTCCGGACGGCGGCGGCCTCGCATCACCCCTCGCTGCGCGGTAGTGTTCGTCTTTGTTGGAACACGTTCGACCGCGTGGAGTGCCGCGTGGTCGGTGAGGCGCGGAGGTGGGCCGGGGATGCTGGCGCGGCAGCGGCAGACCGCCATCCTGGAACGACTGCGCCGCGCCGGTGGCGTCCGGGTCACCGAGCTGGCGGCCGAGTTCGGCGTCTCCGACATGACCATCCGGCGCGACCTGGACACGCTGCACGAGCAGGGCCTGCTCGCCAAGGTGCACGGGGGCGCGACACCCGCCGGCCCCGGCTCGACCGACGAGCCCGGCTTCCACGCCAAGTCCGTCCGCCAGTCCGCCGAGAAGGCCGCCATCGCCGACCACGCCGCGGGGCTGGTCCGGCCCGGCGCCGCGATCGCGCTCTCCGCCGGCACCACCACCGCCGAGCTGGCCCGGCGGCTGGTGGACGTGCCCGGCCTGACGGTGGTCACCAACTCGCTGCCGGTGGCGGAGGCCCTGCACGTCGGTGGCCGGCCGGACCAGACGGTGGTGCTCACCGGCGGCGTCCGCACGCCGTCGGACGCGCTCGTCGGCCCGCTCGCCGTGGCCGCGATCGCCGCGCTGCACCTGGACCTGCTCTTCCTCGGCGTGCACGGGATCAGCGAACGGGCCGGGTTCACCACGCCCAACCTGATGGAGGCGGACACGAACCGGGCACTCGTGGCAGCGGCGGACGGGCTGGTGGTGCTCGCCGACCACACCAAGTGGGGCACCGTCGGCATCTCGTCGATCGTGCCGCTGGACGCGGCGGACGTGCTGGTCACCGACGACCGGTTGGCACCCGAGGCCCGACGGGTACTCGACGACAGGGTGGGCGAGCTGGTGACGGTGCCCACGACGAGGGGGGCGGAGTGAAGCGTACGCAGATCGCGCTGGCCGACGGCCGCGAGCTGATCTACTTCGACGAGCGGGACGACGCGGTCCGCGACCAGCCGGACCGGCGGGATCTGCCTCCTCCCCCGCCCGCCTCGCAGCTGCGGTACGACCCGCTGACCGACGAGTGGGTGGCGGTGGCGGTGCACCGGCAGACCCGCACGTTCCTGCCCCCGGCCGACCAGTGCCCGCTGTGCCCGTCCCGGGGCGAGCGGCACAGCGAGATCCCGGCACCCGACTACGACGTGGTGGTGTTCGAGAACCGGTTCCCCTCGCTGAGCCAGCGGGTGGCCGACGAACCGGCCGAGATCACGCCGTTCACCCCGGTACGCCCCGGACGCGGCAGGTGCGAGGTGGTCTGCTTCACCGACGACCACAACGCCTCGTTCGCCCGGCTCTCGCCGCGCCGGGTGCGGACGGTGCTGGACGCGCTCGCCGACCGCACCACCGCGTTGAGCGCGCTGCCCGGTGTGGAGCAGGTCTTCCCGTTCGAGAACCGGGGCGTGGAGATCGGGGTGACGCTGCACCACCCGCACGGGCAGATCTACGCGTACCCGTTCGTCACGCCGCGCACCCGGAGCATGCTGGCCGCCGCCCGGCGGCACGCCGACCGCACCGGGGGCAACCTCTACGCCGACGTGCTGGCCACCGAACGCGCCTCCGGTGAGCGGGTGGTGGCGAGCAACGAGCACTGGACCGCGTACGTCCCGGCGGCGGCCCGCTGGCCGTTCGAGGTGCACGTGGCGCCGCACCGGCCGGTGCCGGACATCCCGGCGCTCGACGACGCCGAGCGGGACGCCTTCGGGCCGCTCTACCTGGACCTGCTGCGCCGCTTCGACGGGCTGTTCGACCTGCCCATGCCGTACATCGCGGCCTGGCACCAGGCGCCGGTACGGATCGACCGGGAACTGGGCCACCTGCACCTTCAGCTGTTCAGCATCCGGCGGGCCAAGGACAAGCTGAAGTACCTGGCCGGGTCGGAGTCCGGCATGGGTGTGTTCATCAACGACATCGCCCCGGAACGCGCCGCCGAGCTGCTGCGCGCCGCCTGAGCCGGCCGCCGCGGCCTGAGATCGGCGAGGCCGGAGCGGGAGGCGCGCGCCGCACAACAGGGCGCGGGGGGCCCGGGACAGGGCCCCCCGCAAGGGAAGGGACGGCTGGACGAGACTGGCATCGCGTCCACCCGGTACAACGAGCCCGGCCCGGACCCGGTGACGCACCGGGCCCGGACACGACGGAACCCGCCGGCGCGTGCCGGCGGGTTCCGTGGTGATCGACGGGAGTGATCAGGCGGCGAGCTTGCGCGCCAGGTTCTCGTCGAGCGCGTTCATGAACTCGTCGGTGGTCAGCCACGGGGCGTCCCGCGAGATGAGCAGCGCGAGGTCCTTGGTCATCTGGCCGCCCTCGACGGTGTCCACGATGACCTTCTCCAGCGTGTTCGCGAACTCGGTGACCGCCGGGGTGCCGTCCAGCTTGCCCCGGTGGGCCAGGCCCCGGGTCCAGGCGTAGATCGAGGCGATCGGGTTGGTCGAGGTCTTCTCGCCCTTCTGGTACTGCCGGTAGTGCCGGGTGACGGTGCCGTGCGCGGCCTCGGCCTCGACGGTGCGGCCGTCCGGGGAGAGCAGCACCGAGGTCATCAGGCCGAGCGAGCCGAAGCCCTGCGCCACGGTGTCGGACTGCACGTCACCGTCGTAGTTCTTGCACGCCCAGACGTAACCGCCCTCCCACTTGAGCGCGGCGGCGACCATGTCGTCGATCAGCCGGTGCTCGTAGGTGAGGCCGGCCGCGTCGAACTCGGCCTTGAACTCGTTCTCGAACACCTCGGCGAAGATGTCCTTGAACCGGCCGTCGTACGCCTTGAGGATGGTGTTCTTGGTCGACATGTAGACCGGGTAGTTGCGGTCCAGGCCGTACCGGAACGAGGCGCGGGCGAAGTCCCGGATCGACTCGTCGTAGTTGTACATGCCCATGGCGATGCCGCCGCCGGGGAAGTTGGCGACCTCCATCTCCATCGGGGTGCCGCCGTCGGCCGGGGTGTAGGTGATGGTCACCGTGCCCGGGCCGGGGACGACGAAGTCGGTGGCCTTGTACTGGTCGCCGTGCGCGTGCCGGCCGATGATGATCGGCTTGGTCCAGCCCGGGACGAGCCGCGGCACGTTCGACATGATGATCGGCTCGCGGAAGACCACGCCGCCGAGGATGTTGCGGATGGTGCCGTTCGGCGACCGCCACATCTTCTTCAGGCCGAACTCCTCCACCCGGGCCTCGTCCGGGGTGATGGTGGCGCACTTGACGCCGACGCCGTGCTCCTTGATGGCGTTGGCGGCGTCGACGGTGACCTGGTCGTCGGTGGCGTCGCGGTGCTGGATCGACAGGTCGTAGTAGTGCAGGTCGACGTCGAGGTAGGGCAGGATCAGCTGCTCCCGGATCTGCTTCCAGATGATCCGGGTCATCTCGTCGCCGTCGATCTCCACGACCGGGTTGTTTACCTTGATCTTCGCCATCGGCCGGCGCTCCTCTCGGGGGACACGTGCTCAAGCAGTACGAGCGTACTGGAAACTGGCCGGCAGTCCCCAGGCGGCCCGGGTGGGCCGCCGGAAAAGCGGGCTGCGCCGCGCCTCGGGCCGCTGGCATCATCGTCCGATGCCGCACAGCCGCACCCTCGGGTCTATCACGGTCACCGCGCTCTCCGACGGTGAGGGGCCCTTCTTCCAGCCCCGCGGCGAGGCGTTTCCCGACGCCACCCAGGCGCACTGGCAGGCCGCCGACCGGCTCGACCCGGGTGCCGTCACCGACGACGGCCGGTGGTGGCTGCGGTTCCGCGCGTTCGCGGTGCGGGCCGGCGACGGGCCGGTCACGCTGGTCGACGCCGGCATCGGCCCGGCCGACTCGCTCGCCGCGAGCTGGGCGCCGGTACCGGGCCGGCTGCCGGCCGAGCTGGCCGCCGCCGGGATCGACCCGGCCGACGTCCGCACCGTGGTCCTCACCCACCTGCACACCGACCACGTGGGCTGGGCCGGTCCGCTGTTCCCGAACGCCGATCACCTGATCCAGCGCGCCGAGGTGGATGCGCTGGAGCTGTTCCACCCGGAACTGCCGGCCCGGCTGCTGACGCCGTTGCGCGCCGCCGGCCGGCTGCGGGTGGTCGACGGCGAGACGCCCCTCACCCCGGGGGTACGGCTGCTGCACACGCCCGGCCACACGCCGGGTCACCAGTCGGTGCTGGTCGAGGCCGACGACGAGCGTCTCCTGATCACCGGCGACCTGCTGGTGCACGCGATCCAGTTGGTCGACCCGGAGCTGGCGTACGCCCACGAGGAGGCCCCGGACACGGCCCGCCACTCCCGCACGACCCTGCTGACGACCCTCTCCCCCGCCACCCTGGCCACCCCCCACCTGAC
>NZ_JAMHIU010000046.1:0-16447 GCF_023896895.1 Micromonospora sp. CPM1
TCCGCCGACGCCACCCGACCCGGCGACAACACCCCCCGGATCATCCGAACGACAGGGGCAGGAAGTCATACCGGGCCGGGCGACCGAGGAGTCCCCGGCTGGGGACGATCAAAAAGGTAACGGGGCACCGCCTCGCAGGGCACCGCCTCGCGGGGGGCGCTTCGCGGGGCAACACCTCCCACCGGGGCGGCGCACGCGCGTGCGCACCCGCACCCGCATAGTCAGGCGTCCCCGGCGCGTCCACACGAGATCTTGGAAGGAAACGGCCCTCAGAGGGGCCCGAATCTTCCAAGATCTCCGACAGCGGCTCGCCTTGACGGGACAAGTCAGGCAGAAGGACCCATCGCCGCGCTTGATCGACTCCACTTCCCCGAAGTGGTGGCATCAGCACCCTTGATCAACACCACTTCGCCGGAGTGGTGGCATCAGAGGCCCCACGACACCACCACTTCCCCGAACTGGTGTTGATCATGCGGGCAGCAGCACGGCAGCGCGCCGAGGGCGGGACGCCCTGGCAGCAGTGCGCCGCGGGGCGGGACGGCTGGCCCGCGAAACACCACTCAGCCCGGGTGTTGACCAAGGAGTTCGCGTCACCAGAGCCTGAAAATCCGCCACAAACTCCTTGATCAACCGGCAGAGGCACCGAAGGCGGGAACGGTCAGGGAGTCAGGGCGGACGGGGTCAGGGTGCCGGTCGCCACCAGGACCGCCGGGCCGGAGAGCCAGCACGAATCGGCTGTCACGGTGACCGTCAGACGCCCGCCGGGGACGTCGACTGTCATCGTGCCGGTGTCCAGGCCGGCGTCGCGCAACGCCACCGCCGCCACCGCGCACGCGCCGGTCCCGCAGGAGAGCGTCTCGGCGGAGCCGCGCTCGTAGACCCGCATCAGCACGTGCCCGTCGGTGCCGTCGACCGGCTCGCCCGGCGTGGTGAACTCGACGTTCACTCCGGACGGGAACGCCGAGGCGTCGACCTCGGGCGCGCGGGTCAGGTCCAGGCCGGTGAGTTCCAGCGCGGCGGGCAACGCGCACACCAGGTGCGGGTTGCCGACGTCCACGGCGGTACCGGCCAGCGTCAGCCCGCCGAGCGTGGCGGTCGCCGTGTCGTACAGCCGGGGGCGGCGCATCTCGACCGCCACGTCCGCGCCCTCGACGCGGGCCCGCACCAGGCCGGCGCGGGTCGCGATCGGGAGCGTCCCGCCCGACGGGGCGGCCAGCGAACGGTCCAGCAGGTAGCGGACGAACACGCGGGCCCCGTTGCCGCACATCTCGGCGAACGAGCCGTCGGAGTTCCAGTAGTCCATGAACCACTCGGCCTCGCCCGCCAGCGCGACGCCCTCGGGGTGCTTGGCGGCCCGTACGACGCGCAGCACGCCGTCGCCGCCGAGGCCGCGCCGCCTGTCGCAGAGCGCGGCGACCAGGCCGGGTGTCAGGTCGAGGGCGCCGTCCGGGTCGGGCAGGATGACGAAGTCGTTGCCGGTGCCGTGACCCTTGGTGAACTCCACGCCCCCATCATCGCCGATGCTCGGCGACCACCCGCAGGGCAGTGTCGAGAAACGCGGGCGAGGCCGAGTCCAGCCAGTGGATGCGCGGGTCACGCCGGAACCAGGAGCGCTGCCGCCGCACGAACCGGCGGGTGGCGCGGATCGTCTCCTCGTGCGCTTCGGCCTCGGTCATCTCGCCGGCCAGGAACCGCAGCACCTGCTGGTAGCCGAGCGCCCGGCTGGCCGTCCGCCCCTCGGGCAGCCCTTCGCCGACCAGCGCCCGCACCTCGTCGACCAGTCCGTCGGCCCACATCCGGTCCACCCGCAGCGCGATCCGCTCGTCCAGGAGCGGGGTGTCCAGGTCGACGCCGAGCTGCACGGACGGGTAGTACGGCGTGGGTGACGGCAGCGACGCGGTGAACGGCGCGCCGGTCAGCTCGATCACCTCCAGCGCCCGCACGATCCGCCGCCCGTTGGTGGGCAGGATGCTCGCCGCCGCGCCCGGGTCGGCCTCGGTCAGCCGCGCGTGCAGCGGCAGGGGGCCGACCGCCGCGAGTTCCGCCTCCAGCCGCTCCCGCAGCGCCGGGTCGGTGCCGGGGAACTCGAACCGTTCCAGCACCGCCCGCACGTACAGCCCGGAGCCGCCGACCAGCAGCGGCACCCGGCCCCGGGCCAGGATGTCGTCGACCGCCGCGCGGGCCAGCGTCTGGTATTCCGCGACGCTGGCCGGCTCGGTGACCGGCCAGATGTCCAGCAGGTGGTGCGGCACGCCCTCGCGCTCGGCCGGCGTCAGCTTGGCGGTGCCGATGTCCATGCCCCGGTAGAGCTGCATCGAGTCGGCGTTGACCACCTCGCCGTCGAGCGCGTGCGCCAGCGCGATGCTCAGCGCCGACTTCCCGGCCGCGGTCGGCCCGACCACCGCCACGACTGTCACGACCGCTCCCAGTTCGCCACGAAGTAGGCAACGCCGTAGGGGGCGCGGTGGTGGCTCAGCTCGCCGCGCCAGTCGCCGCCCGCCGCGCCGACCGCGCCGGCCAGCACCTGCCACGGCGCCCGCCCGGCGACCCGCAGCTCGGCGGACAGCACCGGGTCCAGGCCGCGCAGGGCGTCGGCGTCCGCGCCCGCCAGCGCCGCGGCGACCCCCTCGTCGTACGCCTCGGCGCGCGGGTCGTCGTACCCCGGCGCCTTGACGCCCCGGCAGGCGGACCCGTCGCCGAGCACGAGCAGCGCGACCCGCGGATCGTCGTCGAGGATCAGGCTCGCACCGAACGCCGCGCACTCGGCCGGTGTGGCGTCGTGCGCCACGGAGCGGGCCAGCCGGGGCAGCTCGGTGCCGGAGCGGTTCAGCAGCCAGGCGCCGATCGTCAGGCTCAGCGGCAGGACCTCGCCACCGGAGCAGGAGGTCTTCCACAGCCGCACCGGCCGGTCGAGCCCGAAGCGCCGCAGCGAGCCCCAGTCGGCGGCGTTGAACCGGACCGTCTCCGGTCCGCCGCCGACGAGCAGGATCGCCTCCGGCTCGGCGGCGAGCAGCCGGGCGACGGCGGCGTCGGTGGCGGCGCGCAGGTCGTCCAGCTCGGGCGCGGCGGCGCCGGCCAGCTCGGGCACGATCAACGGCGGGTGGGGGCAGACGGCGGCGGCGACCAGGGGCACGCCCCCAAACCTATCGGGGTCCCCCGGTGCGTCCCCGCGCCGATCCGGTCATCGGGGGCGTACAACACCGTATGGTCACGGTCGGCGACAGGCGCTCGACACGGACGGGGGCGGACCTGTGACAATGCCGGGAGAAAGTTTGCTGCGCCGTGGCGGCGAACGAGGGGGCTGTCCCCTCGACGCCGGGAGAACGAGGATGGGCACATGAGCGACTGGACTGCCTTCGGACGGGTCGACGAGGACGGCACCGTCTACGTCAAGACCGCCGAGGGCGAGCGGGTGGTCGGATCCTGGCAGGCAGGGGCACCGGAGGAAGGGCTCGCCCATTTCGCCCGGCGCTACGCCGATCTGGTGACCGAGGTCGACCTGACCGAGGCGCGGCTCAACTCGGGCGCGGCTGATGCCGGCCACTCCCTGACCACGATCCGCCGGATCCGTGGGTCGCTGGCCGAGGCGCACGTGGTCGGTGACATCGACGCCTTGGCCGCCCGCCTGGACAAGCTGGCCACCGTCGCCGAGGAGAAGGCCGGCGAGGCCAAGGCGGCCCGCGAGGCCGCCCGGGGCGAGGCGGTGGCGCGCAAGACCGCCCTGGTCGAGGAGGCCGAGAAGCTGGCCGCCGAGTCGACCGGCTGGAAGACCGCCGGTGACCGGCTCAAGGAGATCCTCGACGAGTGGAAGACCATCCGCGGCGTCGACAAGAAGACCGACGGTGAGCTGTGGAAGCGGTTCGCCGCCGCGCGGGACGGCTTCACCCGCCGCCGGGGCGCCCACTTCGCCTCCCTCGACCAGCAGCGCAAGCAGGCGCAGACGGTCAAGGAGGAGCTGGTCGCCGAGGCGGAGAAGCTCAAGGAGTCCACCGACTGGGGCGTCACCGCCGGTCAGCTCAAGGACCTGATGGCCCAGTGGAAGGCCGCGCCGCGCGCCGCCAAGGAGGCCGAGCAGAAGCTCTGGGAACGGTTCCGCGCCGCGCAGGACGAGTTCTTCACCCGCCGCAGCGAGGTCTTCTCGGCGCGCGACAACGAGCAGCGCGCCAACCTGGAGCGCAAGCAGGCGCTGCTGGCCGAGGCCGAGGCGCTGGACGTCGACGGCGACCCGAAGGGCGCCCAGGCGAAGCTGCGGGAGATCCAGGCGCAGTGGCACGAGGCCGGCCGGGTGCCCCGCGAGGCCGCCGCCGGGCTGGAGCGCCGGCTGCGGGCCGTGGACGACAAGGTCCGCGAGGTGATGGACTCGGCGTGGCGGCGCACCTCCAAGGAGGACAACCCGCTGCTGGCGCAGATGCGCGCCCAGGTCGCCGAGGCCGAGGACCGGCTGGCCCGGGCCCAGGCCGCCGGTGACGCCCGCCGGATCAAGGAGGCCGAGCAGGCGCTCGCCTCGAAGCGGCAGTTCCTCCAGCTCGCCGAGCAGGCCGGCTGACGGAAGCACCCCGGCCGGGCAGGCCGGCGGACAGACACATCGGGTGAGCCCCCGGCCGGTCGGCCGGGGGCTCACCTGCGTCCGGGCCGGGTTGACGCATCGAGGTGGGCTGATCAGAATGAGCGGCGGAGCCAGGTTCAGGCACCGGCACGAGGGCACCGACGGCTGATCTCGCCGTCGACGATCGCCGGTGTGACATCTCGCGGGTGGCCGTCCACACGACACGGCCCGGCGCGCGCTGCGCGCGTACTCGATGACGAGCGGGACGTGCCTCCTGGTCCTGCCGCCCGCGGCGCCCGTGCGGCGCGGGCATCCGAAGTGGAGCTTCCATGCACCGACGCACCGCCCTCGGCGGCGCCCTGACGGCGCTCGCCACCGCAGCGGCCGGCGTTCTCGTCGCCGCCGCCGTCTCCACCGCACCGGCCGCCGCGGCGGCCGGTGGCACCGGCACCGGTTACCTGCACACCAGCGGCAACAAGATCGTCGACAGTACGGGCGCGACCGTCCGGCTGACCGGCATCAACTGGTTCGGGATGGAGACCGACAACAAGACGTTCCACGGCCTGTGGTCGAGCAACCCGTGGCGCTCGCAGCTCGACACCATGGCCCGGCTGGGCTACAACACGCTGCGCATCCCGTACTCGAACGACGCGCTCAAGTCCGGCGCGACCGCGACCGGCATCAACGACTTCGTCAACCCGGACCTGATCGGGCTGTCGCCGTTGCAGATCCTCGACAAGGTCATCGACTACGCGGGCAGCAAGGGGATGCGGGTCATCCTGGACCGGCACCGGCCCACGTCGGCCGGGCAGTCGCCGCTCTGGTACACCTCGACCGTCTCCGAGGCGACCTGGATCAACGACTGGAAGATGCTGGCCCAGCGGTACGCCGGCAACACCACTGTGATCGGCGCGGACCTGCACAACGAGCCGCACGCCGAGGGCACCAACCCGGCCGCCACCGGCGCCTGCTGGGGCTGCGGCGACACCGCCCGGGACTGGCGGCTGGCCGCCGAGCGGGCCGGCAACGCGATCCTCGGCGTGCAGCCGAACTGGCTGATCTTCGTGGAGGGGGTGAGCTGCCCGAGCGGCGGCCTGTCGAACGTCTGGGACAACGACCCCAGCAACGACGAGGACTGCGGCTGGTGGGGCGGCAACCTGTCCAAGGCCGGGCAGTTCCCGGTCCGGCTGAACGTGGCCAACCGGCTGGTCTACTCGCCGCACGAGTACGCCACGTCGGTCTACCGGCAGGCCTGGTTCGACGACCCGTCGTACCCGGCGAACATGCCGGCCATCTGGGACAAGTACTGGGGCTACCTCTACAAGCAGAACATCGCGCCGATCATGATGGGCGAGTTCGGCACCACGCTCCAGGACCCGAAGGACAAGATCTGGCTGCAGAACCTGATGGCGTACACCGGCACCGGCGTGAACGGCATGTCGTTCACGTACTGGTCGTGGAACCCGAACTCGGGTGACACCGGCGGCATCGCCAACGACGACTGGACCACGATCAACCAGCCGAAGCAGGACATCCTGACGCCGTACCTGATCCCGCCGACCGGCGGTGGCGGCACCACCAGCCCGTCCCCCACCGGCACGCCGAACACCTCGCCGGCGCCGACCACCCCGCCGCCTCCGGTGACCGGTGGCTGCACCGCCACCTACAAGCAGATCAACTCCTGGGCGGGCGGCTTCCAGGGTGAGCTGACCGTCAAGAACACCGGCACCGCCGCGGTGAACCCGTGGTCGGCCACCTGGACCTGGCCGTCCGGGGTGACGCTCGCCAGCGGCTGGAACGCCACTGTCACGCAGTCCGGCACCACGGTGACGGCGGCCGCGCCGGCCTGGGCGTCGTCGCTGGCGCCGGGCGCGTCGGTCACCGTCGGCTTCACCGCCAACGGCACCGCCGCGACGCCGGGCAGCGTGAAGCTCAACGGCACCGCCTGCTGAGGCAGTGACGGCGGGGGCCGGCTCGGCCCCCGCCGTCACGCTCGGCTCAGTGCGCGGCGCAGCCGCCGACGGGGGCGGGCGCCGCGGCCGGCGCGCCGACCGTCGGCAGTCCGAGCAGCACCCCGGGGGTACGCGGAACCTGTCCCGCCTCGGCCGCGTCCCCGGCCCGGGTGCGCCGGTGCGCCAGCGGCGCGCCGTCGGCGTTCAGGTGGTGCGGGGCGGCGTACGTGACGACTGTGTGCACGATGTCGCCGGGGCGGATCCGCCCGGCCAGCTCACCGGTGGCGAAGTGCACGAGCCGGCCGTCGCGGGCCCGGCCGGACATCCGGCCGGTGCGCTCGTCCTTGCGGCCCTCGCCGACCGCCACCAGCACCTCGACGGTCTCGCCGACCAGCTTCTTGTTCTCCGCCCAGGTGATCTCCTCGACGCAGGCGATCAGCCGCTCGTAGCGTTCCTGCACGACCTGCTTGGGCAGCTGGCCGTCCATGGTCGCGGCCGGGGTGCCGGGGCGCTTGGAGTACTGGAACGTGAACGCCGAGGAGAACCGCGCCTCCCGCACCACGTCGAGCGTGCGGGCGAAGTCGGCCTCGGTCTCCCCCGGGAAGCCGACGATGATGTCGGTGGTGATCGCCGCGTCCGGCATCGCCGCCCGGACCTTGGAGATGATCCCCAGGTAACGCTCCGACCGGTACGAACGGCGCATCGCCCGCAGCACGTCGTCGGAGCCGGACTGCAACGGCATGTGCAGCGAGTGGCAGACGTTGGGCGTCTCGGCCATCGCGGCGATCACGTCGTCGGTGAAGTCCTTCGGGTGCGGGCTGGTGAACCGCACCCGCTCCAGCCCGTCGATGTCGCCGCAGGCGCGCAGCAGCTTGCCGAAGGCGTACCGGTCGCCGAACTCGACGCCGTAGGAGTTGACGTTCTGCCCGAGCAGCGTCACCTCCAGCACGCCGGAGTCGACCAGCGCGCGCACCTCGGAGAGGATGTCGCCGGGGCGGCGGTCCTTCTCCTTGCCGCGCAGGGAGGGCACGATGCAGAACGTGCACGTGTTGTTGCAGCCGACGGAGATCGAGACCCACCCGGCGTACGTCGACTCGCGCCGGGTCGGCAGCGTGGAGGGGAAGACCTCCAGCGACTCCAGGATCTCGACCTCGGCCGCGGTGTTGTGCCGCGCCCGGTCCAGCAGCGCCGGCAGCGAGCCGATGTTGTGCGTGCCGAAGACGACGTCCACCCAGGGCGCCTTGCGGACGATGTCGCCCCGGTCCTTCTGGGCCAGGCAGCCGCCGACCGCGATCTGCATCCCGGGGTGCTTCGCCTTCACGGGGCGCAGATGACCCAGGTTGCCGTAGAGGCGGTTGTCGGCGTTCTCCCGGACCGCGCAGGTGTTGAACACCACCACGTCGGGCTGGTCGTCGGCCTCCGCGGCGCGCACGTACCCGGCATCCTCGAGGAGGCCGGAGATGCGCTCGGAGTCGTGCACGTTCATCTGGCAGCCGTACGTACGCACCTGGTAGGTGCGCGGGCTGCCCGCGGCTGCGGTAGTCATGACCCGGACAGCGTATCCGGGTGGAGCCGATCGGATCGAACGAGGAGGAGCCGTGTGCCGGAGCATCAAGACCCTGCGTGAGCCGTACGTCCCGGTGGTGACCGAGGAGGACATCCGCGCCGCCGCGTTGCAGTACGTCCGGAAGATCTCCGGATTCCGTACCCCCGCCGCCCACAACGCCGCGGCGTTCGACGCCGCGGTGGACGCCGTGGCCGCCGCCACCGCGACGCTGCTCGACCAGCTCGTGGTGCGGGGGCAGCAGCCGGCGGCCCGGGGCTGAGCCCGGGGCCGCCACCGCTCGCCGCCGGCGGGGACACGGCGGCGAGCACCGCTCACGGGTGCCCGCCGGCGTCCGCGCTCAGGCGGCGGCGAGCGCCGGGGCGACCGTGTCGGGGGCCCACCGGGAGCGGTGGCACTGCGACCAGCCCCGGCAGCGCGCGTCGGCGACAGTGCAGAGCCGGTGGTGGCTGAGCACCTCACCGTCGTCGGTGTCGGCCACGTCGAAGTGCACCGGCCGGATCGTGCCGTCCGGCGCGACCAGCAGGTGCCGGCCGGCGTCGAGCGTGTCGTCACGCGTCAGGCAGTTGCGGCCCAGCAGCCGGGCCAGCGCCGCGATCGCGGGCAGCTCGGTCAGGCTCTCGGGCACGCCGTAACAGTCGACCACCGTGCCGTACAGCCCGGGTGCCTCCCACACGTCGCAGACCACCGCGTACGCGGGGAGCCGCATCGGGTCGGCGACGGCCATGGGCATCACCACCCGGCCGAGCGCCTCGGCCAGTGCCGGGTAGACCTCCACCGGCTCACCGCCGTCGATTCTCCAGTTCCACAGCTCGGTCATGCCGCCTCCTCGCTGCGCTCGTTCCACCGGCCTCCGGATCGGGCCTTAATGACGATGGTGGGGTGCATTTGACCTCAGCCGGGCGCAAGTTACCGGTCTGTGACCATTCCGGGCAAAATTCCCTCGGGCGACGTTGCCCAGAGTAGCTGGAAGATGACAGTTTATCGGGTACGGTGGCGCGCCGGCGGCCCGGCCGCGCCGCGAAACCGAGGCTCAGCGCACCCGGATCAGGTGCTCCGAAGCAGGTAGCAGCTCACCGATCACCGTGCCGCCCGGCACCTCACCGGCGACCAGCAGGCCACCGGAGGTCTGCGCGTCGGCGAGCAGCAGCCGCTCCCCCTCGTCCGCACCGCCGAAGTCGGTCCACGGCATGACCCACTCCAGGTTGCGCCGGGTGCCGCCGCTGACGTACCCGTCGCGCAACGCCTCCCGCGCACCCGGCAGGTACGGCACCGCCGCCGCGTCGATCGCCACCGTCAGGCGGCTCGCGCGGGCCAGCTTCGAGGCGTGCCCGAGCAGGCCGAAACCGGTCACGTCGGTGCCGCAGCGGATGCCCGCGGCCACCGCCGCGCGGGCCGCGTCCCGGTTGAGCCGGGCCATCGACTCGACCGCCTCGGGGAAGCGCTGCCCGGTCTGCTTGTGCCGGGTGTTGAGCACGCCCACCCCGAGCGGCTTGGTCAGCGACAGCGGCAACCCGGCCCGCCCGGCGTCGAGCGTGATCAGCTCCTCCGGCCGGACCAGGCCGGTGACCGCCAGGCCGTACTTCGGGCTGTCGTCGTCCACGCTGTGCCCGCCGGCCAGGTGGCAGTCCGCCTCCCGGGCCACGTCCAGACCGCCGCGCAGCACCTCGCGGGCCATCTCCGGCGGCAGCACGCCCCGCGGCCAGCAGAGCAGGTTGAGCGCGACGAGCGGGGTGCCGCCCATCGCGTACACGTCGGAGAGCGCGTTGGCGGCGGCGATGCGCCCCCAGTCGTAGGCGTCGTCGACCACCGGGGTGAAGAAGTCGGCGGTGCTCACCAGGCCCGTACGCTCGTCCAGCCGGACCACCGCGGCGTCGTCACCGTTCTCCAGGCCGACCAGCAGGTCGGCCGAGCCTCCGGTGGCGCCGAGACCGGCGACCATCGCCTCCAGCTCGCCGGGTGGGATCTTGCAGGCGCAACCGCCACCGCGGGCGTAGTCGGTCAGCCGGATCGCGTCGGTCATCCCCTCATGATCTCGGGCCTGCGGCGACGGCGCCACTCGGCCCCCCTCGGGTGACGAAATTCGGACGGGCCGGTACGCCCGTGACCGGTGTTACCGCTCCGTGACCATCTGAGTTGCGTTCTGCCACATCACCCCGCCTACAGTTGCCCAACCGGGGGTCGACCGACCCCCGAATTCCGCCATGGACGACAGGGACGGTGGACGACGTGACGACGGGCGACCCGCTGATCGTGCTCGACGGGGTCAACAAGTGGTTCGGGCCGCTGCACGTGCTCGACGACGTGTCCCTCTCCGTCGACCGGGGCGAGGTGGTCGTGGTGATCGGCCCGTCCGGCTCCGGCAAGTCGACGCTCTGCCGCACGATCAACCGGCTGGAGCCGATCGACTCCGGCACCATCACCTTCGACGGGCAGCCGCTTCCGGCCGAGGGCAAGCCCCTGGCCAAGCTGCGCAGCGAGGTCGGCATGGTGTTCCAGTCGTTCAACCTCTTCGCGCACAAGACCATCCTGGAGAACGTCGCGCTGGGGCCGGTCAAGGTCCGCAAGGAGAAGCCGGCCGCCGCCCGTGAGCGCGGCCTGGCCCTGCTGGACCGCGTCGGCATCGCCAACCAGGCGGACAAGTACCCGGCGCAGCTCTCCGGCGGTCAGCAGCAGCGAGCGGCGATCGCCCGCGCGCTGGCCATGCAGCCCAAGGCGATGCTGTTCGACGAGCCGACGAGCGCGCTGGACCCGGAGATGGTCGGCGAGGTGCTGGACGTGATGACGTCGCTGGCCCGCGACGGCATGACCATGGTCGTGGTGACCCACGAGATGGGCTTCGCCCGGCACGCGGCCAACCGGGTCATCTTCATGGCCGACGGCAAGCTGGTCGAGGACGCGCCGCCGGCCGAGTTCTTCGCGAACCCGCGCAGCGAGCGGGCCAAGGACTTCCTCTCCAAGATCCTCACCCACTGAGCGTCCGTAGTGGAGTCGTCCCGTCGACTCCGTCGAAGAAGGAGATGAGTATGCGTTACAAGCGCGTGGCGGCGGTGGCCATGATGGCCTCGCTCGCCCTGTCCGCGGCCGCCTGTGGCAAGGAGGGGGACCCCGCTCCCAGCGGCGGCGGCAACGCCAGCGGTGGAGCCCAGGGCGACAGCTGCAGCAGCTCGGGCGTGACCTTCACCCCCAAGACGGACGCCAACGTCGCCGGCAGCCCGGCCTTCGAGAAGATCAAGTCGGCCGGCAAGGTCGTCATCGGCGTCAAGTTCGACCAGCCGAACCTCGGCTACAAGGACGCCCAGGGCAAGCGCTGCGGCTTCGACATCGAGATCGCCCAGTACGTCGCCAGCACCCTCGGCGTCGACCCGGCGAAGATCGAGTACAAGGAGATCGCGTCCGCCAACCGGGAGACCGCGATCAAGGGTGGCGAGATCGACTACTACGTCGGCACCTACTCGATCACCGACAAGCGCAAGAACGACGTCTCCTTCGCCGGCCCGTACTTCGTCGCCGGCCAGGACCTGCTGGTCCGCAAGGACGAGTCGTCGATCACCGGCAAGGACACGCTCAAGGGCAAGAAGGTCTGCTCGGCCACCGGCTCCACGCCGATCCAGAAGATCCGCGACGAGGGCCTGACCGAGGGCGAGAACATCGTCGAGTTCAAGACCTACTCCGAGTGCGTCTCGCAGCTGCTCGACAAGAAGGTCGACGCGGTGACCACCGACGACGCGATCCTCAAGGGCTACGCCGCGCAGAACCCGGACGAGCTCAAGGTCGTCGGCCAGCCGTTCAGCACCGAGAAGTACGGCATCGGCCTGCCCAAGGACGACAAGGCGCTGCGTGACTACGTGAACGACCAGATCGAGGCGGCGTTCACCGACGGCACCTGGAAGAAGATCTACGACGGCACGCTCGGCAAGTCCGGCTCGCCGGCCACTGCGCCGCAGCTCGAGCGGTACTGACGGTCCGCACCGACGTCGGACCGGGCGGGGAGGTCCTCCTCCCCGCCCGGTCCCGTCTGGAGAGAGTGAGAGCGAGGTATGGGCGAGTTCTTCCGCGTCCTGACGGACAACGCGAGCCTGTTCCGCGAGGGGTTCTACAACACCGTCAAGTTGTTCCTGATCGCCGGCGTCGGCAGTCTCGTCCTCGGCATGCTGCTCGGCGCGATGCGGGTGTCCCCCGTCCCCGCGCTGCGGGCGTTCGGCGCCACCTACGTCAACCTGGTGCGCAACACTCCCCTGACGCTGGTGTTCGCGTTCCTCGTCTTCGCGGTGCCGAAGCTGGACGTCAACATCGACTACTTCAACAGCGCCTGCATCGCGCTGATCGCGTACACCTCGGCGTTCATCTGCGAGGTGGTCCGCTCCGGCGTGAACACGGTAGCCACCGGGCAGGCCGAGGCGGCCCGCGCGCTGGGCATGACATTCGCCCAGGTGCTGACGCTGATCGTGCTGCCGCAGGCGCTGCGGGCCATGGTCCCGCCCATGATGAGCGTGCTCATCGCCATGCTGAAGAACACCACGATCGCCGCCGGCTTCTCCGTGCTGGAGGCCGGCGCCATCCCGGCGTACATGTCGGAACGGGGTGAGCCGCAGTTCATCGTGCTCACCTGGATCGTGATCGGCTTCCTGATCCTGATCATCCCGCTGGTGGTGCTCCAGCGGATCCTCGAGCGCAAGTGGGCGGTGGCCCGGTGAGCAGCAGCAGCGTCCTCTACGACATCCCCGGCCCGAAGGCCCGCAGGCGCAACCGGATCCTCGGCATCGTCTCGATCGCGGTGATCCTCGCGCTGATCGCGTTCGTGGTCTACAAGTTCGACCAGACCGGCCAGTTCGAGGCCCGCAAGTGGGAACAGTTCCAGTACGCGGCCGTGCAGCGGGAGCTGCTGAACGGCCTCTGGGCGACGCTGAAGGTCGCCGCCGTCGCCACCGTGCTGGCACTGCTGTTCGGCGCGTTCTTCGCCAGCGCCCGGCTCAGCGACAAGGTGTTGTTCCGGGCGCCCGCCACGTTCGTGGTGGAGCTGTTCCGGGCCATCCCGCTGCTGATCCTGATCTTCTTCGGCTACTACGTGCCGCTGCAGTACGGCTGGCCGATCGACAAGTTCTGGGCGCTGGTCATCGGGTTGACGCTCTACAACGGCTCGGTGCTGGCGGAGATCTTCCGCGCCGGCATCAACGCCGTGCCGTACGGGCAGTCCGAGGGCGCGTACGCGATCGGCATGCGCAAGAACCAGGTGCTACGGCTGATCCTGCTGCCGCAGGCGTTCCGGTCGATGCTCCCGGCGATCGTGAGCCAGCTCGTCGTGCTGCTCAAGGACACCGCGCTCGGCTTCATCATCACGTACCCGGAGCTGCTGTTCGTGGGCAAGCAGATCGGCGGCCGGCTGGCGTTCGGCCTGCCGTACGTGCCGACGTACCTGATCGTCGCGGCCATCTACATCGCCATCTGCGGCCTGCTGTCGGTGCTGGCCTGGTGGCTGCAGAAGCGGCTGACCCGGCTGCCGCGCACCGCGGCCAAGCCGCTGCCGGCGACGCAGACCGACGGCGGGACCGGCGTCACGCCCCTGTGAGTCGACGGGACACGAAACGGGCGGGTGGGGTTCTCCCCACCCGCCCGTTCTCCGTCCTGCCGCAGCTCAGCGGGCGATCTCGGTGACCCGGGACTCGCGCACCACTGTCACCCGGATCTGACCCGGATAGGTCAGCTCCTCCTCGATCTGCTTGGCCACGTCCCGGGCCAGCACCGCCGCGCCGATGTCGTCCACGTCGTCCGGCTTGACCATCACCCGGATCTCCCGGCCCGCCTGCATGGCGAAGACCTTCTCCACGCCCAGCTTGCCGGCCGCGATCTCCTCGATCCGCTCCAGCCGCTTGACGTACGCCTCGAGGCTCTCCCGCCGCGCGCCCGGCCGCCCGCCCGAGCAGGCATCAGACGCCTGGGTCAGCACCGCCTCGATGGTCTGCGGCGGCACCTCGTTGTGGTGCGCCTCGATGGCGTGCACCACGTCCTCGCTCTCGCCGTACTTGCGGGCCACGTCCGCGCCGATGATCGCGTGACTGCCCTCCACCTCGTGGGTGAGCGCCTTGCCGATGTCGTGCAGGAACGCGCACCGCTTGATCGTCGGCACGTCCAGCCGCAGCTCGGCGGCCATCACCCCGGCGATGTGCGCGGTCTCCACCAGGTGCTTCAGGACGTTCTGCCCGTACGACGTCCGGTAGCGCAACCGGCCCAGCAGCGTGACCAGCTCCGGGTGGATCTCGGTGATGCCGACCTCGACCAGCGCGTCCTCGGCGGCCCGGAGGCACAGCTCCTCCACCTCCTGCCGGGCCAGGTCGTAGACCTCCTCGATCCGGTGCGGGTGGATCCGGCCGTCGAGCACCAGCTTCTCCAGCGTGACCCGGCCGACCTCCCGGCGTACCGGGTCGAAGCACGACAGCAGCACCGCCTCGGGGGTGTCGTCGATGATCAGGTTGACGCCGGTGACCGACTCGAAGGCGCGGATGTTGCGCCCCTCCCGGCCGATGATGCGCCCCTTCATCTCGTCGCCGGGCAGGTGCAGCACGCTGACCACGCTCTCCGCGGTCTGCTCGCTGGCCACCCGCTGGATGGCGTCCACCACGATGTTGCGGGCGCGCTGCTCGGCGCTGCCCCGGGCGTCCGCCTCGATCTCCCGGACCAGCAGCGCGGCCTCCCGCTTCGCCTGCCCCTCGATCGAGTCGACCAGCTCGGCGCGGGCCGCGTCGGCGGTCAGGCCCGCCACCCGCTCCAGCTCCCGGCGGCGCTGCTCCTCCACCTCGGTCAGCGTCCGCTCGCGCTCGGCCAGGGCGGCCTCCCGGGCGGCGAGCGCCGCAGTGGCGGCGGTGAGCTGCCGCTCCCGCTCGGCCAGCCGCTCCACCTCCTCGGTGTGCAGCCGCTCCCGCTCGTCCATCCGGGCGGCCCGGCGTTCCACCTCGGCGGCCTGCTCCCGGGTGGTGGCGGCCAGCACCGCCACCTCCCGCTCGCCGCTGCGCCGCGCGGTGGCACGCAACTGCTCGGCGTCCGCCTCGGCCTGCTTGTGCGCGCGCTCCAGCACCGTGTCCGCCTCGGCGCGGGCGTCGTCGAGCACCCGCCGCGCCTCGGCCCGGGCCGCCTTCGCCTCCGCCTTGGCGGCAGCCGCCTCGGCCCGCGCCGCCGCGGCGGCGGACTTCGCCACGTCGATGGTGCTGTTCACCTCGTCGGCGGCCGTCCGCAACGCCGCGAGGGACTGCTCCTGCCGGTCCTTCTCCGCGATGAAGGCCGGGTCCTCCGGTGCGGGCGCCAGGCTGAGCCGCTTGAGGGTCCGCACGCCGAACAGCACGGCGCCGACCACCACCACGACCAGCAGCAGCACGACCAGAAGGAGGACGACGTCGAAGGCGCTCATCGAGCCGCTCCGCACCGGTACGCGGACGCGTTCGCCCGCCGGGCTCCGGCGTCGTGCCCTGCTCCGGTGGCCCGGCCGGGGTCCCCGTTCCGCCCTGCCCCGGTCGCTCGGCCGGCGTTGCCGGTCCGCCCTGCCCCGGTGGTCCGGCCGGCGTTGCCGGCGCGTCGGGGCTCGGTGGCCGGGTTGTCACCCGCCGGGGAGGGATCGGGGCCGTGTGGCAGACCGCCGGTGAACCTGTGCCGCCCTGCCATGGCCGCCTCCCCCTGAACGTCGGCGCCGCAGGACACGCGCGAAGGACACGCGCCTGCGGCTCTGGACGCCCGACCGGAGCGGCTGGCTGTGGGCAGCTTTCCGTCGGCGGTGCCCCCTGTGGGGCACCGCTGGCGGGCCGGTTGCAGTTGTCGGAGGCTCCGGGGTCTCCGGAGCGCCCGTCAAGGGCCGGTGTAGCTGGCCAAAGTGATGCTGTTCTGTTACGAGATCTATGTTGTGCGCTTAGCCTGCGCTGGTCGGGCAAAGTGAGCCTGTATGGCGAGGCTAGGTCGCGAGGGGCCGTTCGGTCAAGGAGTCATGATCAAACCACCCGGACGGAGAGAAGTTGCAGCGTCACTCAGCGGTGATCAGATGCCGGACAGGCCCGGACAAACTCCGCCCCTCAGCGCCGCTGCTCGCCGCTCCCGACCTGCTCAGGCCACCTCCCCCATCGACGCCGCCCGCCACCGGCCCACACGATCAAGGAGTTGACTTCACCCCACGGCCCCTCTGGTGACACAAACTCCTTGATCACCGCGCCGGGCCGGCCAGGCCACCGCTAGCACGCCGGCCGAGGGAGGCACGACGGCTCACCCTCCCCGCCCCTCCCCGCACGATCATGAGGTTGACGGGCTCGATCATGAAGTTGGCCTGGACAAAACGGACGGGAAGTGCCGTCAACTTCATGATCAACGGGGCTGGGGCGGGCGGGGCAGGGCCGGGCAGGGCTGGGG
>NZ_JAMHIU010000047.1:0-16048 GCF_023896895.1 Micromonospora sp. CPM1
CCCCCGCCCTCCCCCACCCCGCCCGTCCCCCCGCTGTTGACCATGAAGTTGGCGGTGCGACACGCCGGGCGGCGGTGCCGCCAACTTCATGATCGACGGGGCAAGGGGCGGGCGGAGGGCGAGCGGGGCGAGGGGGGCGAGGGGCGGGTCAGGGAGGCGGGAGGGTGCGGGAGTGGTGCAGGTGGGCATCCTCCGTGACCACGGCGTGCTGCCAGGGGGACGGCAGGCGGTCCAGCCACGCCAGGCCGGGTTCGCCCATCGCCACCGCCGCTGTCGCGTACGCGTCCGCCACGCCCAGGTCCGGGCCCACCACCGTCACCGAACGCAGACCGGTCGCCGGTACGCCCCGGCGCGGGTCCAGCACGTGGTGGCCGCGCTCGTACACGCCCGAGGTGGCGACCGCGATGTCGGTGCCGGTCAGCACCAGGCAGGTCGCCGCCGCGTCCCACGGATGCCGCACCCCGATCCGCCACGGCTCACCGGTCGCGTCGTGGCCGCGTACCCGCACGTCGCCGCCCGCGTTCACGCAGTGGTTCGGCGCGCCCGCGGCCACCAGCCGGTCCGAGGCGGCCTGCGCCGCCCAGCCCTTCACGTAGCCGGACGGGTCGAGCCGGCCCGTCGCGTACGCGTCGAAGAACCCGTCGGTGGCGGTCCACAGGTCGGCGCAGGCGGCCAGCACGGCCCGCAGGTCGGCGGAGGCGTCGGCCGGTCGCAGCTCGCCCCGGTCGACCCGGCACACCTCGCTGTCGTCCCGGTACGTGCTGAACCGCGCGTCCACCTCACGCAGCCAGCCGAACGTGTCCTCGGCCAGCTCGTGCAGGGTCTCCGAGGGCAGGTCGTCGGCCAGGTCGAGGCTGATCGCCGTACCCATGATCTGTTCGACCCGGCGCAGGCCGGGCCGGGCGGACGGACCGGGACCGACGGCGGCGGCACCGGCACCGGCATGAGCCGGGACGGTCACGCCTTGTCCAGCGCGGCCTGCAACGACTGCTTGTACGCGGTGCTGGTGTAGGTGGCCCCGGACACGGTGCTCAGGTTGGCGCTCTGCCGGGCCACCACCTCACCGGAGGTGCCGCTGTAGCGGGCCTGCACGTCGTCGCTGCGCTGCCCGGACTGCCCGCCCAGCGGCAGTCCGATCCCTGTGGCGTCGACGATCCGGCTGCCGCTGAGCGTGATCCGGACCTGGAGCGAGCCGTACTCGTAGGTGACCGACGGCCCGGTCACCGTGCGGGTGGTGACCTTCGGCGCGCTGGTGGTGGTCCGCGGCGCGGCCGGTGTGGTGCGGGTGCGGGTGCCGCCGCGGCTGGCCGCGCTGCGGTCGGCGGACGGCTTCGGGGTGGGCTTCGACGAGGCGCGCGGCGACGGGGTGACGCCGCCGGGCGCGGAGCCGGTGGGCGACGGCGGCTCGGGCGCGGCCGAACCACCGGGCACGACCGGGGCCAGCGCGGCCGGTACGTCCGGCGTGGCCTGCCCGGCGCCGGGCGCGCCCTTGAGCACCACCAGTGCGGTGGTGCCGGCGGCCAGGCCGGTGATCGCGAGCAGCGCGCGACGCATGGGCGGTGCCTCTCCTACAGCTCGAACGCGGTCAGGTGGATCTGGCGGCGGGGCACGCCGGCCGCCCGCAGCGCGGCGACCACCTCGTCGACGAAACCGCCGGGACCGCACAGGTAGACGTCGCGGCGGGTCAGGTCGGGCACGAGGTGGCGCAGGCCCTCGGGGTTCATCACCTGGCGGGGGCCGGGGTCGTCGCGGCGGCCGACGACGTACCAGACGGACGTCTGCCGGGCCTGCGCGAGCCAGTCCAGCTCCTGGTGCAGCAGGACGTCGGCCGGGGTACGCGCCCGGTAGATCAGCGCCGCGCCGGGCGGCAGTTCCTCCAGCATCGCCCGCAGCGGCGCGATGCCGCTGCCCCCGGCGATGAGCAGCGCCCGTTCCCGGGTGCGGTGCGCGGCGGTGAACGTGCCCGACGGGCCCTGCGCCCAGACCCGGGTGCCGGGCGTGAGGTCGCGCAGCTCGGCGGTGTACCCGCCGACGACCTTGACGGTGATCCGCAGCCAGCGGTCGTTGGCGGCGGCGGAGACGGAGAACGGGTGCGACTGCCACCAGCAGCCGGGGTTGAGGAAGCGCCAGCGGAAGAACTGCCCGCCGAGCAGGTCGATCTGGTTGAGCCGCTGCCCGGTCAGGTAGACCGAGACGGTGTCCGGGCTCTCCGCCACCACGTCGGCGACGCGCAGCCGGTGCCGCAGGTTGAACATCAGCGGCGCGAGCACCCGGCCCCACACCAGCGCGGCCACGACCAGCAGGTACGCGGCGATCCAGCCGGTACGCACCGGCCCGGGCTCGTAGAGCTGCGCGCCGTTGCTGAACTGGTGCGCGTACCCGAGCAGCAGCGTGAGGTAGCTGGCGGCGTGCAGCAGGTGCCACAGCTCGTAGGGCAGGCGGCGGCGCACGGCGCGTACCGCGGTGAACGCGACAGCGACCAGGATGCCAGCGGCGACGAACGCGGAGACCATGTCCTCGTAGTCGGTCAGCAGCGCGCCGACCTCGCCGAGCACCGTCTTGCGTTCCAGGCGGGAGTAGCCGACCACCAGCAGCGACATGTGCGCGAGCACCGTCACGAGCAGCGTCGCGCCGAGGTCCCGGTGCAGCCGGGAGATCCGCTCGCCGCCGAGCGCGCGTTCCAGCACGCCGAGCCGGCTCATCATCAGCACCTGCACCAGCAGCAGGTAGCCGGCGATCAGGCCGGTGATCCGCCCGCCCGCGGTCAGCAGGTCGGCGGTGTCGGCGAGCGAACCGGCCGGGGTGTCCAGCCACCACGGCAGGACCGCGGCGACCAGGCCCAGCCAGAAGACCGCGACGAGGGCACGCCGGCCGCCGGGTCCGCGGCGCGGCCGGCCCGGGGGTACGGGGGCAGCCGGACGGCCGCCGTACGGGGCGGGATGCCCGGTACGGCGGCCGGCGGCGCGGGTGTCCTGGTATGTCACGCGTAGATCTTGACCGGGGTGAACTTCTGCCGGGGGAAGACCTTGTCCACCTGTGCGGTGGTCAGGCCGAAGCGGCCCTGCGCGACGGATCCGTAGACGTTGAACATGTTGTTGTATTCCGGCACGTCGCCGCTGTCCAGCTTGTCCAGCCCGTTCCAGGTGCCGAGCAGCGAGTTCGCCAGCTTGCGGCCGGACAGCACGGTGACCACGCCGCCGTGCCCGTGGTCGGTGCCGCCGCCGTTCGAGCCGACCCGGCGGCCGAACTCGCTGGACACCATGATGGTCACGTCCGCCGACCGGTCGCCCAGGTCGGTGAAGAACGCGGCCATGGCGCCGGCCAGCTCGTTGAGCCGCCGCCAGAGCTGGCCGCCCTCGCGGGTGCCCTGGTTCTCGTGGGTGTCGTAGCCGCCCATGCCGACGGTGGCCACCCGCACGTTCGCGCCGCCCTTGATGAGCTGGGCGAGCTGCTTGAACGCGTTCCCGACGCCCTGGTACTGGACACCCTCGGCGGCGGCGTACGGCTTGGCGGCGAGCTTCTGGGCGGTGGCGAGCGCGCCCATGCCCTCGATGACCGCCTCCTCGACCGGGTGGTTGATGCCGGTGAACAGGCCGCGGATCGCCTTCTCGGTGGCCGCGCGGAACTTGTCGTCGCCGTTGAGCCGCAGGTCGCCGACGCTGTTGAGGGAGATCGCGCCGTTCACGCCGACGAGCGAGCGGGGCAGCGTGCTGCCGATGCCGACGCTGCGGAACGCGGTGCCCTTGCCGAGCGAGTCGACCAGGCTGTCCAGCCAGCCCCGGCCGCCGGTCTCACCCGGCAGGCCGCCCAGGTTGCAGGCGTCGGCGGCCTGGAAGTGGCTGCGGGACAGCCGCGGGTCGGACACGGCCGGCACGAAGCCGAGCTGACCGGCCTTGAGCCACTTCTCCAGCGGCGCGAACGCGCTGGTGAGCTTGAAGCCGCGGGCCAGCGCCAGCGAGTCCTCGCCGAGCAGCAGGTCGGGGCGGGCCTTGGCGAGCACCGGGTCGTTCGCCGGTGCGACCAGGCTCAGCCCGTCCAGCCCGCCGTAGAGGAAGACGTGGATCAGCGTGCCGGTCTTGGTCGCGGCGAACGACGCCGACGTGGTGACGAACTGCGCGGTCGCGAGCGCGGTCGCGGTCGCGGCGGCGCCGGCCACGAAGGTACGCCGGGTGACGCCCCGGCCGTCCTGCTGCGCCTCCTCGACCTCCTCCAGCCGGCGGTACCGGTCGGCCTCGGCCGCGTTCTCGGCCGCGACGATGTCCGCCTCCGCGCGCAGCAGCGCCTCGGCCGGGTTGTCGGCCAGCCGCCGCAGGTCGGGGCATTCGGGGTGCAGGGGGTACGGGTTCACGGTCATCTCCATCGAATGCCTCACCGGAGGTGGTGCTGGGGGGACGCGAGGATCGTCCGCGCGACAGCGGCGATGGCCCCGTTGAAGGTGGCGTCGACCTTGGCGCTCTCGGACACACCGGCCACGGCGAGCACCAGCTTCTTCTCCTTGGCGCTGAGCTTCTGCTGCACCAGCCGCTGGGCCAGCGCGTCCACGTACGCCCCGGCGGTGGCCGGCGGCTTCGCGACCAGCTTCTCCGGCTTGGCGAAGGTGAACTGCTTGCGGTAGCCGGCGATCAGGTCACCCGCCTCGTTCCAGCCGTCGATCATCGTGCCGGCCGAGGTCCAGGCCAGGTAGACGTCGGCGTAGCCGTCCGGGGTGGGCTTGCCCATCGGGTACTGCCCGAGCTCGCGCATCTTGTCCTGGATCTGCCGCAGGCCCTGCGCGAACGGGGTACGCCGGTTGTCGCCGGAGTAGTCGGGGGCCGCCTCCGGCGAGACACCCAGCGCCCGGTACGTGGCGACCAGGTACTCCATCGGGCGGCGTACCTTCTGGCCGATCGCGGCCCAGAACTCCGAGGAGCTGAACAGCGTCGCCAGCACCGGGCGGATCTGACCCTTGTTCGTGGTGTACGCCTTGGCCAGACGGTCCACCACGGACTTCGGCGGGGTGTCGGAGACGAACCGGGTGGCGAGGTTCTGTGCCACGTACCGCGCGGTCGACGGGTGCATCGCGATGTAGCGGATGTACGAGTCGATGACCTTGTCGGCGGCCACCGGGTCGTCGGAGTTGTTGGCGTGGCTGAACCCGAGGATCTTCACCTTGCCGAGGTAGTGCCGCTCGGCGAAGAACTTGTACTTGCCGTCGGCGACACCGCGTCCGGTCTGGAGCAGCGCGGCCTGGCGGACGTCCTTCTCGGTGTAGCCGCCGTCGACGCCGACCGAGTACAGCTCCAGGTTCTCCCGGGCCAGGTTCTCGTTGACCGCGTCCTTACGCGAGTCGACCTGGTTCAGGTAGAGCAGCAGCGCCGGGTGCTTGTTCGCGGCGACGAGCATCTCCGGGTAGCTGCCCAGCGCGTGCTTGCGGATGACGTCCCGGTCGAACGCGTTGCGGTAGTTCTCCCCGCCGTCGAAGTCGGCGGCGACGTGCAGGAAGTCGTTCCAGAAGTCGACCATCACCTCGAACAGCTGCCGGTCGGACCAGATCTGCCGGGCGATGGTGGCGTCCACCGTCTCCCGGGCCGGGTCGACGCCCTTCTCGTTGAGCTGTTCGCGCTGGTCGCGGAGCTGCGTCGGGTTGAGCTTGAGCGACTGCAGCTCGGCCAGCTTCATCTCGGCCTTCGTCGGGGCGATCTTCTCCGGCTGGAGCTGCTCACGCAGCCAGTCGTCGATGCCGACGCGCTTGACCTCGGCCATCATCTTCGTCGTCGGACCGAAGGTCGTCCGGCTCAACAGGTGCCGGATCGGATCCTTGGCGAGGACCGTCTTCACCGTCACCTTGGTCGCCGCGGCGGCTTCGGCCGGGCTGCCGTAGAGCCGGCCACCGGACGGGGCGTTGCGCTTGAGCGCCTCGCCGGCCCGGGAGCCCATGTAGCTCTCGTTCTGCTCGGTGTAGGTCCGTACCGTGCTGGGCTGCTGCCCGCTGGGCCGGGCCGCGTTGCCGTCGGTGGTGACCGTGCCGGTGGCGTCACCGGCCGGCGCGTCACTGAACAGGCCGCGCACCTGCGGGGACATGGCCAGGGCGGCGCCACCGGCGACCACCACGGCGCCACCGAGGGTGGCGAGCGCCCGGCGGCGGCCACGCTTCGGGGCCTCGTCGCCGTCGTCGTCCAGGTCGGGCAGTCCGCCGCCGGGCGGCGGGCCGTACCCGCCGCCGGGCTGGGAGTAGCCGGCGGGGGGCTGTGCCGCGGGGGCGAAGCCGTTCGGCCCTACCCACTGCGGGCCCGACGCGGGGTTACCGCCGGTGTACGGCGCGGCGTGCGGATCGCGGTACCCGTCCGGATGGGGGTGCTGGTATCCGTCCCAGCCGCGGTCGTCCCGGGGTCGACGCGGTGGCACGTTCAGGTCGGCCATGTACCTATCCCGTTTTCTTCGAGCGCCGGCACGCCTGCCACCCGGGGGGTCGGGTGTGGCGCAGGGGCGGCGACGGTTGCCGGAGAGTTGCTACGGGAAAGTAGCCATGCCGCACCCGACGCTCAAGGCGCGCCGATCGCGCTCGTGAGCGCACTTAAGACGGTGCTCAGGCCCGCCGGGAAGAGCCCGTCGCGGCGGCGGGGGCGCGGCGGCCTCCGGAGCAGGGCCGACCCGGGCGCGCACCGCCCGGATGCGAGGTTTCGCACCCGGCCGACACCGCCGGGAGCGTTCACCGCCTCACCGAAACTTAAGGTACGGATAAGCCTGCGCTGAGAACCTCGTTCCGCCTGTCCGGTCCGGCGAAACAGCAGCAGCGGCGGCGCGTGACCGGCCTCCGATGCGGGTATGCCGCCGAACCGCTGAAGCCGTGAGGGGAAGGCACCGCCATGCTCAGCCAAGAGGATCAGCGCAGGTTCGAACAGATCACCCGCAAACTGCGGGAGAGTGATCCACGCTTCTTCGCCCGGTTGGACAACCGGATCAAGGGCCGCCGGGGCCGGTACATGATGCTGTTGACGATCGTGCTGTGGGCTTCGCTGCCGGCGATGACAGTGCTCGTCGGGCGGCTGGCCGGGGCGATCTGCGCGGTGGTGCTCGTCGCCAACGCCGCGGTGATGTGGCGCTTCCGCCGCCGGTTGCTGTAGCGGCGGGGACGCTCACCGTTCCCCGTCGTCGGCCTCCCTGAGGGGCGCGGCTTCGCCGCGGCCGAACTCCCTGGGCGACGCGGCTTCGCCGCGGCTGAACTCCCGGTACGCCCGCCGCAGCCGTTCGGCCAGGCCCGGCCCGCCGACCGCGGCCCCGGGTGGTCCGAGCTGGCGCAGCAGCAGCTCCGGGCCGGTGGCGAGCGTGGGCGGCCGGTCCGGCAGCGCCACCGGGGCCAGCCAGAACCGGTCCAGCTCGGCGTCCGGCTCGACCGCCGGCAACCCGGCCAGGGCGCGCGCCGCGCCGACCACCGGCGCACCGTTCGTCGGTTCCGGCCCGGCGTCCGCGTCGCCGCGTCCACTGTGCTCCGTCGCCGGTCCGCCGGTCCCGTCCACGTCGCCGGCGCCGCGCAGCGTACGCAGCCGGTCGAGCAGCTCGGCGCGGGACCGGCCGCGCCAGTGCAGCAGGTGGAACGGGTCGGCGTCGAACGCCTCGGCGAGCAGGTAGAACGTGGCCGCCAGATGTTTACACGGCACCGCGAAGTCGGGGCAGCCACAGTTCTGGTCCAGCTCGCCGATCGCGGCCGGGAACAGCGGCGCGCCCGCCTCGGTGAACAGCTCCTCCAACTCGGCCGGCAGGTCACCGGCGAGCAGCCGGGCGCTGAAGAACGCCTGCCCGGCCAGCTCGGCCTCGATCCGCCGCCAGGTCTCCTCCGGGTACGCGGCCAGCCCGATCCGTACCGGGTAGGGACGCGGCCGGGAGCCCTGCACCTCGGCCGTGACCGTCCCCGGCGACACGTCCAGCCGGAGCACCTGCCCCCGGCGCGCGTACGCCCGGCCACGGGTCAGCCGGGAGCCCAGCGCGAACGACTCCAGCACCTCCACGAACCGCCGCGACCACCAGGACTGCCCGATCGCGCCCCGGGTGCTGCGCGCCCGCAGGCCGCCCTCGACCCGCAGCGGTGGCCCGTAGTCCTCGAACCGGTCGGCCGGGCTCACTCGACCACCGCCCCGGACTCCAGGGTGAACAGGTCGCGCAGCGTGTCGGTGGACAGCTCGGTGACCCACTGCTCCCCGCTGCCCACCACCGACCGGGCCAGGCTGCGCTTGTCGGCGATCATCGCGGCCACCTTCTCCTCGACGGTGCCGGCGCAGACGAACTTGCGGACCTGCACGCGGCGGCGCTGTCCGATGCGGAACGCCCGGTCGGTGGCCTGGTCCTCGACGGCCGGGTTCCACCACCGGTCCACGTGCACCACGTGGTTGGCGGCGGTCAGGGTCAGCCCGGTCCCGCCGGCCTTGAGCGACAGGACGAACAGCGGCGGACCCTGCGGCGACTGGAACCGGGTCACCATGGCGTCCCGTTCGGCCTTGCCGACGCCGCCGTGCAACAGCAGCACCTCCCGGCCGGTACGCGCCGACAGGTGCCCGCGCAGCATGCCGCCGAACTCGGCGTACTGGGTGAACAGCAGCGCCTTCTCCCCCGCCGCCAGCACCTCGTCGACGATCTCGTCGAGGCGTTCCAGCTTGCCGGACCGGCCGTCCAGCGTGGAGCCGTCGTGCAGGAGCTGGGCGGGATGGTTGCAGACCTGCTTGAGCCGGGTCATGGTGGCCAGCACCAGCCCGCGCCGCTCGATCCCGTCGCTGGACTCGATCTTCGCCATCATGTCGTCGACCACTGCGCGGTAGAGGGCGGCCTGCTCGGCGGTGAGGTTGCAGACCACCTCCATCTCCAGCTTCTCCGGCAGGTCGGTGATGATCGTCGGGTCGGTCTTGAGGCGGCGCAGCACGAACGGGCCGGTGATCCGGCGCAGCCGCTCGGCCACCTCGGCGTCGCCGTGCCGCTCGATCGGTTCGGCGAAGCGCTTGCGGAACGTCGCGGCCGGTCCGAGCAGCCCCGGATTCGCGAACTGCATGATCGACCAGAGGTCGGCGAGGCGGTTCTCCACCGGCGTACCGGTGACCGCGACGCGGTGCCGCGCGGGCAGCGACCGGACCGCCTCGGCCTGCCGGGTCGCGGCGTTCTTGATCGCCTGCGCCTCGTCCACCACCACCCGGTGCCAGTCGATGCCGGCCAGCTCGAACGCGTCCCGGGCGGCCACCGAGTACGTGGTGAGCACCAGGTCCGCCTCCTGAACGGCGGCGGCGAAGCCCTCGCCCCGGGCACGTTCGGCGCCGTGGTGCACGTGCACGCGCAGCCCCGGCGCGAACTTCGCCGCCTCCCGCTGCCAGTTGCCGACGAGCGACATCGGGCAGACCAGCAGTGTCGGCCCGGCCTCCGGCGGGTCACCGGCGAGCAGCGCGAGCAGTTGCACGGTCTTGCCCAGGCCCATGTCGTCGGCGAGGATCCCGCCGAGCCCCAGCGACTGGAGGAACGCCAGCCAGGCCAGTCCGCGCCGCTGGTACGGCCGCAGCGTCCCGGCGAAGCCCGGCGGCGGGTCGGCCGGGGTGAGCCGCCGCTCCGCCTCACCGGCCAGCAGTTCGCCCAGCGCGCCGTCGGCGACCACGTCGAGCACCGGCAGCTCACCGGCCCGGTCGTCACCGGACAGTCCCATCCGCAGCAGGTCCGCCACCGTCAGCTCGCCCGAGGACCGCAGCAGCTTCAGCCCGGCCTCCAGTCGCTGCGGGTCCAGCTCCACCCACCGGCCGCGCAGCCGGACCAGCGGCGACTTCAGGTCGGCCAGCGACGCCAGTTCCTCGGCGGTCAGCGGCTGGTCGCCGAGCGCCAGCTCCCAGCGGTAGTCGACGAGCGCGTCCAGCCCCAGCTTCCCGGCAGTGGTGGCCACCGCGCCCGGCGCGGTACGACTGCGCGCCCGCAACCGCGCGCCCAGCCGGGACGAGGAACGTCGCCACCACGACGGCAGCAGCACCCCGAACCCGGCCGCGTGCAGCACCGGGGCGCCCTCGCGCAGGAACCGGTGCGCGCCCTCGGCGTCCAGCTCCATGCCCTCGGGTGCGGCGGTCCGCAGCGCGGCGTCCACCTCGGGCCACAGCCGGCTGGCCCGGCCCAGCTCGGCCAGGAGCGTCTCCTGCGGCTCCACGCCGCGGGCGGCGAGCGCCGGCGCGGGCCGCTGCCAGATGTGCGCGGCGTCCACCACGAGGCCCGGCTCGTCGGCCGGGTGCAGGCCGAACTCGACCCGCCAGACGGCGTCCTCGACCAGTTCGGCGACCGGGTCGACGGCCGGCTCGACGAGGCGGAACGTGGCCCGCACCGCGCCGCCCGCGGCGTCGCGCTGCCACGCGTCCAGTTCCTCGCGCAGCGTGGCCAGCGCGGCCGGCTCGGCCGGGAAGGCGCGTTCCGGGCCGGTGAGCGCGGCCAGCCAGCGCGGCACCGCGCCGACCGGGCGCATCCCCCGGTGCAGCCGGGTGCCGGCGAGCGCCACCCGGGCGGCCGCGTCGACGAGCCCGTCCAGCGCCTCCGCGACCAGCTCAGCCGCCCCGATGTCGCCGGCCCGCCCGGTCCACGCGTCGTCCGCCGGACCGCTCGCCCCGCCGCTGTCCCGCCACTCCCTGGCGGCGCGGGCCGCCGGTGGCAACGCCGCCGCCAGGTCACGCGCCCAGGACGCGTCGGTGCCGGTGAGCAGCGGCCGCCAGAACGCCCACCCGGTCGCCACGTCGTCCGCGCCCACGACTCGCAACCGCCGCCCGGACCCCGCGACGCCCGGGGCCGCACCCGCCACGCCTGCGCCGGCCGCGCCCGAGGCCGCCGGTACCCGCCGCGCCGAGGTCCGCCCGCCGGTCCCGGCCGACCCGGGCACACCACCGGGGTACGCCTCCAGCGCGACCGGCAGCAGGCGTCCGCGTACGACCAGGTCGGCGGCGAAGTCGGCCAGCTCGCACAGGTGCCGCAGGCTCGCCCCGACCGGACCCGGCATCGGCGCGCGCAGCAGCGCGTACGCGTCGTCCGGGGCGTACCCCAGGGCGGGCGCCCGCCATCCGGCGCGGGTGACCGGGCCGCGGACCGGTTCCCCGACGGTGGCCCGGACCAGTTCCGGCGAGTCCAGCGGCGAGCCTGCCCGGGTCGGCAGGTCCAGCAGTACGGAGATCGGCTCCCCCGGCACGCCGAGCGCGGCGGCGAGCGTGGCGTGACCGGCGGCGAACGGGTGCGGGCGCTCGCGCGGGACGCGGCCGGGACGACGGGGCGCACGGGCCGGGAGTGTGCTGTCCTCGGCCCACAGGGCGAGCCCGGCGCCGGGCAGCCACAACCCGTGGATGACCAGCACTGCTCCCCCTCGCCGACGCCGGGGCCGGAAGACGGCGCCCGGGGAGTCAGGATAGGCCGCCGGGCGTCGCTATCGTCGGCGCCATGGTCGACCTTCTCGTGATCGGCGGGCTCGGCGTGGACGTCCGCGTCCAGGTGCCCGCCCTGCCGCCGCCCGTCGCCGACTCGCTGCTGGTGCCGCCGATCGACATGCGGATCGGCAACACCGGCGCCGGGGTCGCGCTGGCCGCGCACGCGCTCGGCCTACGGGTGGCGCTCGTCGACGTGCTGGGCGCCGACCCGGCCGGTGACGTGGTGCGGGCGGCGCTGGCGCGTACCTCGATCCGGACCACGCTCGCCGACGCGCCGGCCGGCACCCGCCGCTCGGTGAACCTGGTCGACCCGGACGGGCGGCGGATGTCGCTGCACGACCCGCGTCCCTGGTCGGGGCCGGCGCCGTTCGGCGAGGCGGAGCTCGCCGCGCTCGTCGCCGAGGCGGCCCACGTCCACCTGTCGATCATGGATTGGGCCCGGGACTCGCTGGCGGTGCTGCGTGCCGCCACGTCGGTCTCGACCGACCTGCACGACTGGGACGGCGAGAACGACCACCACCGCCCGTTCGCCCGGATCGCGGACCTGGTCTTCGTCAGCGACACGCGGCTCGGCGAGCGCGCCGCGGCGGAGGCGGCCCGGCTGGCGCCGCGCACGGTGCTGGTCACCGGCGGGGCGGCCGGCGCGACGTTGCACACGCCGGACGCCCCGCCGGCGCACGTGCCCGCCGCCACCCCGCCCGGGCCGGTGGTGGACACCAACGGCGCCGGGGACGCGTTCGCGGCCGGGGTGATCGCCGCCCGGCTGCGTGGCGCGGGCGTCCTCGACGCGGCCCGGTACGCCGCCCGGGTGGCCGCCGCCGCCTGCACGCACGACGGGATGGAGTACCCGGACGGGCTGCTGCCCCGCGAGTGACCCCTCAGATCGCGCCGGTCTCGCCGTCGGTCAGCTCGCGGAGGATGTCGGCGTGCCCGGCGTGCCGGGCGGTCTCCTCGATCAGGTGCACCAGCACCCAGCGCAGCGACACCTCACCGAGCTGCGGGTGCGGCACCACGTGGTCGAGGTCGAACCGCGCGGCGACCCGGCGGGACCGGTCGCAGGCCGCCTCGTACGCGGCCGCGAGCGCCTCGACCGTCTCGCCGGGGCCCAGCGTGAAGCTGGCGTCGGCGTCGGCCTGGGAGGTGAGGTAGACGTCGCCCGGCTCCGGGGCGAACAGGCAGCGGAACCAGTTCCGTTCGACCAGGGCCAGGTGCTTGAGCAGCCCGGCCAGGGTGGTCAGCGAGGGCACCAGACGCCGGGCCGCGTCGGCGTCGGTCAGGCCGCGCGCCTTGCGCAGCACGTTGGCTCGGTGGAAGTCGAGGAACGCGTCGAGGATCGCCCGTTCGTCGCCCGTGCGGGCGATGACCGGACCGAGTGCCGGATCGATCGTCGGGTGCGCCATCCCCGGACCCTAGTACGCGATGTGACCGATTCGCTGCCCCACGTGATCCCCTGCGCGGGCGGGCCGGCCGGTGCAGGATGAGCGCATGGCTTCCACGGTGCAGATCCCTCTGGTGGGCGGCGCGGCCGACGGCGAGACCGTGACCGTCGAGCTGGACGTCAACGGCCGCCCGCCGCTGACCCACCACCACCTCGGGTCGAAGGGCCTCGCGGAGGCACAGATCTACGAGCTGGAGTCGGACCACCAGCCGGGCGGGGAGTGGATCTACGCCTGGCGCGGCCCGGCGGTCTGACGGCCCGGCTCACACCGCCGTCGTCAGCGTGCGGGCCCGGATGCTGTCCAGCACGCTGCGGGTCACCTGGGAGGTGCCGCGCGCCTGCTCGCACACCTCCGCGACCCGGCGCGCGGTCGCGTCGGCCCGGGCCGCCCGCTCGTCCCACAACCGGTCCACCTCGGCCAGCAACGGGCCCTCCACCTCCCGTTCCACGCCGCGCAGCGCCGGCACACCGAGCCGCTGGGCCAGGTCGAAGACCTTTCCGGCGTACGGCAGCGGCAGGAACGGCGTGCCCATCATGGCCGCGAAGATCAGGAAGTGCAGCCGCATGCCGACCGCGAGGTCAAAGTGGCGCATCAGGCCGAGGATCTGCGCCGGACGGTAGTCGCCGTGCAGGATCCGGCCCCGGTCGGCGGCGGTCATGTGCGACAGCACGCCGTGGGAGTGCCGGATGTCGTCCCGCTCCATCGGCACGAACAGCACGTACGCGTCGATCCGGTGCACCAGGAAGTCACCGATCTGGGCGAGCAGCCGGTGGTAGCCGTCCACATCGAGCCGTTCGGCGGCCCGGCCCGGCTCGCGCACGCTGAGCCCGACCAGCCGGGAGCCGGCCGGTACGCCCTCCTCACGCAGCCACTGCTGGGGGAACTCCTCCGGTTCGAGCAGGAACGCCGGGTCGGCGGTCACGGTGATCGGGTTCACCAGGCCGGCCTCCTCCAGCACCATCCGCGACTCCTGGTCGCGGACCGTCACCTCGACGGCCTGCGCCAGCGTCTCGCGCACCATGCCGCTGTCCAGCGTGTCGCTGAGCGGGCCGACCCCGACCGCGTACGTGATCAGCGGCAGCCCCCGCTCCTGGGCGACCCGGACCACCCGCAGGTAGCGCCGGGCCTCCTTGTCGTAGAGGATCCCGCCGCCGCCGAGGATGAGCAGGTCGAGCTGGTTGAGCACCGGGGACGAGTCGACCCGGCTGACGCCCTCCCACGGCACCGCCTCGACCTCGGGGTGGGCCAGCGCGGTGTGCGCCGGGTTGCGGGAGAAGACGATGATCCGGGCGTTGGGCTCGTGGCGGCGCAGATCGTCCAGCAGACCCGTGAGGATCGCCTCGTCGCCGAGGTTGCGACCGCCGTAGGAGCCGAGCACGCCGATGGTCAGTCCGGTGCGTTCCCTCATCCGTTGCTCCTTCCCAGGGGCGTCCGCGCCAGCGTTCCCGCTGGCCGCCCCGGGTTAACGCACGGCGGGGAGGCTCAATCGGCGGCGGCGTCGACCAGACGGGAGACGAGGTCCGAGACCACCTGATCGGTGTCGAACCCGGCGTCGATCGAGGTGGTGAGCAGGTCTAGCAGGAGCCCGTCGACCGCGTAGTGCAGCAACGCCACCTCGTACGCCCCGCCCGGTAGTCCGGCGGCGAGGTGGTGGGCGACGTCGTCGGCGTACCCCCGGCGCAGCACGCCGCCGAGCGCGGCCCGCAGTTCCGGGCGGCGCGCGGCCTCCAGCCGCAGCTCGAACAGCGCCCGGGTGAGGCCCGGCTCGCGGGTGGTGCGCGCGACGATGTCGCGCAGGTAGTCGGTCATCAGCGCGAGTGACGGCTCGCGGCGGCCGAGGTCGGCCGGCACGTCCGGGTCGGGCGCGATCCGGTCGAAGATCCGTTCGGCCAGGCCGGCGAGCAGCGACACGGTGCTGATGGGCCGCGGCAGCTACGAGCCGGGCCTGAAGCTCGGTGTCACCAGCCCGTACGCCCACCTGGAGCAGTACGTGTTCAGCCGCTCCCTGCCCCCGGCCGACTACCCGGACGTGCACGTCGTCGACGGTGACCCCGCGGCCCTCGTCCGCGACCTCAAGACCCGCCCGGGGCGCGACATCTGGCTGTGCGGCGGCGGCCGGCTCGCCGGTCAGCTCCTCGACGAGATCGACGAGCTGGTGGTCAAGCTCAACCCGGTGGTCGTCGGCAGCGGCATCAAGCTCGTCGACAGCGGCTTCGACCCGCGACGGCTCACGCTCACCTCGGCGCGCCCGTTCGACGCCGGCGTGGTCGTCCTGCACTACACGCGCAACTGTTAACCCGGTTGCCCCGGCGGCGGGCGGCACGCACCGTGGGACCGTGACGAAGACTCGGCTGCACTGGCACGAACTGCCCGGGCACGTACGCGACGGCGTCGAGGGCGTCCTCGGCGACCGGGTGGTGGCGGCGCTGTCGCAGCCGGGCGGCTTCTCCCCCGGCACCGCCGACCGCGTTCGTACCGCCGGCGGTGGCCGGGCCTTCGTCAAGGCGGTCAGCCCGGCGCAGAACGACCGCAGCCCCGACCTGCACCGCGCCGAGGCCCGGATCGCCGCCGCACTGCCGCCGGACACGCCCGCGCCCCGGCTGCTCGGCAGCTACGACGACGGGCACTGGATCGCGCTCGTCTTCGCCGACGTCGAGGGCCGGCACCCGGTCACCCCGTGGCGGGCCGGCGAGCTGGCCGCCGTGCTGTCCACACTGGAGACGATGGCCGCCGCGCTCACCCCGGCGCCCGCCGCCGCGACCACACCCACCGCCGCCGAACGGCTCGCCCACGACTTCGGCGGCTGGCGGCGCCTCGCCGCCGACCCGCCGGCCGGCCTCGACCCGTGGGCCCGGTCCCACCTGCCCGAACTGTGCGCCGCCGCCGACCGGGGACTGGCCGCGCTCGACGGCGGCACGCTCTGCCACGTCGACGTGCGCGCCGACAACCTGCTGCTCGGCCCGGACGGGTCGGTCACCGTCGTCGACTGGCCGTGGGCCTGCCGCGGGCCGGCCTGGCTGGACACGCTGCTCACCGTCGTCAACGTGCAGGTGTACGGCGGCCACGACCCCGACGCGCTGCTGGCCGCCCGGCCGCTGACCGCCGACGTCGACCCGGCCGACCTGACCGGAGTCCTCGCGGGGTTCACCGGCTTCTTCCTCGACGGCGCCCGCCAGCCACCCCCACCCGGCATCCCGACCGTGCGCGCGTTCCAGC
>NZ_JAMHIU010000048.1:0-16031 GCF_023896895.1 Micromonospora sp. CPM1
GCCGACAGGGCGAAGCCCTGCTCCCCTGGCTCACCCACCGCCTGACCCCCTGACCGCCCGCCCCGCCCCGCCCCGCCCCGCCCCGCCTCGCCCCGGCGATCTTGCAGTTTCGGCCCCCGGGATGCCGCTTTGGCGCGCTTTGTCAGGGCCGGAAGTGCAAGATCAACGCGATTCGGAGGGCTGGACGCGCGGCGGTGCACGGTGCCGGCTCACCCGGGAGTGGGGACGCCCAGGGGGTCGGCGAAGAGGGGTGAGAAGCCCAGTTCGGCGGCGCCGATCAAGGTCGCGTCGTAGCCGAGCGCGGACACGCGCAGCCGGGCCTTGTCGCGGGAGATGGGCAGCACGTTGGCCGCGATCCGGCTGCGGACGTGGCTGGCGCAGACCGGGAAGACCTCGCTGAGCGTGCCTCCGAAGATCACCACGCCGGGGTTGAACAGGTTGATCACGTTCGCCACGCCGATGCCCAGCCAGTCACCGATGTGCCGCAGCGCGTCCTGCGCGGCCGGTTCTCCGCGCACGGCGGCGGCGACCACGGCGCGTACCGCCTCGCGTCCCTTCTCCTGCGCGGGTCGGCCCGCGACGTCCAGCAGCGCCCGCTCGCCGACCTCGGCCTCCAGGCACCCGCGCGAGCCGCAGCCGCAGGGCCTCCCCTGGTACGGGTTCACGAGCATGTGCCCGACCTCGGAGGCGTACCCGCCGTCGCCGTCGAGCAGTTCCCCGCCCACGATGATCCCGCCGCCCACACCGACGTCGCCGTGCAGGTAGACCAGGTTCTGCACGCCGACTCCGGCGCCGCGCTGATGCTCGGCCAGCGCGCCGAGGTGCGCCTCGTTGCCGACCAGGACGGGCAGGCCCAGGTCCAGCCGCCGGGCCAGCTCGGCGCCGAACGCCTGGTCCACCCACCCCATGTCCGGCCCGAACCGGACCATCCCGTCCCCCGGCCGGATCATGCCGCAGTAGGAGGCGCCCACGCCCACGCACACCGATCCGGGTGGCGCGGCGTGGTGCAGCGCCCGTCCGAAGTCGGCGAGCACCGAGACCACGGAGTCGAGGTCGGCCCCGGCCCGTGGCCGTTCCGCCTCCAGCCGCGCCGACACCACACCGCCGAGCCCGACGCGGGCGGCCACGAGCCGGTCCACGGCGATGTCGAAGGCGATGACGTAGACGGCGTCGGACGCGGGACGCACCACACGGGAGGGACGCCCGGCGCGTCCGCTGCCGCCCGCCGTGACCTCCCGGACCAGGCCGGCCGCCGCGAGTTCCGCAGTGAGTGCCATGACCGTGCTGCGGTTGACGCCCATCCACTCGGCCAGCTCGACGCGCGTGACCGGGCCGGTCAGGTGGACGCGCCGCAGCAGCGCGCCGAGGTTGAGCCGGCGGCTGTCCCCCTGCACGTGCCGGTCCACTGCCAGACCTTTCAGCATCGACCACTCCGTCGGATGGCGACTGGCTTGTGGCCCGAGGATAGTTCCCGCACATCGACGGGTGCCAGCGCCCGCCGCGCGGGGACGGCCGCCTCAACCATCGAGGGCCCGACCGGCGTTCATTGCGGTGAGGGGGTGGGCATGTCGGAGTCGTTCCGGGAGTTCGTGGTGCAGCGGTCACCGGCGTTGTCGCGGACCGCGTACCTGCTGACCGGCGATCACCAGCTCGCCGAGGATCTGTTGCAGAGCGCGCTGGCCCGCACCTACCGCCACTGGCGGCGGATCCGGGAGGGGGATCCGGAGGCGTACGTGCGCCGGGTCATGTACCACCAGCAGGTCTCCTGGTGGCGCCGTCGGCGGGTGACCGAACGGCTGGACGCGACGCCGGCCGAGCGCGGCGGCGGCGACCACACCGACGACACGGCGCTGCGGCTGAGCGTGGTGGCGGCACTGCGGCGGCTCACCGCGCGGCAGCGGGCCGTGGTGGTGCTGCGGTACTACGAGGACCTGACCGAGGCGCAGGTGGCCGAGGTGCTCGGCTGCTCGGTGGGCACCGTGAAGCGGCACGGGCACGACGCCGTACGCCGCCTGCGGGACCTGGTCCCCGACCTGCTGGAGCGGACGCCGGAGAGGAGCGAGCGGTGAGCGTACGGCTGCGGGAGGCGTTGCGGGAGGCGGCGGCCGAGGTGCCCGCGTACCCGGTGCACGACCGGGCGGTGCGGACCGCGCGGCGCACGCGGTGGCGGGCCGCCGCGGCGGTCGCGGCGGTGCTGGCGCTGGTGGCGGCCGTGCCGCTCACGGTACGCGGGGACGGCCGGACCGCACCGGCGGGCTCGGACGGGGCGGCGCTGCCGGACCGGCTCGGGCTGCCGCCGTTCGGCGCGTTGCGGGCCACCGACCGGCCCGCGCTCGGCCCGGCGTCGGTGGTGTTCAGCGGGCAGGCGCGAAGGCTGACCGGCCTGTTCGACGAGAACGGCACTGTCGGCATCGTCGGGGCGGACGCGGACCGGTACCGGACGTGGACGGTGGGCTTCGAGGCGCCGGCCGGGGAGGGAGTGCTGCTGTCCCCGGACGGGCGGTTCCTCGCGGTGCCCGACGGGTCGCCCACCAGCCCCGGCGTGGACGTGATCGACCTGGCGGGCGGCACGGTGCGGCGGTTGCCCAGCCCTCGGCCGGGCAGTGTGTGGACGGGTCCGGCCGGCTGGGCGCCGGACGGGTCGGCGCTGGCGGTCGTGGACACGACGCCGGCGAATCCGGAGCGCAACTCGTACGTCAACACGCTCAGCCTGGTGCGGCTGGACACCGGCCGGGCGGTCCGGCTGCTGGAGACCACGCAGGTGCCGGGATTCGGCTCGCCGGTGGCGTTCGCCGCCGACGGGTCGCGGCTGGCCTTCCAGGTCGGCACGAAGGTGCTCGTGAGCAGCCCGGACGGACGGCAGCTCTTCTCGTTCCCGCTGCCGGCCGACACCGCGCTCGCAGGCAAAGGGGCCTGGCTGCCGGACGGCTCGCTGGCGCTGGTCGCACACGAGTCGGCCGGCGACCGGTGGCGGCTGCGCCGGGTCGACACCGACGGCCGGGAGCTGCCCGCGCCCCCGCTGGCCGCCGTCTCGGGCGTGACGGCGATCCGGCTGCTCGGCTGGCTGCCGGACGGGACCGCATGGGTGGTCGCGTACCGGCCCGAGCCGAGCGCGCCGAGCCGGTACGCCGACGGGCTGGAGATGGACCAGCGGACCGCGTACGGCAACGTGCGGTCGATCCGGGTGCTGGGCCTGACACCCGGTGCCGCCGCTCCGGTCACGCTGCTCACCGCGCCGGACCAGGTGCTCGCCGTCGACGTGGCGGACTCGGTGGTGCACGCCGGCCGGGTCCGCGAGGCCGATCCGCCGTCGGGCCCCGGCGGCCGGGCGTGGTGGGGGGCGGGCCTCGTGGCGCTGGCGCTCGGCGGCCTGGCGGCGTACCGGTGGCTGCGCCGCGGGCGGCGATGACGCGGGTGTCTCCCCGGCCGGGGAGACACCCGCGCGGTCGGCGCGGAGGGCTACTCGGCTTCGCGGACCGGGCTCTGCGGGACCACCATGACCGGCCGGTGGGCGCGGTGCAGCGTGGCCATGGCGACGCTGCCGAGCAGGATCTTGCGGACCGCGGTCCGGCCGCGCGAGCCGACCACGACCAGGCTCGCCTTGCGCTCGGTGGCGACGGCGGAGAGCGCGTCGGCCACCGCGCGGCCGGGCGCGCCGCCGCCGGCGCGTACGCGCACCGTGGTCACCCCGTCGACCGTCTCCGGCGCGTCCCCCTCGTCGCCGTCGACGGCGACCAGGACGATCTCCCGCTCGGGGAAGAGGCGGCGGGCGGCGGCGAGTGCGGCCTCGGACCCGGCGGAGGCGTCCCAGCCGACCACCACCGGGCCGGCGGCGAGCGCGTCGTACTCGTCGGTCAGCAGCGGGTGCGGCACGACGAGCACGGGACGCGGGCTGTAGTGCACGGCCATGTCGGAGACGCTGCCGAGCACCGCGCGGGCGCCGCCGAGGCCCCGGGAGCCGAGCAGCAGCACGTCGGCCTGCTTCTCGTCGGCCAGCTCGGCGAGCCGGAGCCCTTCGCCGCCGTAGCTGCGGCACACGAGCGGCTCGGCGTCCCAGCCGGCGGCGCGGCCCAGCATCACGCCGACGGACGTCATCCGGTCGGCCTCCCGGCCGCCCTCGCGCTCGATCGCCTCGACGAACACGTTGATGTCGCGGGTGCCGGTCCAGAGCCGCTTGCGGAGTTCCTCGCTGGCGAACGGAGGCGTCCACAGATGCCCGATCCACGCGTGCGCGCCGGGGAACAGCAGCGCGCCCGCCTCGATGGCGGCGCTAGCGGCCGGAGACCCGTCGTAACCCACCACCACTTGCCTGCCGTGCTCGTCGCTCACCGCACCCAACCTCTCTCACCGATGACATCTCACAAGATCGTATCCGGGTCCGGACCGGGTCCGAGCCGGATCGTCCGCCACGGAATCATCGGTACGCTGGGCGGATGAGCACCCCGGACCTGTCGTACCTACTCGACCACACCAGCCACGTGTTGCGTACCCGGGTGGCGGCGGCGCTCGCCGAGATCGGGCTGACCGCCCGGATGCACTGCGTGCTCGCGCACGCGCTGCCCGAGGAGCGTACGCAGATCCAGCTCGCCGAGATGGGCGACATGGACAAGACGACGATGGTCGTCACGGTGGACGCGCTGGAGCGGGCCGGGCTGGCCGAACGGCGTCCGGCGCGTACGGACCGGCGGGCGCGGATCATCGCGGTGACCGAGGAGGGCGCCCGGGTCGCCGCGCGCAGCCAGGAGATCGTCGACCGGGTACACGCCGAGGCGCTCGCGAGCCTGCCGGACGACGAGCGGGAGGTCTTCCTGCGCGCGCTGCGGCGCCTGGCCGGCGGCCACCTGGCCACGCCGGTGCAGAGTCCGAAGCCGGCACGCCGCGCCCGCCAATAGTCTCCAAATAGATTGTCTGTAACGGGACTATCCGTTACGGTCTCTCCTGTCGCACCTCTCGACAGGAGGACTCCATGTCCGCTCCCCGCTCCCGCCGGCTCGCCCTCGGCGTGCTCGCCACCGGCGCCCTGATGACCATCCTCGACGGCAGCATCGTCACCGTGGCGATGCCCGCCATCCAGCGCGACCTGCGCTTCTCCCCGGCCGGCCTGAGCTGGGTGGTCAACGCGTACCTGATCGCGTTCGGCAGCCTGCTCCTGCTCGCCGGCCGGCTCGGCGACCTGATCGGGCGCCGGGCGATGTTCCTCGGCGGCACCGCGCTGTTCACCGCCGCGTCGGTGCTGGCCGGGCTCGCGGAGAACAGCGCCACGCTCGTCGCGGCCCGCTTCCTCCAGGGCATCGGCAGCGCGGCGGCCACAGCGGTGAGCCTCGGCATCCTGGTCACGCTCTTCCCCGACGCCGCCGAGCGGGCGCGGGCGTTCGCCGTGTTCGCCTTCACCGGCGCGGCCGGGGCGGCCATCGGCCAGGTCGCCGGCGGCCTGCTCACCGACGCGCTGGGCTGGCACTGGATCTTCCTGATCAACCTGCCGATCGGCCTGGCCACGATCACGCTCGCGGTCCGCACGCTGCCCGCCGACCGGGGTCTGGGCCTGGCCGCCGGGGCCGACGTGGCGGGCGCGCTGCTGGTCACCGCCGGGCTCGTGCTGGGCATCTACACGGTGGTCACGATCGAGCGGCACGGGGCGACGTCGGCGCACACGCTCGGCCTGGGCGCGCTCGCCGCCGCTCTCGTCGCCGGTTTCGTGGTCCGGCAGGCCACCGCGCGCCGCCCGCTCATGCCGTTGCGGCTCCTGCGCTCGCGCGGCGTCGCCGTGGCGAACGTGGTCCAGATCCTCACCGTCGCCGCGACGTTCGCGTTCCAGGTGCTCGTGACGCTCTACCTCCAGCAGGTGCTCGGCTACGACGCCACGCGCACCGGGCTGGCGCTGCTCCCGGCCGCCGTCGTCATCGGCGCGGTGTCGCTCGGCGTCTCGGCCCGGCTCAACGCCCGCTTCGGCGAGCGGGTCGTGCTGATCGCCGGGCTCGTGCTGCTCGCCGCCATGTTCGCGCTGCTGGCCCGGGTGCCGGTGGACGGCCGCTACCTGCGCGACGTGCTCCCGGTGATGCTGCTCGCCGGCGGGTTCGGGCTGGTGCTGCCGGCGCTCACCGCGCTCGGCATGTCCGCCGCCCGCCCCGACGATGCCGGGCTCACCTCCGGGCTGTTCAACACCACGCAGCAGATCGGCATGGCGTTCGGCGTCGCGGTGCTGTCCACGCTGGCCGCCGCCCGCACGGCCGGCCGCGTCGCGCTCGGCGACGACCGGGCCACGGCGCTGACAAGCGGCTTCCACCTGGCGTTCGCGATCGGCGGAGGGCTCCTGGTGGTCGCCGTCGTGCTCGCGTACGCGCTGCTGCGCCCCCGCGCGGCGGAGCGCGCCGACGCCCCGGCGCTCGTGGGGTGAGTCAGCCGGGGGCGCGGGCCGGACGGGTGAGGAACGGCAGCACCGCCGCCGGCAGCGCCGGTGAGGCCACCACGTCGTAGTGGGTCAGCCCGGGCAGCACCGCGAGCCGGGACGCGGGACGGTCGCCGTCGCCGCCCGCGTCCCGGTGGCCGCCGCCGAGCAGGCCGAAGAACTCCGCCGCGTGGCTCACCGGGATCTCGTCCGCGTCGGCGAAGACCAGCAGCACCGGCATCGGCAGCGCGGCCACCTCTGCGGACCAGTCGTAGTCCCGCCGCAGCAGTTCCCCACTGCGGGCCCAGAGCAGGGGCCAGTCCTGCGGGCGGGGCGCGACCCGCGCGTACCGCTCGTACGGCGGGGTGCCGCGCATGCGCTCGGCGGCGCGCTCGTCGTGGGCGGACATCGCGGCCAGCGTCTCCGGGTACCAACCGCGCCGCCGGAACGGCGTGGAGACGAGCACGAGGCGGCGGACCAGGGCGGGGTGCTGGATCGCGGTACGCAGGGCCACCCCGCCGCCGAGCGAGTAGCCGAGCACGTCGGCCCGAGGCAGGCCGAGCAGGCGCAGCAGCCCGGCCACGTCGTCGGCCATCGACTCGTACCGCAGCGGCCGGTCCAGACCGCCGGTGCGGCCGTGGCCCCGCAGGTCGACGGCGATCAGCCGGCGGCGCGCGGCGAGCGCCTGCCGGACCGGCGCGAACGTCTCCGTCGACCCGTATCCGCCGTGCAGCAGGACCAGCGGCCTGCCGGTGCCGTGCTCCTCGTACCAGATCCGCAGCCCGCCGACGTCCGCATAGGTCACCCGCCGATCGTCGCGCCCCCGGCGCCGTGGCGGGCCCGTTCGCGGACGCCCCTCAGCGGGACGCGCGGGGGCGGGCGCGCAGGTGGGCGCGTTCGCCCTGGCTGCCGAAGAGGCTGAGGAACTCCACCCCCTCGCTGTCGGCGCGGCCGAACCAGTGCGGGACGCGGGTGTCGAACTCGGCCGCCTCACCGGGTTCGAGCACCAGGTCGTGCTCGCCGAGCACGAGCCGCAGCCGCCCGTTGAGCACGTAGACCCACTCGTACCCCTCGTGGGTCTTCGGCTCGGGCTCGGACCGCCCGCCGGCCGGGATGATCAGCTTGTACGCCTGGATGCCGCCGGCGCGGCGGGTCAGCGGCAGCATGGTCATCCCGAACGCGGCGACCGGCCGCAGGTGGACGCGCGGATCGCCGGTGGGCGGGGCGCCGACCAGCTCGTCGAGCGTGACGCCGTGCGCGCGGGCCAGCGGGAGCAGCAGTTCCAGCGTCGGCTTGCGGCCGCCGGACTCCAGCCGGGACAGCGTGCTCACCGAGATGCCGGTGGCGGCGGAGAGGTCGGTGAGGGTGGTCTCCCGCTCGCGGCGCAGCGCGCGCAGCCGGGGGCCGACCGCGTCGAGGGCCTGGTCGAGGTCGTCGTCCATGCCCACCAGTTTGCCACATCAGCAACAGAGTTTGCAGTTCTGTCGGGCCTCGCCGCAATCTGGTCGCGGAGGTGGTCACGATGACCGAGAACTACGAGGTACTGGTGATCGGCGGCGGCGCGGCCGGGCTCAGCGGCGCGCTCATGCTGGCCCGGGCACGCCGGTCGGTGCTGGTGGTGGACGGCGGCGAGCCGCGCAACGCGCCCGCCGACGGGGTGCACGCCCTGCTGGGGCACGACGGCGTGCCGCCGGCCGAGCTGCTGGCGCGCGGCCGGGACGAGGTCGGCCGCTACGGCGGGCACCTGACCGAGGGCCGGGTCGAGAAGGTGGCCCGCGACGACGCCGGGTTCGAGGTGGCACTCGCCGACGGCCGCCGGATCCGCGCCGGGCACGTGCTGGTCGCCACCGGCCTGGTCGACGAGCTGCCCGAGATGCCCGGCCTGCGCGAGCGCTGGGGGCGGGACGTGGTGCACTGCCCGTACTGCCACGGCTGGGAGGTGCGCGAGCGGCCGATCGGGGTGCTCGGCACCGGCCCCATGTCGGTGCACCAGACGCTGCTGTTCCGGCAGTGGAGCGACGACGTGGTCTACCTGCGGCACACCGCGCCGCCGCTCACCGACGAGCAGGCCGAGCAGCTCGCCGCGCGCGGCGTGCCGGTGGTCGAGGGTGAGGTCGCGGCCGTCGAGACGGACGGGGACCGGCTGACCGGGGTACGCCTGCGCGACGGCCGCACAGTCGACCGCGAGGTGCTCACCGTCGCGCCCCGGATGGTGGCGCGGACCGGGTTTCTTGCCGGACTGGGGCTGCACCCGCAGCCGCACCCCAGCGGGATGGGCGAGTACCTGCCGGCCGGCGAGGCGGGGCGTACCGATGTGCCCGGGGTGTGGGTCGCCGGCAACGTGACCGACCTGTCGGCGCAGGTCGGGGCCGCCGCGGCGGCGGGTGCCTGGACCGCGGCGATGATCAACGCGGACCTGGTGCAGGAGGAGACCCGCCGGGCGGTCGAGGCCCGGCGTGACGCGCGGGAGGGTGGGTGACCACGAATCCTCCCTAACCTGACAATTCTTCCCCTAGGTTGAGTCGGAGAGGGCAGTCGGAACCTGGGGGGCGACGTGGAGGGCTATCCGGCGATCGAGGATCACGGTCTCATCGGCGACCTCCAGACCGCCGCGCTGGTGACCTGTGACGGGACGATCGACTGGTTCTGCGCGCCGCGCTTCGACTCGCCGAGCATCTTCTGCGCGCTGCTGGACAAGGACAAGGGCGGCTTCTTCCAGATCGCCCCGCACGAGGTCCGGTACGTCACCAAGCAGCTCTACCTGCCCGGCACGCCGATCCTGATCACCCGGTTCATCAGCGCGGACGGCGTCGCCGAGGTGATCGACTTCATGCCGGTCACCGGTGAGCGGGTCACCGACTCGCACCGCATCGTGCGCATGGTCAACATGGTGCGCGGCAGCATGCGATTCCGGGTCGAGTGCCGGCCCCGGTTCGACTACGCACGCCAGAGCCACGAGCTGGAGCGGCACCGCAACGGCTACCTGTTCCGCAGCCCGTCCGAGACGCTCACCTTCAACCCGATCGACCCGGTGCGGCAACTCTGGGCCCAGACCGGCGAGATCCGCATGGAGGGCGGCGACCTCATCGCGTACGGCACCCTCAACGAGGGCGACACCGGCGGGGTGATCCTGGAGACCGGCAGTGAGGAACCCCGGATCATCCCGCCGGAAGAGGTCCAGGGCATGTTCGAGTGGACCCGGGACTACTGGCGGCGCTGGGTCGAACGCTCCCGCTACACCGGCCGCTGGCGGGAGATGGTCGAGCGCTCCGCCATCACGCTCAAACTCATGACGTACGCGCCGACCGGCGCGATGATCGCCGCGCCGACCGCCGCGCTGCCCGAGCTGGTCGGCGGCTCCCGCAACTGGGACTACCGCTACACCTGGGTACGCGACACCTCGTTCTCCGTGCACGCGCTGCTCGGCCTCGGGTTCACCGAGGAGGTCAGCCGGTACATGGACTGGCTCGACGAGCGCATCCGCGAGGCCGGCGACCACCAGGACCCGCTGAAGATCATGTACCGGGTCGACGGCTCCTCCGACCTGCACGAGGAGGTCCTGGACCACCTGGAGGGGTACCGGGGCTCCCGGCCGGTCCGGATCGGCAACGGCGCGGCCGACCAGATCCAGCTCGACATCCACGGCGAGGCGCTGTACGCCATGCACCTCGCCGACGAGCAGGGCATCCGCGTGTCGCACCAGGTGTGGAAGAGCACCGTGCGCCTGATCGACTGGCTCTGCCACAACTGGGACCAACGTGACGCCGGCATCTGGGAGAGCCGCCACCACCCCCGCAACTACACGTTCGGCCGGGTGATGTCCTGGGTGGCGCTGGACCGGGCCATCCGCCTGGCCGCCCGCACCGGCCGGCCCGGGGACATGAGCTGCTGGACCGAACAGCGCAACCGGATCTACAACCAGGTCATGGCCCGCGGTTTCCACCGGGAACGCGGCAGCTTCGTGCAGGCGTACGACGAGAACGTGCTCGACGCCGCGCTGCTCTACATGCCGGCGGTCGGCTTCGTCACGCCCAGCGACCCGCTGTGGCTGTCCACGCTGGAGTCGATCGAGCGGGATCTGGTCTCGGACAGCCTGGTCCACCGGTACGACCCGCTGCACTCCCCCGACGGGCTGCCCGGCCACGAGGGCACGTTCAACATGTGCACCTTCTGGTACGTCGAGGCACTGGCCCGCTCCGGCCGGCGGGACGACGCCCGGCTCACGCTGGAGAAGATGTTCACCTTCAGCAACCACCTCGGCCTCTACGCCGAGGAGATCGCCTCGACCGGTGAGCAGATCGGCAACTACCCGCAGGCGTTCAGCCACCTCGCCCTGATCAACTCGGCGCTGGCGGTCAACGACCTGCTCGACGCCGACGCCCACGCCCGCCTGCGCCGGTAACTCCGGCGATCTCCGGTCCGCTGCTCCAGCAACGGGTACCGCCGGACATGCTCGGGCGGGTCGCAAGCCTCGACCTCCTCGTCCCGATCGCGTTCATGCCACTGCCGGTCGCCATCGTCGCCGCCGCGGCCCCGCGCCGATCGCCTGCCGTTCCCACTGCGCCTTGGTGATCTCGTACCGCACGCCGCCGTGTTCGGCGCCCTCGATCACCCCCACGTCCGAGGGGGTGGGGTAGGTGTCCACGAGCGACATTCCGAGCTTCGCCATGATGTTGCGCGAACCGTGGTTGACGGACATCGTCGTAGCCCAGACCACACGGACACTCAGCTCCGTGAACGCCTTGCCCAGCAGGGCCCGCGAACCCTCGGTGGCATAACCGTTGCCCCAGGCCACCTGCCGCAGACGGTAGCCGAGTTCGACTTCGTCCAGCGCGCCCTCCGGCGCGGGGCGCAGGATGAACCAGCCGACGAACGCGCCGCCGTGCTTCTCGTGCGCGGCGAACAGTCCGAGGTCGCCGTTCCACTTCTCGTAGCCCGCGAGGATGTTCGGGAGGTAGCGCTCGCGGATGACCTCCGGCGGGGTCGGATCGCCGCCGCTCAGGTAACGCATCACCGCTGGGTCGCTGTCCAGCTCGATCAGCAGGTCCGCGTCATCGGCTGTGAACCGGCGCAGGACCAGGCGCTCGGTTTCCAGGTAGGTGTCCACTAGCCGATCGTGCCCGAGGCAAGCCGGGCGGCCCAACGGTTTTGGCGGTGACCGGCCGCTGGGCGCTCGGCGGCGTCTCCTCGCCGTTCCGGCCCAGCCAGGCCGTTCGATCACACACGGTCATGCCCTGCCGGAAGGCTCATACCTCCGAGCGATATGACTCCAGTCGTAAATATGCCTCGTGGTCATATCGGGCGCCGCGCCACCAGGAACCGCGCCTCCAAGGCGACGCTGGACCGGCACGACACGCCCGCGACGCAGGGATGTATGGCGCCAGTGGCCTCGACGTCGGACATGAGCAGCCATCGCGTCGTCGACTACTCTGCAGCGGAATGCGGCACCGGACGGTGTCCGTATCCAGGCGAAGCGCACGTCGCGCCCGCTACAACAACGGGAGAACGCTGTGACAGTCCGCGCCACGGGCCGGCCGTTGACCCGACTGGAAGCCGCCCAGGCGCAGGCGGAGCACGTGCTCGGTGCCCGGAAGGCCAAGCGGATCGCGATGTTCGGCAACGGCACGCTGTACGTCAAGGCGGGCACGCTGGCGCAGGTCATGTCCTGGCTCATCGACTTCGTGGTGTGCCTGTTCGCTGTCGCGGTAGGTGTCGTCGCCCTGTCCGTGGTGGACCGCGCGGTGACCCTCTCCGGCGGTGCCCTCGCCGGGGCGGTGCTCGCGTTGTTCGTACTGGTGCCGGTGCTCTACGGCCTCCGCTACGGCAACGGCCGGGCGCTCGGTGCCGTCCTCACCGGCACGCAGCTCGTGCGGGTCAAGGACGGCAGCCGGATCGGCGTCAAGGCATGCTGGGCCATGCTGGTCCGGACGCTGTTCATGCCGGTCCTGTCCGTCGTGCTGGTGGTGACCGCGTTCAGTACCGGTTCCGCGGATGCGCCCGGCTCGCTCGTGCGGACCAGCATCGACCCGGACGCCACCGGGCGCCTCCACGCCGCGGGCATCCGTTGACCCGTCACCACACCGCACCGCGACGGCCGACGCTGCCCCCGTACATCGCCTAGCCTCTCGGGCGTGGAGCACCTGCGCGACCTCGCCGTCCGGTTGGCGATGGACGAACCGGTCGGCGACGACCTGCCGATGGCGGCTGCTCACGCTCTGACCCGAGGCGTCGACTCGCCGGGCCTGCGTGAGCTTGCCGGCCTGTCGAAGGGTCAGTCGCGGGAGGCAGTCGATCTGTTCCGGCAGGCGATGGACGAACTCGGCTCGCCGGTGCCGGACGAGCGCGGCGCCCGGCTGCACCTCATGCGTCAGGCAGCGGCGGACATCGTTGCGGGAGACGGTGACGCCGAGGACCTGGCGTACGAGATCTACTGGCACGCGGCCTATTCCCAGTTGCCGGAGCTGCGACCCGTGGCCGATCGCTTCCTGGAGGTCTACGTCGGATGGGGCGCGGCCTTCGACCAGACGGAGGAGGCGACTGCGGCCGCTAAGGTGGCGGCCCAGTCGTTCCTGCGCGACCATCCAGCCTGAGCGGCTCCCGCATGTCTCGTCTACCGCAGCGACCGCGCACGGGCAAACGCCAGACGTGATGAGCCATATGCTGCACCCCGAGCGGAAGCGGGGATTTCGTGAGGATCGTTGATCGGGTTCGCGGCGGATCATTTGTCGCCGGCGTACTGGTGGTGCTGGGCCTTGCCGGCTGCGTCACACGAGCCGACCCGCCACCGCCTCCGGCACCCTCAGTGGATCCCGCACCGTCGGCATCGCCCACCGAGCAGGAGGCGCTGATGGCGACGATTCGCCAGCTGGTCGAGCGGGCCGATGTCGGCGACGACATCCGGGAGCGCACGATCGAGGTCGGCGAACCCTATGAACCCTGCGACCTGCTCATTGCCGACCCCGGCCGGTCGAACGGGGGCGGGTTGGAATTCGATCAGGTGTGGGGCGCGGGCCTGGAGGTCAATCCTGTAGGGATCTTCGCCGACGTCCAGCCCCCGAGAACCCTTCTGAACGTCACAGTGATCGGTCTGCGCGATGCCTCGGCGGCCGCTGCGGCTGCGCGTACGGCGCGCACCGCACGTTGCCCCAGTAAGGATTTCCGACTCAACATCGGGATGGCCACCGCCCGGTGGGGCGCACGCACGATGACCATCGGATCGACGAGCGCGCGGCTGACCACGGCGACGGTGAGCCGGGTGAACCCGGAAAGCGCTGAAGGAATGCCGTTCCTGCCGGGCAACGCGCGGCTGATCTTCGCGCACGGCTCGCTGCTCATCAGTGTCGAGGCGCTCACCTTCTGGCCGCCCAAACTGAGCACCGCCACCGACGTCACCGCAATCGCTCAGGAGAAGGCCACGTCCCTGGCAACGGCGATCGTCAAGACCATCCCCACGCCAGGGTAGGACCGAGCGGTCCGCTGGAGTAGACGCCCGCTGGCCGAGGATCTGATATCGACGTTGGATGTCAGGCACTCCTCCGCCCAGGCAAGTCAGTCGGGTGTGGCGGATCTGCCCGGCTGAGCGCGGCGCGATCCGGGTCCTTTCCGGGTCGGCGGGTGCCACCGTCGTCGCTCTACGATTCCGTCGTGGTGCCGAACGCTGCCCGCCGCGCCAGGCGTCGAGGCAAGACAATTCTCGCGGCCCTGGTTGTGGTGCTCGTGCTGCTGTCCACCTACCTCACGATCACGCTGAGATACGAGCTGCACCAAGGAAACTTCGGAGCGAACCCGCAGGCGTTGTCGAGCGCCACTGCTGGTCCCTACACGGAGTACCGGTACCTCGCGCAGCCCGGTCGAAGCATCGATTACGGGTTCAGCATCGCCAACCGCGGACCGCTGACCATCCGCCTCAAGGAAGTGACCAAAGACGGCGGCCCCGGCTACGTCGTTGATCAGGTTCATGTGAACATGGATGTCGACCGTGAGGGCTTCGAGAGGGGAAAGGCCACTCCCTTCGAGCCGATCGACCTTCCGGCGGGCGATCAGATATTCGTGTGGGTGACCCTGCGCTTCTCCGAAGATCTCCTTCTGAACTATCAGCCTCCGTGTGCGGGGTTCTCTTTCGCAACGCACGAAGTGCGATTCAACGTCCTCGGGATGCAGCGCGAGCAGAGAGTGCCGATCGGCTACTTCATCCGCGTCGAGACGCCTGACGCCGACGGACGCCCCTGCCGCAGTGACGAGTAGATGTCGTCTCCCGGCTGATACTGGACATGATCGTTCTGGCCGAGGCGCTAGCTTGCCGGGGTGGGCTATGACATGTTCGTTCAGCGTTTCGTGCAGGGCGACGCCGCCCCGATGGCGGCTGACGCCTTCCTGGCTGTCTTTGCGCCCCGTGTCGACCGCCGAGCACCGCAGCCCAGCCATTGGCACATCAGCGCCGAGGACGGCGGCACGGCAGATGTCTACGCCGCCCTCACCGGCGACACTCTCGACAGTTTCACGATCAGCCGATTCTCCGCCGGCGCGGTTCTCGACATGCTCGTCGAGTTCATCGGACTCTCCGATGCCGTGGTACTTCCACCTGGCTCCCCCACCCTGCTCGCGCACGAAGGGCAGCGGGACCACCTTCCCGAGGAACTCCGCGCCGACACCGTGGTCGTCCAGGCCGGCGCGGACGTCGAGCGCGCCATCCTGAACTGCTAGGCGACGTGTGAACGTCCGACGGTGCTGGACAGGCGGCAGCCGGCCCGCCGGCTGCCCACTCCAACCACGCCGGACAGCGCACGGGATCGTGGTACGGCCGCTGGGGACGTGCCAGGTGTGCGGCTGCGTCCTGCTGCCGGACACCGCCGGCGACCGATGCCACCAGCACTTGGTCGTCGACTGAGCCCTTCTTTCGCCCGCCCGTGCTGTCAGCGACTCCCAGCGCGAGGGATCAGGCCCGGCGACGAGGTTCTCTGCCGCTGACACCACCGTACGGAAGCGGGACGCCCAAGGCTCGCCAGAGGTCACGGAGCACCCGTCCGAGCCGCTCGCTGTCGTCCGTCGACAGCTCAGCGATGGCCATGCCGGCGGCCTGGTGCTCCCCGACGTTGTAGATCAGGTCGGCAAGCGCCGTAGCTGACGGTCGGTCGAGACGAAGAACGACTTCCTCTTCCTCAGGCATGTCCGGCACCCTACGGCTCCAGCAGCACGTCGTCGTCCACCAGAGGTGTCTCGTGCGGCCAAGGTCCCCACGTGATGTGGAACCATGACCGCATGGACCAGGAGACTGCGCCACAGGGGTGGATGCAGCAGCACATGGCCTCCTGGCTCCGCCTCGCCACCACCTTGCAAAGCGAAGGCTGGGAGGCGCAGATGACGTGTGAGGCAGCTCCGGTGCAGATGGAAGGTCACTTGCCGAGTGGCGAGCGGTTCTACTTCCGTGCCCGTCACAGCGATGTATCGCTCGGCATCGGAGGCGTGTCGGCTCCGCCTGAAAACTGACCCCGTGGTTCCGGCTGAATTTTTTGACCCCTTCCGGAAGCATCGGGAGGTGCTGAGCGTGGAGGACTGGGCGGAGATCCGTCGGTTGCACCGAGCGGAGCGGATGGCGATCAAGGCCATCTGCCGTCGGCTGGGGGTCTCGCGGAACACGGTGCGGAAC
>NZ_JAMHIU010000049.1:0-15966 GCF_023896895.1 Micromonospora sp. CPM1
ACCAGCAACCAGCAACGCGCTGACGCTCTACCCGCCTGGTTGCACACCTACAACCACCACCGCAACCACACCTCACTCGGCGGCAAACCACCCATCAGCCGCGTCAACAACGCTGCTGGGCATTACAACTAGCGGCGCTGGTATGGACGATCGGCCCACCGCTGCTGGTCCTGCTCGGCCTGTCCAGCGGCACTCCGCCGGACACGTCGGCGCCGTCGGAGCTCACCACGTCGTACTGGCCCGTGCTCTGGTGGCTGATCGGGCTCGGCCTGAGCGTCCTGGCCGTCGTCGCCCTCGCCCGCGCGACCGTCCTGCGGATCTTCACTCGCGACCTGGCACCCGGCGCACGTCACGAACCGCCCGAGGTGACCAACCCGGCGATCCTCCGCCGGATGAAGACCGTCGCGATCGCACAGCACGGCAACGTCGTCCTCCACTCAGGCTACGACCCGTTCCTCGGCAGTGGCCATGTGGTCCGCGCCTGGTCGGTGGCGATGGAGCTGAAGCGGGACCGAGGGCCCGACGGGCACCGGCCGACCGTCACCGGCCCTGTCGCCGTGGACCCGGTGGCGCTGAACCGGCACGTCAAACGACGCCTGGCGGCGCTCGGCTCGGTGGAGTTGCCGGCGCACGAACGCATGACCGGCCTCGTGCTGCGGGACCAGGTTGTGGCCTCGGGCGCGCAGTGGCGGAACTATCCCCTCATCGACGCGGGAGGCCGGCAGCCCTTCTCGCATGCCTCGCCACAGGCAGTCGAGGCGATCATCCGTGCGCCGCAGCCGAGCGTTCGCCACTTCCTGCGGGCGAGCGTCGGCGCCGACATCCGTGAGGCGACCGGGAACGCCGGAGACGTCATCATGCCGGCCGAGTACCAGAACGTCGTGGTCTCGACCTTCACACACATTGCGGTCGAGGGCGGCATGCTCTACGTGGAGAGCGTCTCGACGGTCCTCGGGCCGATCCGGGAGAAGTTCCTCGACCTGGATCAGCACGTCGCGAGCGACGGCACCTGGTGGGAGCCGTTCCGCGAGGCCCTGCGACTGTTCGGCGCCGCCATCCTGACCGCCCCGGTGCGGCTGGTGCGCACCGTCGTCCGCGCCATCGGCGCCAACCGCCGGATGACCCGGGCGGACCGGGAGACCGAACAGCTTCCCCGGTACGACTTCGGCGCCCGGGCCGAGGTCCGGCAGCTCGCCTCCGCCAGCCGGCCGGTGACCTATCTGCAACGGCTGGACGCGGAGAAGTACAGCAAGCTGATGGAGCGGAGGGTCAGCGAGGCAGTGCTCGGCTACCTGGCCGACCAGGGCATCGACACCTCCGAGTACGAGGCCCGGATGAACGTCTTCAACAACCACGGCGTCTTCATCCGCGGCGACAACCACGGGCCCGCAGCCGCCGGGCCTGGAGCCACAGCGCTGCTGGACAACGGCGGCGGCAAGCGAAAGGCGAAGAGCAATGACGCAGGAGGACGGTAACCGCGGCGTGATCATCCATGGATCGTCCACCGGGCCGGTGGCGGCCGGGGAGAACGCCACCGCGAATCAGATCAACCAGACCGATGATGCCTCGCTGCCGACGATCCTGAAGGAGTTGCGGAGAACCCGGCGGTTGATCGAGGAGAACCGGTCCCAGCTGAACGAACCGGAGCTGGCACTGGAGGAGGTCGACGACATCGCGGACCTGATCCGGCAGGACCAGCCGGACCGTAAGCGGATCATCGCCAAGGTGGACCGGCTGGTCAACCGCCTCAGTGCCATCGGCGGCATCGCCGGGGGCACCTGGGGTCTGAGCCAGTTGATCACGCAGTTCCTTCGCTGACAGTCCGGCGCCCGGCTGTGCTCCGGCCTCACTGAGGACAAAGCACAGCCGGGCGGACCGGGGTCAGCCGGCGGCGGCCCGGAAGACCGGGTAGTAGCCGCCGGACTGCCCGGCCGCCGTCGGGTGGTACGACTTGCTCAGGCTCAGCACGTTGAGCGCGTGCAGCCACTTGGTCCCGTAGCTGCACAGCTGGTGGCCGACGAAGATGGAGCGCACGTCGGCGAAGGTGAAGCCGGCCGAGACGGCGGCCGTGCGGGTGATGTCGTCGAGCAGGTTGATGCCCTCGTTGATCTTCGCCCGGGACGTCGCGCTGAGGCCGACGCAGGTGGTGCCGAGCTGGTAGAAGACCGGGTAGCCGACCACCACGACGCGGGCCGAGGGCGCCCGGCTCTTGATGCCGTTGTAGACGTTGGCGAGCCGGCCCGGCATCGAGGTGCGGGCCACGTTCATGGCGGACTGCACGGCCGCCACGCACTGGGTCTCCCCCTGGAGCACGCAGGTGCTCATGATGTTGGCGAAGCCGACGTCGTTGCCGCCCACCGTGACGCTGACCAGCGTCGTGGTGGAGGAGAGCGCGGAGAGCTGACTGTTGATGACGTCCGTGGTGGTCGCGCCGGAACAGGCGACCGACCGGTACGACGCGGGCTTGATGTTGGTGTTGTAGAGCGCCGGGTAGGCGTTCGTGCTGCGTAGACAGTTACCGCTCTCGGAGGTGTAGCTGTCGGCGCCGACGCCGGAGGCGTACGAGTCGCCGAGCGCGACGTAGCGGTCGGACGGGGCCGCCTGGGCGGGGGCGGCCAGAGACAGAGTGACCCCGACCGAGGCGGCCAGGGTCAGGGCGAGGGTGGCAAGACGGGATCTCCGCACGTCGCACTCCTGGGGGCGTGAAGTGGTGGTGAGAGATAGATATCAATAAGATCACAGCGCATGGAAGATCACCGATTTTCAGCCCGGCGCGCATAGCGACTTACGCCTACAAATCGTTGCCGGTTTCGCGGACCGGGATGAAGGATTGTTCCGCCGGGAACGTCAGGCGCATCGCCGGGTCGGCGGTCTCCCGGAAGCCCAGGGCACGGTAGAGCGGGCGACCGGCCGCCGAGGCCCGCAGGTCGACCCGGCGCACACCCCGGTCCCGGAACCAGGCCAGCAGGGCGGTCAGGCAGACCCGCTCATGCCGGCGAGCATCAGCCCGCGCAGCCGCACCAGCTCGTCGGCGTCGGACGGCACCGCCCGGCGCGCGTCACCCACGGGCCGGCTCAGACCGGACGGCGGCCGGCGAACCCGCACTCGACCCGGTGGTACCACCGGATGTCGGTGTCCCCCTCCAGCCAGCACCAGAGCACCGCCCGGCCGTCGCGCTCACCGGGGAAGTCGAGCAGCACCGGGGCGATCCCCTTGACCGCGATGTCGTGCTGGTGGAACTCGTCCACCACGAGATGCAGGCGCGCCTCCAACGCCTTCACCTCGGCGAGCCCGCCGAGCGCGCTGACGCCGTGATCGGCCAGATCGACCCGCAGCTCGGCCAGGTCGGCCCGCAGCCGGATCAGCTCGTCGACGCGCGGCCGCAGCGTGGCCACCAGGTGTCGCGCCTGGGCGAGAGTGAACACCGGGCCAGTATGCGGCACGACCCGTGTCGTCCGGGTCACCGCCCGGCCGCACGTCACGAGCGAGGGCGCGGATCTGACTGCCCGGGAGGGCCGGACCGATCTGCTGTCCTGCGGCGTGGCCACCGAGGGTTGCGTGCTGACATCAGCGGTGGACGCGGTCACACGGACGGGTCCCAGGCCGCGAGCTGGTCGAGGATGCGACGGTCGCCTTCGAACGTGAGGGAATCCAGCGGTATGCGGCCGTAGAAGAACAGGACCAGGTCACTGGCTGTGCCGCGGGCGGAGACGTCGGCCGTGTCCGGGGCCTCGCCGGCAGCGGGCGTGAGGTGGGCGACCTGCGCCCCGTCGGCGGACAGCCGGAGGCGCCAGGAGCGGCCCTCGGCGGCGTGGTAGTCGACGACGGCAGGCTGGTGCGGCCAGGCGACAGTCGTCGCGCAGAGGGTGAACTGACAGTCGTCGAAACCGTCGAGGGCGACCTCCTCCGGCAGCGGCTGCGGGCTGCCCAGCGTGAGCTGGGCGTCGTAGGTGTGCACCGCGATCTCGGGAACCTGTCGCCGCGCCCAGGCACCAGCGGTCTGCGGTGACGGCGAGTCGTCCCACCACGTCCAACAACCGCGATCCGGGCCGGCCTCACGCAGCGTGCTCGTCAGCTGCTCGACGGACTCGGTCCACCAGGCCAGCAGAGCCTCGCGTTCCCGGGGCGCACCCTCGCCGTCCTCCCAGGCCGACTTCTCCGGCGGCCCGTCCGCAGGTCCCGCGGCGACGATCGCGGCTGTCTTGCGGCGGCCTGTGCCCACGTGTCGGACGAGATCGAACAGCGTCCGCTCCGGATGGGTCGGCACCTTCATGTCGAGGCTGGGCGCCGCGGCGACAGCGGCGCGGAAAGCGGTCGACCGTTCGTCGATGAGCCGCAGATGATCGGAGAACGTCAACGTCTTGCGCACTTCGGCTTTCTACCAGTGCGCCCGGCGACCGGACAGCGGTTTTCGCAGCCGTCCGTCAGGACTGGACGCGTTCCGCCTCCTGCACGAACGTGTCGGCCCGGCGCGCGCCCATCCGGTCCAGCTCGTCCAGCACCGCCCCCACCCCGTCCGCGCCGACCAGCACCGTGACGCGCAACCGGGCTGCCAGTGGCTGGTCCTGCCAGTAACCACGCGGCAGCAGGCTCGCCTGCGGTGTCGTCGTCGCCACTGCGGCGTCGCTGACGATGACCGAGATCGCGCCCGCGCGCAGCAGCGCGTCGCGCAGGTCGGCGCTGTTGGCCGCCGGGTCCGGCTCCAGCAGCGCGGTGACCACCCGTACCCGCTGGCCGGGCGGCACGGACGGTTCGCCGGACGGCGCCGCGGCGGTACGGCGCCGGGGCGCGCCCGGCGCCGTCAGGCTGGTCACGCCGCCCAGGTGGTACGCGTCGGCGCCCTGTTGCGCCTGGTCCAGGCGCTCCTGGTCGGCCGGCGGCACGCGCAGGCCGATGAGCGCCTGGACCCCGGCGGCGATCAGCCAGGTCAGGACGAAGGAGAACGCGACCACGCTCACCACGCCGACGAGCTGGCGCCACAGCAGGCCGCCTCCGCCGCCGAGGAACAGCCCGTCGGCGCCGAGCGGGTTGACCCCGCGGTTGCCGAACAGGCCGAGCAGGAGCGTGCCGAGCATGCCGCCGACGAAGTGCACGGCGAGCACGTCGAGCGCGTCGTCGAGGCGCAGCAGGTACTTCAGTTTCAGCGCGAAGTGGCAGACCAGGCCGGCCAGCGCGCCGATCGCGACGGCCGAGGCCGCGTTGACGTACCCGGCGGTCGGGGTGACAGTGGCCAGGCCCGCGACCGCGCCGGAGACCGCGCCCACGACGGTGCTGTGTCCGTCGGTGACGCGTTCCAGCGCCAGCCAGACGAGCATCGCCGCGGCGGCGGCGAGGTGCGTGTTGAGGACGGCCTGCGCGGCCAGGCCGTTGGCCTGGAGGCCGTCGCCGCCGTTGAAGCCGAACCAGCCGAACCAGAGGATGCCGGCGCCGACGATGGTCAGCGGGATCGAGTTCGGTGGCGCGGCGGTGTGCGGCCAGTTCCGGCGGCGGCCGACGACGAGCAGCACGGCGAGGACGGCGGCGCCGGCGCTGGCGTGCACGACCAGGCCGCCGGCCCAGTCCTGGGTGCCGAACTTCGCCAGCCATCCGCCGGGGTGCCAGAGCCAGTGCGCGATCGGCGCGTAGACCACTATCGACCAGACCGCGAGGAACAGCACCCAGCCGCCGAAGCGCAGCCGGCCCGCTGTGGCGCCGGTGACGAGCGCGGGTGTGATCACCGCGAACATCATCTGGAACAGCACGAACGCCAGCGTCGGGATGGTGATCCGGCCGTCGACCACGTGCAGGTTGGGTGCGGGCGGCACCTTCAGGTCGGTGAGCCCGAACAGTTCCAGGTTGCCGAACAGCCCGCTGCCGGCGTCGTCGCCGAAGGCGATGGTGTAGCCGACGAGCACCCAGGTCAGGCTGACCACGCCGAGCGCGATCATGTTCTGTTGCAGCATCGCCAGGACGTTGCGGGTGCGGACCATGCCGCCGTAGAACGCGGCGAGTCCCGGCGTCATGAACAGGACGAGGCCGGCGCAGACCAGCACCCAGGCGGTGTCACCCGCGTTCGGAGCGGACACGGTTTCCCTCCTTCTCTCGCAGGTGGACGGAGTCGCGGACGGTGTGCAGGACGCTGTCCTTGACCCGTTCGTGGTTGGGCACCGGCGCGAAGTGCCGGTCGGGCAGCAGCAACAGCCAGGTGGCGATGTTGAACGGGCCGGTCAGCACCGGGATGCCCAGCGGCGTGAGCATCGTGGTCAGCGCCATCTGCACGACCAGCGTCAGCGCGATCCCGAACAGCGTGTAGACGGTGACCAGCGCGCCGGGGCGGTGCGCGACAGCGCCCACCACGATCGCGGTCAGCACCGCGTTGAAGGCGAACAGCCCCTTGTCCAGCGATGCGCCGTCGGCGCCGAACCAGAGCGCCAGCAGTGTCGCGCCGACGGCGCCGATCACCGCGAACAGCGCCGACCACCGGGAGTTGATCAGCAGGGCGACGAGGATGAGCAGGCCGGTGACCCAGCTCTCGATCAGGTAGACCTGGGACACGCCCTTGAAGAACGTCGGAACGAGGCCCCAGTCGAACGTGCCGCCGGCCGGCGATCCCTCACCGGGGAACTTCGGCGTCAGCTTGGTGAGCACGGTGAACCTGTCGAACTGGTACGCCGCCATCAGCAGGAACCACGTCGTGAGCACGAACGGGAACGTGTAGGCGGTCAGGTTCCAGCGCTTGAAGACGGCGTTGAGGGCGAGCGTGACCACCACCGTGCCGATCGCGCCGAGCACGAGGTAGAGCCACATCAGCGGGCGCTGGTCGAGGAACGTGGGCACCGCGAGCCCGGTCAGCAGCGGGCTGAACCCGAACAGGCCCTTGCGCCAGCTCGACATGTCGACCCGCAGCGCCAGCGCGGTCGCGGTGCCCACGACCAGGCCGAGCACGCCGCCGCCGAACACCCGGGGCGTCCCGTTCTCGAACGCGCCCCAGGCGAGCGCGATCAGGATGAGCAGGCCGCTGAGCGGATTGTTCTGGAGCACCACCTGCGCGGCGCCGCGCAGGCAGGCGTCGACGAACCCGGCCGCCGGGTTCCGGTCGGCCAGGTGGCGCCAGCCACGTCCGATGTCGGCCATCTCGCTGTCCTCCTGGTCAACGCCAGCTGAAGACCGGCGGGAAGGTGCAGCCGGTCACCTCTTCCCGGGCGGCGACGCAGAACGCGCGTACCGCGGCGCGGACCGGTTCGGTCTCCTGCCCGAGCACCTTGAACACCAGGCCGGCGTCGTTCGGCAGCCGGCTCACCGCGGTGGCCAGCGGTGTCCGCTCGTCCCACACCGGTGTCGCGGTGCGTTCGAAGACCCTCGCCGCCCGGTCCGGGTCGGTGAGCAGCACGACGTTGCCGAAGACGTGGAAGCGGTCCATCATCCCGATCCGCGACACCGGGAAGCGGCCGGGAGTGATCACGAACTTCTCCACGAACAGCGGGCGTCCGTCGGGCCGCCCGGCGCGCAGCGTGGTGGAGAACAGGTCGTACGCGAAGATCTCGCCGTCGCGGTAGTACTTGCGGCCGGGCTGGAGCACCTCGGCGTACAGCATTGTCGCGGTCTCCGGCAGCCGGACCACGGTGTCGGAGACGAACCGGCTGCGCCGGAACGGGATCACCGGCTCGGGCAGGAACTCCAGGTAGGCGTCGTCGGCCAGGGTGAAGCTCTGGGTCTGGGTGCCGTAGTTGGCGTCCATCTCCTGGATCTTGGTGGCGGCCTGGGTGACCAGGTGCGCCTGTGCGCCGGGCCCGAGGTCGACGTCGATGCGCAGCCGGTCGCCCTGGAGCACGCCGCCGGAGGTGGTGAGGATCATGACGCAGGGCAGGCCCGGCATCTCCTCGTCCCAGTACAGCGCGCGCTGCACCAGCAACGGCGACTGCCGGTAGACGTCGCGCAGGATGGTCCGGTCCTCGCGCCGCTCGAACCCGAGCCGGAGAATGCCCACCTTGCCGTTCGCGGCGGCCGGCAGCTGCGCCGGCTGGTCCTGGTACGGCGCGAGTTCCCGGACGGAGTCCAGAGTGGTCATGCGAGCACTTCGGCGTCGAAGAGCGCGTTGCGGCGGACCAGGTCCACCAGGTCGTCGATGCCCTCGCCGGTCTTGCAGTTGGTGAACACGAACGGCTTGCCGCCGCGCATCAGCTCGGCGTCGCGGGCCATCACGTCCAGGTCGGCGTCGACGTACGGGGCCAGGTCGGTCTTGTTGATCACGAGGATGTCGGACTTGGAGATGCCCGGGCCGTTCTTGCGCGGGATCTTGTCGCCGGCCGCCACGTCGATCACGTAGATGAAGTAGTCGACCAGCGCGGGGCTGAAGGTGAGCGTGAGGTTGTCCCCGCCGCTCTCGATGAGCACGACGTCGCTGTCCGGGAACCGCGCCTCCATGTCCTCCACCGCGGCGAGGTTCATGCTGGGGTCCTCGCGTACCGCGGTGTGCGGGCAGGCGCCGGTCTCCACGCCGACGATGCGTTCCTCCACGAGCACACCGGTCAGGGCGCGGCGGACGTGCTTGGCGTCCTCGGTGGTGACCACGTCGTTGGTGATGACCAGGATGCGCAGGCCCTGCTCGACCAGGCGGGGCACGACGGCCTCGATGATGGCCGTCTTGCCGCTGCCCACCGGGCCGCCGACGCCGATCCGACTCGCTGATTTCATTTCGAAGAGCCCTTCAGGTGGTGAGCGGGAGCGCTCAGCTCATGAACATCCGTACGTGTGCGTGCTGGTGCGCGCCGGCCAGCACGTCGAGGTGCGGCGCGAAGCTCTGCATGTCGTCGAGCCCGGCGGTCCGCACCTCCTCGTAGTCCTCGCCGACCCGCTCGTTGACAGCGAAGAGGATCGACTGGGTGTCGAGGTGGTCCACCCGCATCAGCCGGACCGCCGCGCCGAGCACCATCGAGGCCGCGCCGTACTGGTGGGCGGCGAACGCGTCCGCCTCCCCCACGCCGAGTTCGGCGAAGAGCACGCCGAGCGCGACCGGGTAGGTGACCGGGACGCCGGCGCCGCTCTCCGCGACGCGCTTGCGCAGCAGGGACTCCCCCACCACCCGTTCGGCGGCCTCGGCCAGCTTGCGCCCCATACGGACCGTCATGGTCCGCGTCTCCTCATTGATCTTGCGCAGGTGTACGGCCTCGTCGGCCGCCCGGATCCGGTCGAGGTCGCCGGCGCGGGCGGCGCGGTGCGCCACGAGCAGCGCCACCCCGTCACCGGTGGCGGCGGCGCGGGTGACGGTACGCACGAACTCCTGCAACGTGGCCCGGTCGTGCACCGCGCCCTGCTCGACCGCCGTCTCCAGCCCGTTGGAGAAGGAGAAGGCGCCGACCGGGAAGACCGAGTCGCCGAACTGGAGCAGCTTCAGGGCCTCGGTCACCGTGGACACCCGGCCCCCCTCAATTCAGGTCGGCGGGCAGGTGCGTGTGCGGGGTCGAGTCGGCCCCGCCGAACAGGCGCCGCGACTCGTGCGGGGCCAGGTACGCGATGATCTCGGTGCCGGGGATGAACTCGTGGGTGAGACCGGTGAACGCGTGCGTGCGCATCACCGAGTCCATCACCTTGCGGTCCACTGTGAGCGGGACGTACATCTTGGTGCCCTTCACGACCGCCGGCCAGTGCTGGTTGCCGATCGCGTGGCCCAGTTCGACGGCCGAGCGGATCACCATGTCCAGCGACTCGCCGTGCAGCGTGTCGAGGTGCACCACCATCACCTCGCCGAGCGCGATCCGGGCCACCACGGCGGTCGCTGTGGCGTCGTCCCACGCGAGCACGTCGCCGTCGCGCAGCCGTACGCCGCGGGCCAGGGACAGCGCCAGTTCGGTGCCGAGGCTGGTGGTCCGGCGCAGCCGGCTCTTCTGCGCGTCCCACTGGTCGAGGACCAGGTCGTCGACCTTGGCCTCCCGGAGCCGCTCGGTCCAGGCCGGCTCGTTCACGTTGCCGAGTACCGTTTCGACGAGCATGTGTTCTCCTTTCACGCGACCCCGCCGCCGGCCCGGCCGGGAGCGGGCGCCGCGCCGGGTCAGCTGAAGAAGTAGAGCTGGCTGAGGGGGAGGTTCTTGGCCGCCGGCACTGTCGCGTGCACGCCGTCCATCTTCACGGCGAAGGTCTCCGGGTCGACCTCGAGCTTCGGCGTACGGTCGTTGCGCACCATGTCGCGCTTGGTCAGGTTGCGGCAGCCGTAGACCGGGATGACCTGCCGTTGCAGGCCCAGCTGCTCGGCCACGCCCGACTCGTGCGCGGCGCGGGACACGAACGTCACGCAGTTCTTGGCGACCTGCGAACCGGTGGCGCCGAACATGGGCCGGTAGTAGACCGGCTGCGGCGTGGGCAGCGACGCGTTCGGGTCACCCATGATCGACCAGGCGATCATGCCGCCCTTGAGCACCATCTTCGGCTTCGTGCCGAAGAACGCGGGCTCCCAGAGCACCAGGTCGGCGAGCTTGCCCGGGCTGACCGACCCGATGACGTGCGAGACGCCCTGGGTGATCGCCGGGTTGATGGTCATCTTGGCGACGTAGCGCAGGACGCGGAAGTTGTCGTTGGCGTCGGAGTCCTCGGCCAGCTTGCCGCGGACGTTCTTCATCTGCCCGGCGAGCTGGACGGTGCGCAGCCAGGTCTCGCCCACCCGGCCCATGGCCTGCGAGTCGCTCTGCATCATCGAGATGACGCCCTCGTCGAGGAGCACGTCCTCGGCGGCGATGGTCTCGGTGCGGATCCGGCTCTCCACGAAGGCGACGTCCGAGGGCACCTTCGGGTTGAAGTTGTGACAGACCATGATCATGTCGTACAGCTCGGACTGGCTGTTGATGCCGTACGGCACGGTGGGCGTGGTCGACGCGGGCAGGACGTTCATCTGGCCGGCGACCTTGATGATGTCCGGCGCGTGCCCGCCGCCGGCGCCCTCGGTGTGGAACGTGTGGATGGTCCGGCCCTCGAAGGCGGCGATGCTGTCCTCGATGTAGCCGCTCTCGTTGAGCGTGTCCGTGTGGATGCTGATCTGGACGTCGTACTCGTCGGCGACGGCCAGGCAGGACCGGATCACCGCGGGCGGCGCGCCCCAGTCCTCGTGGATCTTGAAACTGGGCACCCCGGCCATGATCTGCTCGACGAGCGGCGCCCGGCCGCTGCTGTTGCCCTTGCCCAGCAGGCCGATGTTGATCGGCAGGTCCTCGAAGGCCCGCATCATGTTCTGGATGTTCCAGGGGCCGGGCGTGATGGTGACGCCGTTGGTGCTGTCGGTGGGACCGGTGCCGCCGCCCCAGAGGGTGGTGACGCCGTTGCTGAGCGCGGCCCACACCTGCTGCGGCGTGACCAGGTGGACGTGCGCGTCGATGCCGCCGGCGGTCAGGATCAGGTGCTCACCGGAGATCGCGTCGGTGCCCGGACCGGTCACCAGGCCCGGGGTCACCCCGTCCATGATGTTGGGGTTGCCGGCCTTGCCGATCCCGGCGATCCGGCCGTCCTTGATCCCCACGTCCGCCTTGACCACGCCGAGCAGCGCGTCGACGATTGTCACGTTGGTGATCACCAGGTCCACCACGCCCTCGGCGCTGGTGGCCTGGCTGGCACTGCCCATGCCGTCGCGCAGGGTCTTGCCGCCGCCGTACATGACCTCGTCACCGAGGACCCGCAGGTCCTTCTCGATCTCGATGTAGAGGTCGGTGTCACCCAGCCGGATCTGGTCGCCCGTGGTCGGGCCGTACATTCCGGCGTATTCCTGCCGTGAGATCTGACTCATGCGTTATCGCTCCAGCTCTGGCGCGTCTGAGAGTGGCCGGGCTACTTGCCCTTGCCCTTGCCTTGGTCCTGACCCTTGTCCTGGTCCTGGTCCTGGTCCTGGCCCTTGCCCTTGCCCTGGTCCTGCTGCTGCGACGTGGTCTTGAAGCCGCGCGTCTGGGCCTGGTGGAGCGCCTCGGCCCGGTCCGGCCGGTAGCCGGGGATCGGCCCGTCCCCGGTCCAGCCCTGGACCAGGCCGTTGAAGCCGTACACCCGCTGGGAACCGCCGTACGGAACGAGCTGGACGGTCTTGCGGTCGCCGGGCTCGAACCGGATCGAGGTGGTGGCCGGGATGTTCAGCCGCTTGCCGAACGCCGCCGGGCGGTCGAACTCCAGGAAGCGGTTGGCCTCGAAGAAGTGGAAGTGGGAACCGACCTGGATGGGCCGGTCGCCGGTGTTGTGCACGACCACCTCGGTCACCGGCCGCCCGGCGTTGAGTTCCAGGGGTTGGTCGCTGAGCTTGTAGCCGCCGATGGGCCGAAGGTGCTTGGAGTTCGGTCCCGGGTGTTGCTTCGCCATGTCGCCCCCGCTCTGCCGGAGACCGTGGCCTCCGGTCGCTGCTCTACTGGATGGGTGAGTGGACGGTGATCAGCCGTGACCCGTCGGTGAAGACCGCTTCGACCTGGAGCATCGGGATCATGTCCGCCACGCCGGGGATCACGTCGTCCGCCGTGAGCACGTGGCTCGCGTCGTTCATGACCTCCTCGACGGTCTTGCCCTCGCGCGCGCCTTCGAGCGCCGCGGCGCAGATCACCGCCACCGCCTCGGGGTGGTTGAGCTTGACCCCGCGTGCCTTACGGGCGTTGGCCACCATCGCCAGCGAGTGAATCGTCAGCTTGTCGAATTCCTTCGGCGTGAGATGCACGTCGCGATCCCTTCACGTACTTTCGGCTATGTCGCCACATTAGGAGGGGTTTGCGAAGAAGGTAGGCTTTCAGCAAGATCTCAGGACTCGGCGTGCGCCCGCCTGCGCCGGTCGTAGCCGGCGACCCAGATCTGCTGGATCTGCTCCAGCGTCCGGCCCCTGGTCTCGGGCAGGTAGCGCCGGACGAACAGGAAGCCGAGCACGCACAGCGCGGCGAACAGCGCGAACACCCCCGACCGGCCGAGCGCGTCGAGCAGGCTCAGGAAGAACTGCGTGATCAGATACTCGGTGCCCCAGTGGGTCGCCGACGCGATCGCCACGCACCGGCCGCGGATCGGACCGGGATAGATCTCGTTGATCACGGTCCACGCGCCCGGGCCGATGGACACCGCGTAGAACGCGACGAAGAAGATCACGCCGGCCAGCAGGAACAGGCCCGAGGTGGTGATCCGGCCGTCGCCACGCCCGGCGCCCGTGCCAAGGAAGCTGACGCTGACCACGGCGAGCGAGACGGCCATCCCCGCCAGGCCGACCAGCAGCAGCGGCCGGCGGCCGACGCGGTCGAGCAGGCCCACCGCGACGAGCGCGAACGCCGCGTCCACCGCGCCGATCGCCCAGGTGGTCGCGGAGAGCTGCGCCTCGGGGGTACGGAATCCGGCCGCCGAGAAGATCGAGTCGGCGTAGTAGATGATGCCGTTGATCCCGGTCGTCTGCTGGAACAGCGCCAGCCCCACGCCCAGCGCGAGCGGACGCCGCCACTGCGGGGACAGCAGCTCCCGCCAGCTCGCCCTGCGACCGTGCAGACTCTCCTCGATCTCGTGCAGGCGCTGCCCCACCCGGTGCTCGGGAACGGTCCGGCACAGCGACTCCCGGGCGCGGCGCCGGTCGCCCCGCTTGAGGTACCAGACCGCCGAGTCGGGTACCACCACCGTCACCAGGATCAGCGCCACGCCCAGCACGACCGCGGCGCCGAGCAGGTACCGCCACGACTCGCCGCCGGTGAACAGCTCGTCCGCCAGGTAGCCGATGAAGATCGCGAAGGTGGTCGAGAACTGGTAGACCGCGAGCAGGCCGCCCCGGATCCGTTCCGGCGCCGCCTCGGCCGCGAACATCGGTCCGGCGACCGAGGCCACGCCGATGCCCACCCCGAGGAGCAGCCGCGCGCCGAGCAGGGCGCCGATGGCCGGGGCCGCCGCCTGCACGATCGTGCCGACGACGTACGCGCCGGCGGCGACCCACAGCGCGCCCCGCCGGCCGATCCGGTCGGCGAGGTGACCGCCGGCGAGCGCGCCGGCGAGCGCGCCGAGCGTCACCCAGCTCGCCGCCACCTCCACCTCGAAGGTGTCCACGTCGAACGTGTGCCGGATGTCGTGCAGCGCGCCGCTGATGACGCCCTGGTTGTAGCCGAAGAAGGCGCCGGAGAGCACGACGATCGCCAGGATCGCCACGAGGTTGTGGCGGGGCGGCCGGCCTGCCGCGCGTCCGCTCGCCGCCATGTCACCCCGTCCACCGGCGACCGCCCCACGAAACGGCCGAAAACCTATATATGCGACATATAGTAGGTTCGCCGCAGCGGTCCGACGGCGAAACTCCCGGACGCCGCCGGGGGGCCGCTGCTGCACACGGACGGGGGAAGGGTGAACCGGTCGGCGCCGTACGGCTCCGCGGACTCCTACCGCGAGTTCCGCCACCCGCTCGCGGCGCTCGTGCTCGCCGTCGTCACCGCCGGCGCGCTGGACGCCTTCGCGTTCCTGCGGTACGGCGCGTTCGTCGCCAACCAGTCCGGCAACGCCATCTTCCTCGGCATGGGACCGGCCGGCGGGCATCCCACGTGGCCGGTCTCGGCGGCCTCGATCGTCGCGTTCGCCACCGCCGCCGGACTGGTGAACCTGCTCCGCCGCCGCACCCGGCCGACGGCGGCGCCACTGGTGGACATCGCCGTCACCGAGGCCGCCATGGTCGTCTGGACGGTGCTCAACCTGGTGCTCGCGTACGGCCGGCACGGCATGGCCGCGCGTGTGCTGCTCGCCGCCGCCGGCGCGGTCGCCATGGGCAGCCTGACCACTGTGGCGACCCGTACCGCGGGCATCGCGACGCCGATCACCTACCAGTCGGACACCACGACGAAGACCGGTGAGCGGGCCGCCCGCTGGCTGTTCGGCCCCGCCGCCGGCCGGGGCCGGGCCCGGCGGGGCACCCTGCTCGGGCTGCTCGCCCTGGTCAGCTACAGCGTCGGCGGCGCGATCGGCACGCTCGCCCAGCACCGGCCCCGCTGGGTGCCGCTGTGGGGGACGATCGCGCTGGCCGTGCTGATCCTGCTGCTCCGCCGGCACCGGCGGCCGGAACCGGCGCCGCCTTCCGGCTGAGCGTCAGTCGGCCTGGGCGGCGAGTTCCCGGGCCCGGTCCCGGGCCGCCTCCAGCGCCGCCAGCATGGCCGCGCGTACGCCGTGGTTCTCCAGCTCGCGGATCGCGGAGATGGTGGTGCCGGCCGGCGAGGTGACCGCCTCGCGCAGCTTCACCGGGTGCTCGCCGGAGTCGCGCAGCATCACCGCCGAGCCGATCGCGGTCTGCACGATCAGCTCGTGCGCCACCTGACGCGGCAGGCCGAGCAGGATGCCCGCGTCGATCATCGCCTCGACCAGCAGGTAGAAGTAGGCCGGGCCGGAGCCGGAGAGCGCGGTGACCGCGTCCTGCTGCGACTCGGGCACCCGGACGGTCGAGCCGAGCGGGGAGAACATCTCCTCCGCCAGGGCCAGGTGCTCGCCGGTGGCGTGGGCGCCCGCCGAGATCGCACTCATCGCCTGGTCGACGAGCGCCGGGGTGTTCGTCATGACCCGGACCACCGGGGTGCCCTCGGGCAGCCGGCGGTTGAAGAACGCGGTCGGCAGACCGGCGCAGAGCGAGATGACCAGCTTGTCGGCCGGCACCTTCGGGCCGATCTCGTCCAGCAGCGCGGCGGCGTCCTGCGGCTTGACCGACACGGCCAGCACCTCGGCCTCGGTCACCGCGGTGAGGTTGTCCACCACCCGTACGCCGTAGCGGTCGGTCAGCTCCCGCGCCCGCGCCGGCCGCCGCGCGGTGGCGAGCAGCCGCTCCACCGGCCAGCCCGAACGCAGCAGCCCGGAGAGCATCAGCTCACCGATCTTGCCGGCGCCGATCACCGCGACCGTGTGCACCTGGCGTGCCATCAGCCGTACCCCTTCCCGGGTTCACGTGGGCAGGGCGTGGCGGGCCCGGGCGCCCGCCCCCCACCCCCCGGCGCCCGCGAAAAGCAGCCCAAGAAAACAACCGCCACGGCGGAACCCGACACCGGCACC
>NZ_JAMHIU010000005.1:0-302201 GCF_023896895.1 Micromonospora sp. CPM1
CCGAGTAGTACGGATGCAACGCCGACAACGGATCCTGGAAGACCATCGCCATGTCCCGGCCCCGCAGCCGCCGCACCTCCTCCTCACCCAACCCCACAACCTGACGCCCACCCACCCAGATCTCCCCCGTGATCGTCGTGCGCTTCGCGTTGTGCAGACCCAGGATCGCCAGCGACGTCACACTCTTACCCGACCCGGACTCCCCCACGATCCCGAGCGTGCGACCCCGCTCCACCGCGAAAGACACCCCGTCCACGGCCCGCACCACACCGTCCTCGGTGTCGAACCGCACCCGCAGATCCTCGACCCGCAGGTACGGGCCCTCGCCGCGACGCGGCGCCGGAAGCTCCACCATGTCCGATCCCTCCCCTCAGCTCAGCCGGACCCGCGGGTCGATCACCGCGTACAGCACGTCGACGACGATGTTGGCGACCACGATGAACACCGCTGCCAGCAGCACCGTCGCCATCACCACCGGCAGGTTGAGGAACTGCACCGCCTCCACGGTCGCCTTGCCGAGACCCTGGAGGCCGAAGATGGTCTCGGTGATGAACGTGCCGCCGAGGCTGGTGCCGATGTCCAGCCCGGCGATCGTGACGATCGGCGTGATCGCCGCCCGCAACGCGTGCCGCGTGTGCACCTTCCGGGCGGGCAGCCCCTTCGCCCGGGCGGTACGGACGAAGTCCTCCGACAACGTCTCCAGCATCTGCGCCCGGGCCAGCCGGGCGTACAGCGCGGAGTTGAGGAACCCCAGCGTCATCCACGGCAGCAGCAGCCCGGCCGCCCAGCGCAACGGGCTCTCGGTCAGCGGGGTGTAGCTGGGGAACGGCAGCAGGCCGGTGGAGTAGACGAGCAGGTAGAGCAGGATCAGCCCGAAGAAGTAGACCTGCATCGACGCCCCGGCCAGCGTGACGCCGATGGCGGCGCGGTCGAACGCCGTACCCCGGCGTAGCGCCGACACCATGCCCAGCGAGACGCCGAGGCCGAGCCAGAGCACGGCGCCGCCGAGGACGATGCTGAACGTCACCGGGGCGCGCTGGGCGACGATCTCGGTGACCGGCTGGTTGTTGCGGAACGAGTAGCCGAGGCATGGCGCCGGGCAGTCCTGCCGGAAGTCACCCTCGCCGTAGGTGCGGCCGGCGAAGACGCCGCCCACGAAGTCGGCGTACTGCCGGGGCAGCGGCTGGTCGATGCCGAGCCGGCGCTCGACCTGGGCGATGTCCTCGGCCGTGCAGTTCTTGCCGCACATCACCTTCGCCGGGCTGCTCGGCACCGCGAAGAAGAGACCGAACGTGACCAGGCTGATGACGACCAGGGTCAGGGCGGCGACGAGCAGCCGCCGTACGACGAAACGGAGCACGGGAGCACCTCCCCCGAGGTCGGCGCGGGGACGGCCGCCGTGGCCGCCGCCCCCGCGCGGCTGTCACTTCTTCACGTAGATGCCGTTGAGCGAGATGATCCCGAACGCGTCGCTGAGGAAGGCGTTGCCGACCTTCGAGCCGTGCAGCTCGTAGGTGGCGTCGTAGTAGCAGGGCACCACCGGGGCGTACTTCTCCATGATCATGCGGTCGAGCGCCATCCAGCCGGCGTCCTGCTCCGCGGCCGGCAGGTCGCGGACCCGGTCGATCTCCGCGCTGACCGACGGTTCGTCGAGGTACGACAGGTTCTGGTTGCCCTCGGCCACGACCTCCCGTCCGTCGTAGACCGGCGGGATGACAGTGGAGCCGGTGGGCCAGTCCGAGCCCCAGCCGGTGAGGTAGAGGTCGTACGGGTTGTCCTTGCGGCCGACCTCGTCGTAGTAGCTGCTGTTGTCGATCGGCTTCATCACGATCTCGAAGCCCATGTCGGTGAGGTTCTTGCGCAGCGCCTCGGCCTGCTGGGTGCGCAGTTCCAGGTTGGAGTGGGCGAGCACCAGCTTGGGTCGCTTGCCGGCGAGCAGCTCGGCGGTCTTCGCCTTGTCGCCGGTGACCGGGGCGTTGAACAGGTCGTACGGGACGAAACCGGCGGTGGTGGGCGACATGAGCGTGGTCGCCGGTGAGCCGGCGGCCTGCCCGCCGAGCACCTTGAGCAGGGCGTCCTTGTCGACCGCGTAGTTCAGCGCCCGCCGTACGCCCAGGTCGGTGACCCGCTGGGTGTTGATGCTCAGCACCCAGTTGTACTGCGTCGGCCCGCGGACCACCCGGTCGGAGACGCCCGCGCCGGTCGTGCGGGGCAGCACCGACGGCGGCACGTCCGACCAGCTCAGCGCCGCCTGGTCGGCCGGCCCGTCGGCGACCAGGCGCTCGGCGATCTGCGCCTGCTCCAGGCCGAACGTCATCCGGATCGCGTCCGGGTACGCGTTGCGGATCGGGTCGGTCGCCGGATCCCAGTTCGGGTTGCGTTCCAGCTCCAGCGACACGTCGCGCTGGTAGGACTTCACCCGGTACGGCCCGGACGAGAACGGCCGCAGGTCGTAGTTGGCGCGGGTGTCCTTCGCCGCGGGCACGGGCGCGCTGGTGGGCAGCGCCGCGGCGTACGGCAGGTCGCAGTGCGGCTGCGGGAAGGTGAACCGGACGGTCCGGTCGTCGGGCGTGGCTACGCCGTCGGGCACCGGATTGCCACCGTCGTACGGTCCCTTGTAGGTGGCGTTGTACGCCCCGCCCGGGTAGAGCCACTGCTGGATGTAGTGCGGGCCCTCGTTGAGGTTCGCGGCGAACGACCGGGCGATGCCGTGGGCGACGTCCTTGCTGGACACCGGCGTGCCGTCCTCGTACTTCACGCCGTCGCGCAGGGTGAACTCCCAGACCTTGCAGTCGCCGTTCACGTCCTTGCCGGGGTTCGTGGCCAGGTCCCCGACGAGCAGCAGCTTGCCGCTGCCGTCCTCCTTGTAGCCGTTGAGCGCGCGGTAGAGCAGCCCGCCGGCGACCTGCTGCACGTTGACGTAGTTGCGGGCCGGGTCGAGGTGCTCGAAGTCGGCCGGCTGCATGACGGTGAGGGTGCCGCCGCGGGTCGCCCCGTCGACGTCCTTCGCCGGGCCCTGGTTGTCGGCGGCCTCGTACGAGATCGAGCCGCTCTGGGTCTTGGTCTTCTGGTCGCCGTCGCCACCGCCGTCGGTGGTGGGGCTGCAACCGGCGGCGGCCAGCGCCGCCGCGGCGAGGACACCTGTCAGTGTCCGGGTCCGTGCGCGCACGGTGTGCTCCTTCCTGCCCGGCGGCCCCCGCCGGCCGGGCACTGATGGCCGTGGGGACTACCGGGTGGAGCGGGGATCCAGGGAGTCGCGCAGCGCGTCACCGAGCAGGTTGAACGCCAGGACCAGCAGGAAGACCGTCAACCCGGGGAACAGGGTGTACCAGGGGTCGCTCGCGACGTAGCCGATGCTGTTGAAGATCATGCGGCCCAGGTCGGGCGTGGGTTCGGTGACGCCGATGTTGACGAACGCCAGCGCCGCCTCGATGGCGATGAACTGCGGCACCATCAGCGAGACGGTGACCAGGATCGGCGCCCAGATGTTCGGCAGCAGTTGCCGCAGCAGGATGTGCCCTGTGCCTGCGCCGGCGGCCCGGGCCGCGTCGACGAACTCCCGTTCCCGCAGCGAGATCACCTGCCCGCGGACCAGCCGCGCGGTGTACGTCCAGCTGAACAGGCTGAAGGTGGCGACGATCAGGGCCACCCGGAAGGCCGGCGACGGCGCCTCCCGGTCGGAGTAGAAGCGGTCCTGGAGGATCGGGATGACCGCGAGCGCGAAGATGAGGAACGGGAACGCCAGCGTGAGGTCGATCAGCCAGTTGACGACGCTGTCCAGCCAGCCTCTGGCCCATCCGGCCAGCACACCGACCGCGACGCCGATTCCGCAGGCCAGCAACGCCGAGGTGAACGCGATGAACAGGGACGTCCGCAGGCCGTAGACCAGTTGCATCAGGATGTCCCGGCCGCTGCCGGGTTCGAGCCCCAGCCAATGGTCGGCGCTGATTCCGCCGGCATACCCGATCGGCATTCCGAAATCGTTGAGCCGGTCCACGAACTTGTCGGTCGGGTCGATTCCAGTGAGCCGTCCCAGCAGTGGCGCACCGAGTGCGACCAGGGCGGCGACGGCGAGCGTGACGGCGCTGGCCTTGGCCGTACGGTCGCGTTTGAGCCGCAGCCAGGCGAGCTGGCCGGGTGACCGGCCGACGAATTCACCGGGTCGGCCCGCTGGTGCGGGAACGGGCTCGACGTCGGGGCCGGGAGCGGCCGGCGGGTGCGACAGTTCGCTCATGAGCAGTCCTCCCGATGGGGACGAAAACGCCCTGCCACCCGACGGTAATGCGCTTCCGACCACCGGAAAGAATCGTTCCGGTAACGGCCGTTCCGGTTGTCGAGAATTGACAACGATCCGGCGTACGGAATGCATCGGCGCAATAACGACGCGATTCGGTTGTCAGCCTTTCAGGTAGCCGTCCCGCAAATTCGGAATGCGTTGCGGCGAGGCATTGAAGCGGTTGTCAGCCGTTCGGGCATTCCCGTACGCCGATGTCACACCGGGCGGTCGGTGCGGCCGGCCGGTGTGACACTTCGTGACTCTTCGCGTTCACACCGTCCACCTAGGGTTCTCGGCGGTCCGGTTCGCACGACGTGCCGGGCCACCCACCGGCCCTCACCCGGGGCCCCGACGGAAGGACCACCCATGCCCTTCGCCCGACGTACCGCCGCCCTGGCCCTGGCCGCCGCGCTCGGCGGCCTCGCCGTGCCGGCCTCCCCCGGGGACGCCGCGCCACGCCCCGGCCCGCAGACCCCCTCGGTGCTGCTGCTCACCGTCGACGACGGCGCCGGCGTACGCGCCACGGTGCTGACCTGCGGGCCCACCGGCGGCCTGCACCCCGACCCGATCACCGCCTGCCGGCTCGTCGCCCGCGTCGACGGCGACCTGGACGCGCTCGACGTGGACGGCGCGCCGTGCACCTCCCAGTACGCCCCGGTCGTCGCGCGTGCCGTGGGCTTCTGGCAGGACCGCCCGGTCGCCTACACGCGGACGTTCGGCAACCCCTGCCTGATGCAGCGCACCACAGCCGCCCTCTTCACCTTCTGACCCTCCCCGCCCCGCCTCTTCTCGTTGATCATGAAGTTGGCGGCGATTCCGGTCCGATTTGTCGCCGTCAACCTCATGATCGACGGGGTGGGGTGGGGAGGTTGTGGGGTGAGGTGGGGAGAATGGGCGGGGTGTTGGGAGGGGGAACGGTGGGACCGGGATCGGGCGCGGTGGGTGGCGGGCGGGAGTTGCGGGCGGACTGTTCGCGCTGCGCCGGGGTCTGCTGCGTCGCGCCCGCGTTCACCGCGTCGGCCGACTTCGCCGTCGACAAGCCCGCCGGACGGCCCTGCCCGAACCTGGGCGCCGACTTCCGCTGCGGCATCCACACCGAGCTGCGGCAACGCGGCTTCCCCGGATGCACCGTGTTCGACTGCTTCGGCGCCGGTCAGCACCTCACCCAGAACACGTTCGCCGGCCGCGACTGGCGCGCCGACCCGGCCACCGCGCAACGGATGTTCGACAGCTTCGCGGTGCTGCGGCCCCTGCACGAGCTGCTCTGGTACCTGACCGAGGCGGTACGCCTCACCCCGGCCGGACCGCTGCGCGACGAGCTGACCGCCGCGCTCGACGAGACCGGCCGGCTCACCGACGGCACCCCCGAGGAACTGCTCGCCCTCGACGTCGACGCGCACCGGGACCGCGCCAACCGCCTGCTGTCCCGCGCCGCCGAACAGGCCCGCGCCGGGAAGGCCGGGCCGGACCGCCGGGGCACGATGCTGATCGGGGTGGACCTGCGCCGTACCCCGCTGGCCGGGGCGAACCTGCGCGGCGCCTGCCTGATCGGGGCCGACCTGCGGGGCGTACGCCTCGGCGCCGCCGACCTGACCGGCGCGGACCTGCGCGGAGCCGACCTGCGCGGCGCGGACCTGGGCGAGTGCCTGTTCACGCACCAGTCGCAGCTCGACGCCGCGCGCGGCGACCACCGAACGGTGCTGCCGCCGGGGCTACGCCGCCCGGCCCACTGGTCCCTGACGCTGACCCCGACGCGTCCCCGCCCGCGCCAGCGCCGCCGCTGACCCGGCCGACGCTCCCCTGCCCGCCCCCGCCCGCCCGGCTGCGCCCGCCGCCACCGGCCGCCGGCCCGCGCCTCGCACCGGCCCACCGGCACTGACACCCGCACCGACCCGTCAGCACCGGCACCGGCACCGGCACCGGACAGCGGTGATCAAGGAGTTTGCGTCCCCGTCAGCCCCTCCCCAGGCCACAAACTCCTTGATCACCGCGGCTGAGGGCCCACCGGAGGGACCTCGGGGTGATCAAGGAGTTCGGGGCGGGTTCGAGGGCGGAACGGGACACGAACTCCTTGATCAACCGCGAGGAGGGAGGGGCCGGGGTGGGCGGACGGGCGGGCGCGGGAGGGGCGCGGGTTTGGTGGAGGTGGGGTCGGGTAGGCGGCGCGGACGACTGTCGACCGACGGGGGGCCACCGGTGGGGTATCGGGCACGCGACGGTGAGGAGCCGGTCGACCCGGCGCACGCCGAGGACGAGGCCGGTCAGGTTCCGCTGGTGCAGACCGCGGCGGACACCGACGTGCCGGCGTCCGCTCCCGGCGCGCCGAAGCCGGACGAGGTCACCGAGGACGACGGGTCCGGCTTTGCGGGCGGGGCGTCCGGCAGCAGCTCGGGCGGCTCCTCGATGCCGACCCACCCGGACGCGGCCCGCGGCCCGGACGCGGCCGGCTGAAACGGGCGCGCGCCACGGAACGGACGCAGGCCACCGAACCGACGCAAGGCACAGGCCGACCGAGCCGACCGGGCCCATCACCGAGCCGACCAGGCCACCGCCCCGGGCACAGGCCACCGAACGGACACGGGCCACCGAACCGACGCAGGGCACCGACGGGGCAAGGGCCGCTCAACGTTTGCCGTCCACCGCTGCGGGCAGGAGTGCGACATGACCAGTGAACAGTCCTTCGGCCGCGCGGCCGGCGACGAACCGGACGGCGCGACCGCGTACGAGGCGTCCCTGCGCCCGCCGGGCGAGTCCCTGCACACCACCGACGACACCGGTGACGACTTCGCCGACCTGCCCGCCGAGGACCGGCGGTCGGCGCGGGAGGTCAGCCGCGCCGGTTACGACGTGGAGGCCGTCTCCGGCACCGGCGACCCGTCCGAGGAGCCGGAGGAGATCGAGGAGGGCCGGCCGCTGCGCTGAGCCGTACGCGGGGCGGCGGCAGCGCCGCTCCGCGCCTCGGTCATGCCCCGGTTCGCCAGCGCGTCGGCGCGCTCGTTCTCCGGGTGCCCGTTGTGGCCCTTCACCCACAGCCACGTCACGTCGTGCCGGGCGCAGGCCGCCTCCAGCGCCTGCCACAGGTCGGCGTTCTTCACCGGCTGCTTCGCGGCGGTCAGCCAGCCGTTGCGCTTCCACGCGTTCAGCCAGCCGGTGATGCCGTTGCGCACGTACGTGCTGTCGGTGTGCAGCCGTACCGTGACCGGACGGGTCAGGCTCTCCAGCGCCCGGATCGCGGCGGTCAGCTCCATCCGGTTGTTCGTGGTCGGGGTGGCCTCGCCGCCGCACAGCTCCCGCTCGTGCCCGCCCCAGCGCAGCACCGCGCCCCAGCCGCCGGGCCCGGGATTGCCGCTGCACGCGCCGTCGGTCCAGATCTCCACGACCCGGCCGGTCTCCGCCTCCACCATGCCCGGCAACCTACCGGGTACGCGGGCGCGCGGGACCACCCGACCCGCCGCGCCCGGCTAGCGTGCGGGCATGACCACTCCCCCGGACTTCGCCACGCTCTGCAACTTCCGTGACCTCGGCGGCTGGCGGACCGGCGACGGCCGCACCGTCGCCCGGGGCCGGCTCTACCGCTCCGACTCGCTGGCCAGGCTCGCCGGTGACGATCTGGAACGGTTCGCCGCGCTGGGCGTGCGCACCGTGATCGACCTGCGGTACCCGTGGGAGATCGCCGACCGCGGCCGGGCCCCGGAGAGCCTCGGCGTGACCTGGCACAACCTGAGCATCGAGCACCGCCCGTACGTGCAGGCGGACATCGACCCCGACGTTGACCCGTGGCGATACCTGGCCGACCGGTACGCCGAGGTGGCCGAGGACGGCGCCGCCGAGCTGCGCCGGGCTTTCGAGGTGATCGCGGACGGCGAGCATCCCCTGGTGTTCCACTGCGCCTCCGGCAAGGACCGCACCGGGCTGCTCGCCGCGCTGGTGCTGTCCCTGCTCGGCGTCGACGACGACCAGATCGCTGCGGACTTCGCGCTCACCGAGCACGCCACCGACCGGCTGGTGGCCGAGTGGCGTGATCGCAACGGCGGGGCGACGCCGGGCTGGCCGGCGTACGGGCGGGCGCCGGCCGAGATCATCCGGCTGGTGCTGGCCGACCTGAGGGCCGCCCACGGTTCCGTGCACGGCTACGTGACCGGCCGGCTCGGTGTCGACGCGCGGACGATCGACGCGCTGCGCGCCCGGCTGCTCACCGACGACACGCACATGCTGCCCACCCAGGGCGCCACCGGCAGTACGCCGACACCGGTCACCCGCTGAGCACCGCCGCCCGGCCGAGCACGCAGCGACGGAGAACCGGCGGCCGAAAAGCAGACGACGCCGACGCGACGGTCTGGCACGCTGCGTGATCGTGGACACGCGCTGGGACGGCCTGCGGGCCGAGGTACGGGCGACAATCGACGAACTGGTCTCCTCCGGCCGGGAGGCCGGTGTGCAGGTGGCCGCGTACCTGGACGGGGTCGCGATCGTCTCCGAACAGGCCGGCCTGGCCGACACCACGACGGGCCGGCCGATGACCGCCGACACGCCCGTGCACGCGGTCTCCACCGGCAAGGGACTCACCGCCACCGTGGTGCACGTGCTGGCCGAGCGGGGACGGCTCGACTACGACCTGCCGCTCGCCGCGGTGTGGCCGGAGTTCGCCCGGCACGGCAAGGACGGCATCACGCTGCGGCACGTGCTCACCCACACCGCCGGCCTGCCCGCGCTGCCCGCCGACGTCACGCCGGAGGACTTCACCGACTGGGCGGGCATGTGCGAGCTGCTCGCCGAGGCGCGCCCGCTGTGGGCACCGGGCGAGCGATTGGCGTACCACGCGTGGACGTGGGGCTGGCTGCTCGGCGAGGTCATCCGGCGGGTCACCGGCGCGCCCGTGTCGCAGGTCCTCGCCGAGGAGGTGTCCGGGCCGCTCGGCGTGGACCGGGAGCTGTTCCTCGGCGTACCGGAGGCGGACCTGCCCCGGCTGGCCCGGCTGGAGGACGCCGGCCTGTCGGCACTGATGGCCTGGGCCGGGGCCAACCTGCCGCACTTCGACGCGGTCGCCCCGCCCACGGTACGGCCGGACACCGTCATCGGTTCCCGCCCCGACGTGCTGCGCGCCGACGTGCCGTCGGTCGGCACGATGAGCGCCCGCGCGGTGGCCCGGATGTACGCGGCGCTGCTCGGCCCGGTCGACGGCGTGCGGCTGATCTCCGCCGAGCGGATGCGCGAGGTGTCCGCCCCGGCGGTCCGCGCCCAGGAGTGGGTGTTCGGGCAGGAGACCACGTTCGGGCTGGGGTACGCGGTCGACGCCGACGGGTCGTTCGGCACCGCCGGCAGCGGCGGCAGCCTCGCGTTCGCGTACCCCGAACTGGGGTTGACGGTGGCGGCGGTGCGCAACCGGCTCGGCGCGGGCGACGGCGACCCGATGGAAGGGCTACGGACGCTGGTGCGCGACCGGGTCGCCGACGCGGTCGGCCGCCACCGGCCGTCCTGATCCGCGACGCTTGTCACGTCAGCCCGGTGCGTCTCGGAGAGCCGGGAGAAGGTCGCCGCGGATCCAGGCCCGCAGGGTCGTGGGCGTGGTGGTCACCACCGAGCGCTCCTGCTCGGGCACGAAGTCGTCACGCAGGCCGGTCGACATCCCCAGCACGGCCCCGGCCATCGCCGGGGGCATGCCCACGGCGAGGAGCTGCTCGTACCTGGCCTCGTCGGTGATCCGGTCGACGACGACGTCACGCCCGAGTTCGTCGGTGAGAATGGCGGCGACCTGTGACCAGGTCAGGTCGTCGGGGCCGTGGACGGCCTGCACGCGACGGCCCGCCCAGTCGCGGTTGATGAGGGTCAGGGCTGCTACCTCGGCGATGTCGCGTGGGGCGACCCAGCTCATCGGGACGTCGACCGGGAGCACGGTCTGGAGCCGGCCGGACTTCACCGACTCGATGTCGAGCAGCAGGTTCGTGAAGAAGTAGCCGCATCGCAGATGGGTGACGTCGACGCCGAGGCCGTCCAGGGCCACCTCGGTGGCGGCCAGGCCGTCGATCTCCCCTGCGCCGTGGCGCTTCTCCGCGCCCACGCTGCTCTGGAACACGACCCGGGCGATGCCGTTGCGGGTGACCGCTGTGGTGATGGCCTCGGTGGCGCGGGCGTAGTCCGCCAGCGGGTCCGCGGAAGCCGCGGGCGGGTCGACCCAGTAGACCGCGTCGACACCGCGGGTTGCGGCCACGACCTGGTCCGGTTCCCGGGAATCAGCGGGTGCGACCTCGACGTGCCGCGCCAGCTCGTCCGGAACGCTACGCGGGTGGCGGGCCAGCAGCAGTGGCCTGACGCCGGCTCGGACCAGCATCCTCGTCACGTGGCGGCCGACGTTGCCGTTGGGCGTGGTGACTGCAATGCGCACGGCATTCCTTCCCGAAGACGTCAGGAGACACGCTAGGCGGGAATGCGGCCCGGTCCTGGCCGCATCTGCGCGGACCATGGGGAGGTGGACACCCCGTCGAGTCGGTCGCTGCGGTTGCTGTCGCTGCTGCAGAGCGGCCGCGAGTGGAGCACCGGCGAACTGGCATCCCGGCTACAGGTGAGCGAACGCACCGTGCGCCGTGACGCCCGGCGCCTCCGCGACCTGGGCTACGACGTGCGCTCACGGCCCGGTCCCGGCGCCGGCTACCGCCTGCGCCCGAGCGTGCGGATCCCGCCACCGCTCCTCAGTTCCGACGAGGTCTCGACCATCATCACGAGCCTGCTCGTGATGGAGGCGTGGATGCCCGACGACACGGCGGCCAGCACGGCCCGCGCCAAGCTGCAACAGGTGCTTCCGCCCGGCCTACGCCACCGTGCTGAAGCGACAGCGAACTCCACCCGGATCCTCCACCAGGATCCGGCGCCGCTGGACTGGACGCTCGCCGGCTCCCTCACCGACGCCGTCGCCGCCGGCGCCCGCGTCCACTTCCACTACGTCGACCAGCACGGCCACGAGTCCCGGCGCACCGTTCAGCCTTACCGGCACCTGCTACGCCGGCGGCACTGGTATCTCGTCGGGTACGACATCGACCGCGACGGCTGGCGGACCTTCCGACTCGACCGTATCCGCACGATCAGCACCGTCCCGGGGCCGTACCGGCCCCGAGCCTTTCCGTTCGACTCCATCGACCACTGGCTCGGCAGCGACTTCGGCAGGGGCGGCGGACCGTCCACCCCCGCGCCCGCCGGTGCGCCCGGCCGCCGGACTCCGCCGGCGACCGGCCACCGAGGCTAGCGGCGCAGGCGGGCGCGCAGCCGCCCGGCCGCGTCGCCGAGCACCGCGCCGGTCATCGGCAGCAGCGGGCTGGACCGCATCACCGCCAGGTCCTCGGCCGGGCTGGTCACGCCGTCGAGGAACCGCAGCACCCGCTCCGGCGGGTTGCGGTCGAACAGCCGCTCGAAGAACTCCACCCCGCCGACGTGCCCCCGGTCCAGCGCGCGCAGCGCGACCGCGTCCATCCACAGGTGCCGGCCCGGGTACGCGGGCGCGGGCACCGGCGGACGACCGGCGGCGAGCGCCCGGGCCACCTGATCGGCCTGGCGCAGCATCGCGGAGAACGTGAAGCCGGTGGACGGGCGGGTCGCCCCACCCGCGGTGCCCAGCCGCACCACCCGAGGGCTGGGACGGGACTCGAACGGGCCGTCGGTCATCGGGATCACGCCGTCCTCGACCTCCCGCACCCGCAGCGCGGTCAGGTCCAGCCCGAGCAGATCAGCGTAGCCGCGCAGCGCCCTGTCGTAGCCCGCGTCGTCGAGCAGGGTCGGCCCGAACTCGGTGTACTCGACGAGCGCGAACCGGTCGTCGACCGGCAGCACGTACCCGAAGGAGACGCCGCGCTCCGGCTGCGGCGTGCGGAAGTCCATCAGCACCGCCCGCTGCCTGTCGAACGTGGGCCGGTCGGCGGCCAGCCACCAGCCGCGGAAGTGCTGCAACCAGCTGGTCCGCCCCGGCCGCTTCGGCCGGCGGGGCCGCGAGTCGAGCACCCACCCGGCCCGCACGAGGTCCCGGCCGTCCGGGTCGCGGACCGTGACCCGCTGACCGTCGTCGTGCAGGTCCCCCGCCGGGGCGCTGATCCGGACCGCGTCCAGCCGCCGCTCGGCCTCGGCAGCCCGGTCGTAGACCGGGGCGGAGCGGAGCATGGCGTACCGCAGCGGGTTGAGCGTGAGGACGCGGCGGCCGGCGGGCGTGACCACGTCGACCTGCGACCAGCTCGCGCTCAGCAGCGGGTCCAGGTCGTCGCCGGGCAGGCCCCAGAACGCCCAGGTGCGGTCCTGGCCGCGCTTGTGCACCGGGTCGACCACCGCGACCCGCAGCCCGGACACGCCGTGCCGGTCCAGCGCGGCCAGAACCAGGGACGCGGCGCCGCCACCGCCGACCAGCGCGAGGTCGACGTCGACCGGGAAGGATGCGTGCATCCGGCCACGCTGCCACACCGGCGGGAACCGCCACCGGCCGACCCGCGCTCAGGTCACCGGGGCGGGCTTCTGCGGGGCCGGCTCGGCGTAGGCGGCGGCCACCGTCGCCCGGTCGAAGACCCGCCACGTCGCGGCGATCACCGCGACCGCCACCACGAAACCCACCCAGTACGGCGCGGTGATGCCGAACCGGGCGGCGACCACGCCGCCGAGCAGCGCGCCGACGCAGTTGCCACCCGCCGCGACGAACAACGTGGTGCTGCCGACGCGGCCCATCAACGCCGGCGGGGTGAGCCGCTGCCGCAGCGAGTTCGCCACGATGTTCCACAGCGCGCTGTGCGCCCCGAACGCGAACAGCGCGAACCCGACCACGGCGGCGCTGCGGGACGCGGCGAGCGCCAGGTGCAGCCCCGCCTCGACCAGCAGCCCGGTCCGCACCGTCCAGGTGGGCGTGATCGCGGCGATCAGCCGGTCCCCCACCAGCGAGCCGAGCACCCCGCCGACCGCCATGCAGGTGAACAACGCGCCGTAGCCGACCGAGCCCAGCCCCAGCCGCTCGGTGGCGAGCAGCACCAGCACCGCCACCGCGGCGGTGAGCGTGACGTTGAGCAGGCCGATCAGCATCGTCATGGTGCGCAGCAGCCGCTGCCCCCACAGCCAGCGGAACCCCTCCGCGACCTCCGCCCGCACCGAACGCCGCTCCTGAAGCGCCGGCCCGCCCCGGTACGTCCCGGCGAGCAGGCCGACCAGCACGGCGCTGAGCGCGTACGTGCCGGCGTTGAGCGCGAACGGCAGCGACGCCGCCAGCACGAACAGGAACCCGCCGAGCGGGCCGGCGATCATGTTCTGCATCACCTGGGTGCCGCCGCCGAGCCAGCCGTTGGCGCGTTCCAGCATCGAGCGCGGCACCACCGCCGGCAGCACCGCCTGCGCGGCGGTACGGAACACCACCTCGCCGGTGTTCACCACGAACAGCACCGCGTAGAGCAGCGCGATCCCGGCCCGGTCGGCGAGCATCGCCACCGCCAGGGCGGCCAGCGCCGCGACGCGTACCCAGTCGATGAGCACCATCAGCCGCCGCCGGTCCACCCGGTCCGCGAGCACTCCGCCGGGTAGCGCGAACAGCAGCCACGGCAGCCACGACACCGCCGCCCCGGCCGACACCACCAGCGGATCGTCGGTGATCGACGCCACATACAGCGGCGCGGCCACAGTCGCCGTCCCGCTGCCCAGCGCGGACAGCGTGCTCGCCGTCCACAGTCGGGCGAAGCGCCCGCCGAGCCGTTCCCCCGTCACGGCGAGGCAACCTACCAGCGGCGACGCGCGCCGCCGACCGGTTTACCGCCGGCGGGAGTTGAGGCGGGCCGCCTGCCGGTTCAGGTGGTCGCGCTCGGCCAGGCTGGACGCGCGGCGGGCCGCTTCCGCGTACAGCGCGGCCGCCCGGTCCGGATCACCGTCGCGTTCGTGCAGGTACGCGGCCACCGCCGTGTACCGGGGCAACGTGTCGTCGAGCGCCGCGAGCGCCGCCAGCCCGGCGCGCGGGCCGTCCGCCTCGCCGACCGCGACCGCCCGGTTGAGCCGCGCGATCGGGCTGCCGGTCAGGCGCACGAGTTCGTCGTACCACTCGACGATCTGCACCCAGTCGGTCTCCGCCGCGGTGGGCGCGTCCGCGTGCAGGGCCGCGACGGCGGCCTGGGCCTGGAACTCGCCCAGCCGGTCGCGGGACAGGGCGGTCTGGAGGATGCCGACACCCTCGGCGATCAGCGTGGTGTCCCACCGGCTGCGGTCCTGCTCGGCGAGCGGCACCAGGCTGCCGTCGGGCGCGGTCCGCCCGGCCCGGCGGGCGTGGTGCAGCAGCATGAGCGCGAGCAACCCGGCCACCTCGGGGTGGTCGATCGCGGCGGCGAGCTGCCGGGTGAGCCGGATCGCCTCGGCCGCCAGATCCACGTCGCCGGAGTAGCCCTCGTTGAACACCAGGTACAGCACCCGCAGCACGGTGGCCACGTCACCGGGCTGATCGAACCGGACCCGGGAGACGGTGCGCTTGGCCCGGCTGATCCGCTGCGCCATGGTGGCCTCCGGCACCAGGTACGCCTGCGCGATCTGCCGGGTGGTGAGCCCGCCGACGGCGCGCAGCGTCAACGCGACGGCCGACGACGGGCTCAGCGACGGATGCGCGCAGAGGAAGTAGAGCCGCAGCGTGTCGTCCACGGCGGACACCGGGCCGGGCGGCGGCTCCTCGTCCACGACGTCCTCGCGCCGACGCCGGGCGGCGTCGGCGCGAACCACGTCGAGGAACCTCCGCCACGCCACGGTGACCAGCCAGCCCAGCGGATCGCGGGGCATGTCGGCCGGCCAGACACGCAGCGCCTCCACGAGCGCGTCCTGCACGGCGTCCTCGGCCGCCGCGAAGTCGACTCCGCGGCGGACGAGGACACCGAGCACGCCCGGGATGAGGCTGCGGAGCGCGACCTCGTCCATCGGACGGGTCACTCCGTGATGGTGGGCGGCGCGGTCAGGAACGGGCGCAGCTCCAGCCACTCGTGGATCGGCTTGCCGCCCTGCCCCGGCGCGGCCGACAGTTCGGCGGCCAGTTCGAGCGCGCGGTCGTAGCTGTCCACGTCGATCACCATCCAGCCGGCGATCAGGTCCTTCGTCTCGGCGAACGGGCCGTCGGTGACCGGCGGGCGTCCCTCGCCGTCGTAGCGGACGAACGTGCCCTCCGGGGCGAGCGCCTGGCCGTCGACGTACTCGCCGCTCTCCTGCAGCCGGGCCGCGAACTCCTGCATGTAGCGCACGTGCGCGGAGATCTCCTCCGGCGTCCACTTGTCGATCATCGGCATGTCGGACACCGGGGTCGGGCCGCCGCGGTAGTGCTTCAGGAGCAGGTACTTCATCTGTGTCTCCTCGTGGAGGGTGCGACCCATTCTGGCCGCGTTCACTCCGGGGACGAAGCCGCCCTGGCGTTCTCGACATCGGCGGCGGAGAAATTTCGGGCGTCACATCGCGTAGGCCATCCTAGGAGGCTAGTTCTGATGGTCCGGGCCGCCTGCCCCCGTCGCGGCGGTCCGGACCCGTCAGCGGATCGCGCGGCGGTCAGCGGGCGGCGGTCCGGCGCAGGCCGGTGATCAGCACCGCGCCCGCGACCAGGTGCAACACCACCAGCGTCAGCGTCGCCGCACTCCCCACTCCCCCGCCCAGCGGCCCGAGCAGCGACACCAGCAGCACCAGCACCGCGACAGCGGTCCAGGCGGTCCGGGCGCGGGCGGTGAGCCGTTCCAGCAGGGCCAGCAGCGCCCAGCCGGCCAGCCCGGCGAGCAGCGTGCTCACCACCACGGCCACCGGCGTGACCCGCTGATCGGCGGAGCCGCTCCGCGCGATCAGCTCCACCCCTGCGACTGGCACCGCGACCAGCCAGCCCAGCAGCGCGACGGCGGTCGCCGCGAACACCGTGAGCAGGCGGTCCCGGCGGCGACTCGGGCGGGCGGCGACGGTCGGGATCGTGGTCTCCATCGGTGACTCCTCCACATCGGAACGACTGCCGGAAACGCTAGGTCCGGCGGGCCGTCGCGCGGATCGGGCCGCGGAGCGGTTCCCGGCTCCGTCGCCGGGACGACCACCGGCCCGGATCTCCGTCTGGCGACCGATGAGAATCGGCGGGCCGGCGGCCTAGCATCCGGACATGAGGTGCGCGCCCCGTCCCCGGTTCCTGCTGCTGCTCGACGGCGGCATCGCCACCGCGAGCCTCGCCGTGTGCCTGCTCGCGCTGCTGGCCTCCGACGCCGGACCGGACACGGCCGGCGCGACCGCCGTCGCGGTCGGGCTCGCCGTGGCGCAGGCGAGCTGTCTGCTGTGGATCAGGCGCCACCCCGGGTACGCCCTCACCGTCGCCACGCTGGCAGGGGCCGGCCTGGAGGCGCTCTGCCCGCAGCTCGGCTGGCTCGGCCTGGTCGCGGTGCCGCTGGCGTACGTGGCCCGGCTGCGCCCGCCCCGGTACTCGCTCGTCGCGCTCGGGCTGTTGCTGGCGCCCACGCCGTGGAAGCTGGTCACCGGCGGCTGGCGGGACCTGCTGCTGGCGGTGACCGCGCTGGGCCTGAGCTGGACGCTGGGCGAGTTGCAGCGGGGCCAGGCGCAGCGGCGCTGCGCCTGGGAACGGCACGTACTCGCGACCGAACGGGAACGCATCTCCCGGGAACTGCACGACGTGGTGGCGCACCACGTCGCGGTCATCGCCGTACAGGCCGCCGCAGCCGAGGACGTGTTCGACACGCAACCGGCCCAGGCGCGGGCGGCGCTCGGTGCGATCGACGCGGCGGCCCGGTCGGCGCTCACCGAACTACGGGCCATGCTGCACGCGCTCGCCCTCGACGACGGGTCCGAGCCGGACGGGCCGCAGCCGGGTCTGGCGCAGCTCGACGCGCTCGCCGACGCGGTACGGGCGGTCGGGCTGCCGGTGACGCTGCGCCTGGAGGGCGACGGCGACGCGCTGCCGGGCGGGGTGCAACTGTCGGCGTACCGGATCGTGCAGGAGTCACTGACGAACGCGCTGCGCCACGGGCACGCCACACGCGCCGACGTCGACGTCCGCTACCGCGACGGCTTACTGCGGCTGGAGGTCGTCAACGACGGTCCGGCACCCGCCCGCCGGCCCGGTACGCCCACCGGGCGCGGCATCGTCGGGATGCGCGAGCGGGCCCGGCTGCTCGGCGGCACGCTCGACGCCGGCCCGCTGCCGGCCGGCGGGTTCCGGGTCCACGCGCGACTGCCGGTCGGAGCGGACCGGTGACCGTGCGGGTGGTGGTCGCCGACGACCAGGAGCTGATCCGCGCCGGGCTGCGCACAGTCCTCGACGCGCGACCCGACCTGAGCGTGGTCGGCGAGGCCGGCGACGGCGTCGAGGCGGTCGCGGTCGCGACGCGTACGAGGCCGGACGTGGTGCTGATGGACGTCCGGATGCCCCGGCGCGACGGCATCGCCGCCACCCGCGACCTGGTGGCCGCCGGCAACCCGGCCCGGGTGGTCATGCTGACCACGTTCGACCTGGACGAGCACGTCTACGCCGCGTTGCGCGCCGGGGCGAGCGCGTTCCTGCTCAAGGACACCCGCCCGGCCGACCTCGCCGAGGCGGTACGCGTGGTGGCCCGGGGCGAGGCCCTGCTCGCGCCCACCGTGACCCGGCGGCTGCTGGACCGGTACGCCGACCGGCTGCCCGGGCGCACGCCCACCGCCGACGCGCTCGCCGTGCTGACCGCCCGCGAGCGGGAGGTGCTGACGCTCACCGCGCGGGCACTGTCCAATGCGGAGATCGCCGCCCGGCTGCACCTGAGCACAGCCACCGTGAAGACCCACGTCTCGGCGATCCTCACCAAGCTGGGCCTGCGCGACCGGATCCAGGCGGTGGTGCTCGCGTACGACACCGGCCTGGTCCGGCCGGAGCCGCCGGTCCGGTAGGCACGAACAGGACAGCAGGCCCCAGACGCGACTAACCGGGACGGTTCGCCGTCCGGCCTGGCCCGGCATGTCCGTCGTCTCGTGGCGGCAGGGAGCACACCGGACGGCAACGAAGATTTCTCAATTACCCCCAGTGACCGCCGCAACCCTCCTAGTGTTGGCCACACCGGTGCTCGTCACGGAGTTGGCCACCCGAACGACGTCCCACGCCTACAGCGGACGAAAAGTGAGGGAAGACGCGGATGAAGGCACAGTCATTTCTCGGATCGGCGGCGTTCGGCGTGGGCCTCGGCGCACTGCTGCTCCCGGCCGCCGCGCTGGCGGACACCAGAGTCTCACCCGCCACCACCCCGGTCGGCGGCACCGTCGTGCTGACCACCACGTGCAACCCGAACGCCGGTGACGCGATCTTCCGGGTCACCGGCCCGGACCGGGACCAGAACGTCCGGTCCACCACGGCGGCCGCGGGCGGTGGCCTGAGCGCCGAACTGTTCACCGCCGGGTTCACGCTCGGCACGTACACGGTGGCCACCACCTGCGGCGACGGCAGTGACGGCGGCAGCGCCACGTTCACCGTCACCCCGATCGGCGGCGCGCAGGCCGGTGGCGGCGGGCGCGACGGCGACACCGGGGTGCTGATCGCCGGTGGCGTCCTGGCCGCCGGGGCGCTCGCCGGAGGCGCGTACGCGGTGATCCGCCGGCGCCGCGCGGGCGCCGTCGCCTGACCGGCTCGTCGAGCGGTCCGCCCGCGCCGGAGCATCCGGCGCGGGCGCCGCGTCCCTGTCGGACGGAGGTGCGATGCTGTCGGAGTCGCAGCGCCGGTCGCGCCTGCACGCCGCCGTCGTGGTCACCGCCGTCACCGTGGCCGCCGCCACCGGCGCCGGCCTGGTCTCGGCCGGGCTCGGCACCACGTCGGCGTCACCACCGCAGCCCGGCGCCTCCGCCGCCCCGTCGACCGAACGCCCGGGTACGGCCGGCCCGGCGCTCCCCCGCGCCACACCGGTGCGGGTCACCATCCCGCGCATCGGCGTGGACGCCGAGATCGTCCCGGTCGCCACCGACGCCGACGGCGCGCTGGAGGTGCCGCCGCTGGAACGCCCCGAGGTGACCGGCTGGTACCACCCCGGCCCGGCCCCCGGCCAGGCCGGCAACGCGGTGCTCGTCGGGCACGTCGACTCGCAGCACGGCCCGGCGGTCTTCTTCGACCTCGGGCGGCTGCGCGGCGGCGACACGATCCGGGTGCTGCGGGCCGACGGGCGGACCGCGACGTTCACAGTCGACGGCGTCGGGGCGTACCCGAAGGAGCGCTTCCCCACCGCGCGGGTCTACGGCGGCGACGCGGCCGCACGGCTGCGGCTGATCACGTGTGGCGGGCGGTTCGACCCGCGCACCGGCAGCTACCCGGACAACATCGTCGTCTTCGCCACCGCGACCCGGTGAGGCTCAGCCGGCCAGGTCGGCGAGTTCGGCGTCGAGCAGGTCCGCCAGCAGCGCCACCCGGCCCGGGTCGTTGTCGGCGGTGATGTTCCGGCTGGGCATCTCGACAGTCATCAGCAGGTAGAGATACAGCCGGTAGAGCCCGAGCCGCCGCCGCGCCCCGGCGTCCAGCGGGAACGGCGCCGCCTCGCGGTAGGCGTGCACCAGCGGGTCGTCCGGCTCGTCCTCGGCGCGGCGGAACAGCAGTGGCGACACCAGGTCCATCAGCGGGTCGCCCCACAGGTACCGCTCGCCGTCGACCAGACCGGTGAGCCGGGGTGTGCCGTCCGGCCCGTCCACGGCCAGCACGTTCCCGGCCCAGCCGTCGAAGTGCAGCAGCGCCGGACGGTCGACCGCGTCGAGCACCGCCGCGTGCCGGGCCACCAGCTCCCGGATCCGGGACGCGGGTACCGGCAGCGGCACCGCCCAGTCCGCGGCGTCGGCGAGCATGTCGTCCACCATGGCCGTGTAGGCGTCCCGCCAGGTCGCGCCGGAGGCCCGGTCGCCGTCGTAGCCGTACCGCTCGCCGGTGACCGTGTGCAACGCGGCGAGCGCGCGGCCGAACTCCGCGCGCAGCGGCCCGACGTCCGCGCCGGCCTGGGTCAGGTCCCAGAGGGTACGACCTGGTAGCCGCGCCATCAGCAGCCAGTCACCGAGGCCGGGGTCGGTGCCGTGGTGCAGCAGCGCGGGCGTGGGCACCCCCGGTGCGCGGCCGGCCACCAGGCGCAGGTAGTGCGCCTCCGCGCCGATCATGTCGCGTTCGTAGCGCAGCAGCGGCACGTGCGGCGGCGGACCGACCTTGAGCACCACCTCGCGGCCGTCGGTGAGGCGTACCCACCAGACGGCGGCGAAGCCGCCACCGGTCAGCGGGCCGCAGGCGGCCACCTCGGCGCCGGATCCGAGCGAGGCGGTCAGGTAGCGGCGGACCTGATCCGGGTCGAGGACACGCTGAGTCGGACTCACGCTCATGGTGCGGGGATCGTACTGGCTGCGGCTGCGTTGTGGGCGCACCGATTGCGAAGACGGCGCGGCACCGGCCGGCGGCGCGACCGCTTCAGGCGAGAGCCCTCCGCAGGGCCTCCAGCTCGGCCTCGGTGGCGCCGGCAGCCTGGAGATAGGCGGAGACCGAGCCGTGGTGGCTGCGGATCCAGACCATGGCATGAAGCAGGTGCGCTGCGGTCACCGGGCGGGTGCCGTGTCCGATCGTCGCGCCGGCCGGCGATCCGGTGAGGTCCAGCGCGGCGTTCGAACGCAGGAAGTCCTGGGTGACCTCCGCATCGGAGGCGTTCAGGAGGGTCTGGATGACGGCGACGACGACTCCGGTGCGGTCCTTGCCGGAGGCGCAGTGGACCAGGGCAGGTAGCGCGCCGGGGGTGACGAGCTGCCGGATGATCGCGACGGTGGCACGACCGGCCTGCTCAGCCAGGTACGGGTACAGCGCCACCTGGTCGTCCGGCCAGCTCTGCTCGGTGAACACCGGAAAGTGCCGGTGCTCGACGTCGAGACCCGCACACCGGTCCGGCCGGTCGGCCACCTCTCGGATGCTGCGGAGGTCGACGACCGTGCGTAGCCCGAGATCCCCCAGCTCCCGGGCGCCCTCGGGCGTCAGGAGATGCAGGGCGCCGGAGCGATACAGGGCCCCACGGCGCAACGATCCGACGCCGCCTGCGTCGCGGAGGTTCCGGACGCCGGAACCGCCGGTGGTGGCGTCGGCCGTGGCCCCACGAGTGATCATGGAGGCGACTATACGACTGTCCCGTCCGGGATTCCCCGGCCTACCGGCGGCGAGGCGGTCGTGGTGTGGGAGAGAATCGCCGGGTGGCGAGACGGAAGGCGCGCGAGGGCGCGGGTGAACGTCCGGCGGCCTGCCCGTGCGGCACCGGCCGGCCGTACGCGGACTGCTGCGCCCCGGTGCACCGGGGCGAGGCGACGGCGGCGACCGCGGAGGCGCTGATGCGGTCCCGGTTCAGCGCGTTCGCGCTCGGCGACGCCGCGTACCTGCGACACAGCTGGCACTCCAGCACCCGCCCCGACCGTCTGGAGCTGGACCGGGGCACCCGCTGGACCCGGCTGGAGATCGTGGAGGCCGCGCAGGGCGGCCTGTTCGACAGCGCCGGGACGGTCCGGTTCCGGGCGCACTACCGCGAGGACGGCCGGGCGGGCGTGCTGGCCGAGCACAGCCGCTTCGCCCGCGAGGACGGCCGCTGGGTCTACCTGGACGCGTTGCCCGAGTAACGGTCAGGCCGGGCGCGGTCAGGCCGGGCGCGGGGTGGGCTGAGCCAGTTCGGCGATCTCGCGCGGCAGCTGGGACAACGCCCGGTTGAACTGGGCCGGTCCGACCACCCGGTGCAGCGCCTGCAACACCGCCCGGGCGCCGCGCTCGGCGTCGGACGGTGTCGCGCCGGAGCGCTCGGCGACCCGGCGCAGGAACTCGTCGTACCCGAAGACCTCGGGATCCTCGACCCGGGCGCGTGCCAGCAGCGGACGAAGCTCGTGCGCGACGTGCGCGGACAGGTCGTCGGCCTCGCCGCCGCTGATGCGTTCGGCGAGCGTGCGCAGCGTCGCCTGGGTCAGCGCGCGGGCCGTCTCCACCGGCACGCCGGCGCGGGCGGAGACCCGCGCGTAGAACTCCGGTTCGGCCATCGTCGGTCCTCCCGTCGCAACGGCAGCGTGGCTACCCGCCGCCGGCCGCGGCAAACACCGCCGCGCCGCCGGCCCCGGCGGGTACGGGCTCAGGCCAGGGCCCGCGCCGCCGAGACGATCGCGCCCACACCGATGCCGGCCCGGTCCAGCTGCTGGGCGGGGGTGCCGGAGCCGGGCAGCCCGCGTACCGCCAGGTGGTTGACCCGGGCCGGTTCGCCCAGGTCGGCGAGCGCCTCCAGCACGGCCGAGCCCAGCCCACCCTCCGGGTAGTGGTCCTCGACCACGACCAGCCGCCCGCCGGTCTCCACGACGGTCTCGGCCAGGCGCTGCCGGTCCACCGGCTTGATCGAGTACAGGTCGATCACCCGGGCGTCGATGCCCTCGCGGGTCAGCTCCTCGGCGGCGGCGAGGCACAGGTGCACCGTCACGCCGGTGCCCAGCAGCGCCACGTCCCCGCCGTCGCGCACCATCCGGCTGCCGCCGATCGGGAACGGCTCGGCGTCGTCGTAGAGCACCGCGTACTTGCCGCGCGTGGTGCGCAGGTAGCTCACCCCCGGGTGGTCGGGCATCTGGGCGACGAGGGCCGCGCAGGAGACCGCGTCGGCCGGGCACAGGACCGTGGAGCCGGGCACCGCGCGCAGCGCGGCGATGTCCTCCAGCCCCATCTGGGACGGGCCGTCCGGGCCGATCTCCACCCCGGCGTGCGAGCCGACGAGCGCGATGTCGGCGCGGGACACGCCCGCCATCCGGATGAAGTCGTACGCCCGGGACCAGAACGCGGCGAACGTCGCCGCGAACGGCCGGTAGCCGCGCACCGCCAGGCCCACCGCCGCGGCGGCGAGCTGCTGTTCGGCGATGAACATCTGGAAGAACCGGTCCGGGTACGCGGCGGCGAAGTGCTCCGCCCGGGTGGAGTCGCTGACCTCGCCGTCGAGCGCGACCACGTCGGGCCGGGCGGCGCCGAGGGCGCGCAGCGCGTCACCGTACGCGTCCCGGGTGGCGACCTTCGCGCCGCGCTCGTAGGTCGGCAGTTCCGGTTGCCGGATCTGCGGCGCGGCGGCCCGGGGCGCGGGTGGTGGTTTCGGTCCGGCGACCCGGATGCGCCGGGGGCCGCCGAGCGCCCGCACGGCTCGCTCGGCCAGCTCCGGGTCGAACGGCTTGCCGTGCCAGGCCGGGTCGTTCTCCACCTCGGGCACGCCCTTGCCCTTGACCGTGCGGGCCAGCACCACTGTCGGCCCGGTGGCCTCGCGCGCCTGCCCGTACGCCTCGTCGATCGCGCCCAGGTCGTGACCGTCGACCACGATCGCCCGGCAGCCGAACGCCTCGACGCGCCGCCGGTAGGTGTCCAGGTCCCACTCCAGCTCGGTGGGGCCGCGCTGGCCGAACCGGTTGACGTCCACGATCGTGGTGAGGTTGCGCAGCCCGTAGTGGCCGGCCTTGTCCAGCGCCTCCCACACCGAGCCCTCGGCGGTCTCGCTGTCTCCGCAGAGCACCCAGACGTGCGCGGGCGACCGGTCCAGGTACTGGGCGGCCAGCGCCACCCCGACGCCGACCGGCAGGCCCTGCCCGAGCGAGCCGGTGGCCACGTCCACCCAGGGCAGCACCGGCGTCGGGTGGCCCTGGAGGCGCGACCCGGACCGCCGGTACGTCTCCAGCAGCTCCTGCTCGCTGATCGCGCCGGTGGCGCGGAACACCGCGTACAGCAGTGGGGAGGCGTGCCCCTTGGAGAAGATCAGGTGGTCGTTGCCGGGGTTGCCCGGATAGGACCAGTCGTAGCGCAGGTGCCGGGCGACGAGCACGGCGAGCAGGTCGGCGGCGGACAGGCTGGACGTGGGGTGCCCGGAGCCGGCCGCCGTGCTGCACCGGATCGCGTCCACCCGTAGCTGGGCGGCCAGGTCCGCCAGCCCGGACAGCTCCTCGTCGCGCAACGTGCGCTCTGCTTCCAACGTCACCGCGATCGTCTCCCGGGGTCGCCGATTTCCGCACTCACGCTAGGCCGCGAACGCGACCATTGGTCCCCTTTCTGCCGATTCACGCCCGACCGGTGAGCAGCCAGAGCGCCACCAGCAGGTACGGCAGCACCGCGACCGCGAAGGCCGCCGGGTTGCCCACCGCACCGGCGAGCAGCCCGTACGCGCCGTAGAAGGCGACGACGGTCAGGTCGGTGGCCATCCCGGCCAGCGACGTGACGGTGGCCCGGGCCGGCCCGGCGATCCGGGCCTGGAGCCGCACGTCGGCGAGCACGGTGGCGAGCTGGAACGCGGCGAACGCCGCCGCCAGCAGCAGGAACCCGCCCGGGTGCCGCAGCAGCGCCCCGGCCGCCGTCGCTCCCGCCGCGAACACCAGCAGACCGGCGTACCCCCGGTGGGACAGCCGCTCACCCAGCGGTGCCAGCAGCCCGCCCACTGTCATCCCGGCCCAGACCAGCAGGAGCAGCAGCGGTACGCCCGCCTCGGTCGTGCCGGTGTCGGCGGCCAGCAGCCCGGTGTACTCGTCCAGCCCGCCCCAGATCGCGGTGACGGCCGCGACCAGCAGCACGGCGGCGCGGACGCGGCGGTCGGCCCGCACCTCGCGCAGGCCCAGGCGCAGGCTGTCCAGCCAGCCGGGGTCGTCGTCACCCTGCTCCTCCCCCGGCTCGTCGCCCACGCTCGGCCCGTCCGGTGCGGCGCTCGGGGTCGGCGGTGGGCGGTGTTCCGGGAAGCGGGCCGCGACGGCTGCCGCCAGCAGGCACGTCGCCACGCTGGCCGCGCCGACCGCGAGGTAGCCGCCGAGTGCGAACACCGGCCCGGCGAGCACCCCGGAGCCGACCGCGCCGAGCACCTCGACGGTGCGGGTCCGGCCGATCAGCCGGGCGTACCGGTCGGCCGCGCCGAGGCGTTCCAACTCGGTGAAGACGAGCGCCTCCAGCGCGCCGGACCGCAGCGCGCCACCGGCGCCCCAGAGCAGGAAGCCCACGGCGAACGCCGGGTAGGACGGCAGCAGCACCCAGAGCGCGAACCCGCCCGCGGCCAGCAGCGGCGCCAGGCAGAGCAGCAGGCGACGCGACACCGCGTCGGCCCACACGCCGGAGGGCACCTCCAGCACGATGCCGGCGGCCGCCCAGAGCACGAACAGCGAGGAGATCTGCCCGACCGACAACCCCGTGTCGGCGAACAGCAGCACGTAGAGCGGGTAGAGCAGGACGAGGTCGGTGAGGAACGCGTACCCGTAGAGCGTCGCCGCCAGACGGCGGGTCGCGGGCACGCGGGCAGGAGCGACGAGCATGGAACCTTCCCGCGGGACGTGACGGACACCGGTCGGAATGCACGGTGTCCGCGGCGGCCCGCGGCCTCGTCGCTCAGGAAGGCATCAACATCGCCAGGTCATGCCGGGATCCTATCCGCCGCGAGGCGCCCGGGTGGTCCCCCGGCGGGCACGCGATCGGGGCGGGACCGTGCGGTCCCGCCCCGATCGGTCGCCCCGCTGTCGGGTCAGCGGCGGAACTTGTCCACGTCGGCCTGCGGAATGACCATGGTGGCCTCGCTGTCCGCGGCCTGCTCGGCCGTCGGCTGGCGCGGCGTGGTCGGCTGGGTGCGCTCGGAGTCCGCGTACGCCGGGATGTGCTGCGTGGCCTCCACGCCCGCCTGCGACGGCACCGGCTCGGTGGCGTCCGCACCGGCGGCGGCCGGCTGGGTGCCCGGGTACGCCGGGACCGGCTGGGTGCGGTCCGCCTCGGCGTCGCGGCTCACCGGCTGGGTCAGCTCGGAATCCGCGTACGGGCCGGTGGCGGCCAGGCGGGCCTCGACGTCACGCCGACCGGCCTGGTACGCCCGGGCGTGCGTGGCGATGGTGCGCGACTCCTCCTCGGCCCGGGTCAGCCAGTTCTCCCAGCGGCTCTGCATCGGCCGGACCAGCCCGCCGCCGACACCGACGACCAGGATGCCGCCGACGGTGGCGAGCACCGCGATCAGCACCGGGGTGGTGACGGTGGTGGCGACGCCGATCTGGTTGAGCGCGGCGATGACACCGAGGCCCAGGATGAACACCGAGGCGAGGTTGGCCAGCACCCGGCCGTACGAGAGGCCGCCGAGCGCGCTGGAGATGATGTCCTTCACCGCGCGGGCGATGGCCGCGGCGACCACCACGATGACGATGGCGACGAATGCCCGGGGCAGCCAGGCGATCACACCCGCGATCAGGTCGGAGATGGGGTTCGGGCCCCAGATGCCGAACGCGAGCTGGAGCGTGACCAGCAGCACGCCGTAGTAGGCCAGCTTCGCGACGATGTCGCTGGCGTCGTATTTCGAGCGGGCCAGCGCGGTCTTGATCCCGCCGCGCTCGACGGCCCGGTCGAAGTGGACCCGCTCCAGGACCTTGTCGACGAGCTTCAGCACGGCCTTGGCGATCAGCCAGCCGACGACCAGGATCGCGACGAACGCGACCGCCTTGGGCAGGAACAGCATCACCGAACGGAACGCGTCGCCCACCGCGTCCCCGAAGTTGTCTCTCATCGAAGGGCCTCCACGTACGTGGTCCAGGTCTGTTCGGGTGGGGCTACCCGGACGCGAGCGCGGGGAAACGCGGTCAGCCTCCGGGGCAGCGGTAGACGACGCGCGTGCTGGCCTGCGCCGTCGTCGGTTCGATGATGTTGACGGTGGCGATGCCGGTGGTCGTCCCGACCCCGGTGAACGTCCACTTGAGCGTGAGCGCCGTGCTGTGCTGCCCGCTGCCGACCCGTTCGGTGAGCACGGCGCCGGGCGGCGCGTCCGAGCGGAACCACTGGTAGCGGATCGTCCCGCCGCGCCCGTTGGTGCGTACGGTGGCCACCACGTCGACTGTCACGTCGCAGGCCACACCGGCCGGCCGGGGCACCGCGACGGTGACCCCCTCGACCTCCAGCGGGCGCAGCCGCTGCCACAGGTAGAGGCCGACCGCCAGCAGCAGCACCACGGTGAGCAGCGTGGACAGCACCGAGACGACGCGACGCCAGACCGGGCGCGGGCGGATCGGAGGCGCGGTGGGCCAGGGCGGCGCGGGCGGCGGCGTGGCCGGCACGCCCGGCCCGAAGCGCAGCTCGCCGCCGGGGCCGAACCCTGGTGCGCCGCTCACCGCCCGCGCGTCGCCGGTCCGATCCGGGTACGCCCCGGCGCCCGCCGCCGCCGTCCCGGTGGCGTAATGCTGGGGTGGTACGCCGGTGGGCTGCCACGATGCGGTCGGTTCCGCGCCGGGGCGGTTCGTCGGCCCCGGTGTCTGACGCGGGTAGACGGTGGCCGGTCCGGTCACGTTTGCGGCTGACGGGCGCATCTGGACCGTCGCCTCGCCCGCCGAGCCGTCCTGGGCCGGGCTCAGACCCACTGTCTGCTCCCCCGCCCTGCTGTCCGGAGCCGCCGGGAGATGAACGGTCGCCTCACCCACGTCGTCTGCCCGGCCCGGCCTCAGGTGCACGGTCGGCTCGGCAGCCGGCGGTGCCGCCGTGGCCGAGACGGCGAGGTCTGCGGTGCGGTCGTCCGCGCCGGGGATCGCGGCCAGGTGGACCGTGGGTTCGGCGGTAGGCGGCAGGTCGGCCGCCACCCCGGGGAGGTGGACGGTGGGTTCGGCGGTGTCCGCGTCGCCGGTGATCGGCAGGGCGCGGGTGGGCAGCGCCTCGGTGGGCTCGTCGGGGCGGGTCACGCCGACCGTCCCCGGGACGGGATGCGGTGCGGGGCAGCGGGCACTGTCGTACTCCTAGCCGGGGGTGCAGTCGTGGTAGAGCGTCACGTACACCGGTGACGCCGAGGTGGTCGTGTTGCCGGCGGCGTCGGCGGCGGTGACCCGGACGGGGATGCGGGCGCTGCGCCTGGGCGTGGACAGCGGGCCGAGCGTGCCGGTGAACACGCCGCGCCCGGCGGCGGCCATCCGGATCGTGCCGGTGGCGCCGTCGAGGGTGTAGCCGAACGTGACGGTGAGCGCGGCCGGGCCGCTGCGGTCGTCGGTGACGGTGGCGGTGACGGTGCTGGTCTTGGAGCCGTAGGGGCAGCCCTTCGGGTCCAGCTCGCCCGGGTCGGCGCGGACGCCGTCCACGACCGGCGCTGTCACGTCCGGTGGCGGCGGGCTGGTGGTGCGCGACGCGCTGGGGGTGGGCGTGCCGGTACGGGTCGGCGTCCCGGTCGGGTCGGGGGTGGCCGACGGCGCGGGAGGTGGTGGTGCGGCGGACGCGGTGGACGGGCCGGGCGTCGGCGACGGGCTCGGCGACTCGACGCCGGTCGGGTCCGGTACGGGTGCGCCGGTGGTGGCGGGGCCGGCGCTCGCCGGGCCGGCCGGGCCGGCGGCGGGCGTGCCGTCGTGAGCGGCGTAGCTGTAGCCGGCGCCCCCGGCCAGGACGGCGGCGACCAGGGCGCCGGCGGCGAGCGCGGTACGGGTGCGGCCCTTGCGGAACCGTCCGGCCCGGCCGGTGGTGGTCGTGCCGAGTTCGGTGTACGCGACGGCGGTGGCGCCCTCGGCCCGGTCCGGGAACGGCCACAGCGCGGCCAGCAGCGCCACCCGCCGGGCCAGCTCGCGCAGCCCGCGTTCCTCCCATTCCGGGCCGTAGCCGGTGCCGGCGACCTGTTCCAGCAGGTCCAGGAACGCCTCGGCGGACGGCGGGCGCTCGTCGGGGCGTTTGGCCATGCCGTTGCGCAGCAGTTCGTGCACCGGCGGGGGCGCCGCCTCGGCGGGGATCGGCGCGCTGGCGTGCTGGTCGCGCAGGGAGAGCAGGTCCGGTCCCTGGTACGGGGGCCGGCCGGTGAGGCACTCGAAGAACGTGGCGGTGGCGGCGTAGACGTCGCACGCCGGGCTCGCCGGGGCGCCGGTCCACTGCTCGGGGGCCATGTAGCGGGGCGTGCCGGACACCGTGGTGTCGGAGCCCTGGCCGATCGGCATGGCGATGCCGAAGTCGGCGAGCTTGCTCAGCCCGGCGCCGGTGACCAGCACGTTCTCCGGTTTGTAGTCGCGGTGCACGACACCGTGGGCGTGCGCGGCGGCCAGGCCGGCGAGTGAGCCCTTCAGGACGCAGAGCGCGGCCTCGGGCGTGGTCGGGCCGTGCGCGCGCAGCATCTGGCGCAGCGAGACGCCGTCGACCAGTTCCATCACGATGGCCGCGCCGTGCGGGCTCTCCACGTACTCGTAGAGGCGGCTGACGTGCGGGTCGTCGATCTCGCCGAGCAGCCGGGCCTCGGTGCGGAACGCGGTCCGGAACGCCGAGTCCTCACCCAGGTCGCGGACCAGGTACTTGATCGCGACCGGGGTGCCGGTCGGGTCGTGGGTGGCGAGCACGACGCTGCCCGACGCGCCCGCGCCGAGCCGGCGGACCGGCGTGTATCCGGACAGTTCCCAGCCGCTCATGCGACAGACTCCACGGCGTCCCACGGGCGGGTGTCGGACGCCGCCTCGCTCGTCATTCTGACCGTGGCGCGGCCGCCGGCCATCGCCGCAACGGCTGCTTCCGGACGCCGGTCGGCGCCCGGTTCCCCGGGCGGCGCGGCGCCGCCCGGCAGGTGGTCGGTATCGGACACACCGCCACGAGTACCAGACCCCGGCAACCGTCCCCGACCTCGTCGATCATGAAGTTGACGGGGACAAAAGGGACTGAGACCGCCGTCAACTTCATGATCGACGGAGAGGAAGCGGGCGGGGAGGGGGTGCGGGGTCAGCGGCGGCGGGGTGGGGCGATTCCCGCCGGTGGAGGGGTGCGGAGCAGCCAGAGGGGGTTGCTCGCGCCCACGATCTCGCCGTCGCGGTCGCGGACCTGGGTGCGGACGTACGTGCCGGCGCCGACGCGCACCGGCAGGTCGTGCCAGCCCGGCCGCAACTGCCGCCAGGGCACCTGCCCGACCCGGACCGCCGGTGTCGGGTCCGCGACACCGGCCCGGTCGACCTCGCCGGTCACCGTCTCCAGCGTGGCCCCGGCCGGCAGGTCGGTGGCGCGCAGCCGCACCGTGACGGTGTCCTCGGTGAGCACGGCGAGCGCGCCCATGGCGCTGCGGCCACCCAGTTCCAGGTCCAGCGCGCCCCGGTAACCGGCCAGGTCGGCGAACCACGCCTGCCCGGCGCGCAGCGCCGCGACCAGGTCGTCCCGGCCGGTCGAGGCCGCCCACACCGAGGTGATGTTCCGGTCCCGGCCCGCGCGCCAGTCGGTGCCGTCGTGGTCGTCGGTGACCCCCACGGCGGTGAGCGGGATCGCGTTGCGGGCCGCCACGTCGTACGCCCAGAGGTGGTCCTCGACCGGCCGGCGTCCGATCTCGATCAGGTCGACGCCGAGCGCGTTCCGGCTGACCAGCAGGCGGGCCAGGGATTCGCGGCGCTCGGTGTCCAGCGGGTGGTTCCAGCAGACCACCCCGCCGTGCGAGTGCAGGAACCGCACCGTCGCCTCGGTGGCGTCCACGTCGTTGTCCCGGTACGGCGGGGACGGGAAGCGCGGCAGCGTGCCGTCGCCGCCGAACCAGTTGAGGTGCCGCACCATCGACACCTCGTACGCGCGGTGGTGGGTGACGCCCTCGTACGCCCCGGCGTAGCCGCGCAGCACCTCGGCGCGCAACTCCTCGCCCGCCTGGCCGGCGCGGCGGGCGCGGTCGAAGACGAGCCGGTCCACCAGGTACGCGCCGCGCGCGCCACCGGACACGGTCACGCCGAGGCGCAGCCCGCGCAGCGAGTTGTCCCCGGCGACCAGGCCCGGCCAGAGCCGCCGCACGTCGGCGAGCAGGTCGAACGTGTGCCGCCGCCAGACGCCGGCCGGGGCGGGCAGCTCGACGGTGCCGTGGCGGCCGTCCACTGTGTGCCGGACCGCGTCCACGCCGCCGAGGCGGTAGCGCAGCACGAGCTGCCCGGCGGGGCGGCCGGGTCCGGCCGGGTGGTGCGACAGCGCGACCTCAACGGTGAGCGTGGCGTCCCGGCCCGCCGCTTCGGGGCGTACGTCGAGGTGCAGTTTCGTGTCGGAGATGTTGGCGGTGTGCGTCCAGTTCCACGCCTTGCCCGCGTACCAGTGGGTGCCGGCACCGGCGGCGGTGAGACGCAGCGCGCGGCCCGGGCCGTCGAGGGCGTCCGGCGCTTCCACGAAGTCGGCGGCCGAGGCGCGCAGGCGCCCCTCGGTGGCCGGCTGCCAGGTCCAGGCCAGGCCGTCCTCGCGTTCCTCCGGGCCGTCGAAGTGGACGACCCGGCGGTGGTCGTGGGCGGCGACCCGGAAGTCGTGGTCGGTCCACCAGAGCACGTCGACGCCGTTGCGGCGGGCCTGGTCGAGGTGGGCGGCGTAGCTGGCCACGCCCTCGCTGAACGAGGCGTGCAGGTGCATCGCCATGCTGATCGGCCGCCGGCCGCGCGGCGGGGGCGGCGGCCGGTCGTTCGTGGCGGCCAGCCCGACCGGCACGCCGATCCCCGCCACCGCCAGCCCGCCCGCGGCGACGAGCACGCTGCGCCGGTCCAGCCGTCCGCGACCCGCCATGCCACTCCCCCATCCCGCCGGGGTCAGCGTACGGGCGGGCGGTCAGCGCGGGGGTACCGCCACCCGGGCGGCGAGCGGACGCCCGGCCAGCCGCCGGATCGCCAGGTACGCCTCGCAGCCGAGGCAGAGCCCGAACGCGGCGTTGAGAAACGCGGCGGCCAGCGCGGCGCCGGTGGCGGCCAGGCCGAGCGCGGGCAGCCCGGCGAACCAGCCGGCCGCGCCGACGGCGCTGAAGGCCAGGCCGACGACCTGGGCGAAGCGCACCGGCGCGACCGGCTCCAGCTCCGCCGGCGGGTCCAGCCGGGGTGCCACCAGGGCGCGGAACAGCAGGCCGTACGGCCCGAGGCGCGGGTTGACGGCGGTGAGCGCGAACACCACGGCCTGGGCGAGCAGGAGCAGCCCGGAGCCGGTGACGAGGACGATCGCGAGGACGACTGTGGTGAGGACGGCGGCGAAGCGCGGTCCCCGGGGGTCGAGCAGCATGGGGTGGGTCCGTTCGTGCGGGGGCGGTCGGTCAGGCGGGACGCGCCGCCGCACAGAGGCTCGTGGCGAGCCGGCCGTGGTCCACCACCCGGCGGCGGGTCAGCCGTACGCCGGTCATCGCCCCGCCCCGACCGTGAGCGCGGCGATCAGGTCGTCGCGGTCGGGCACGCCCGCGGCCCGGCGCACCACGCGGCCCGCCGCGTCCACCACCAGCACGGTCGGGGTGCGCCACACGTCCAGTTCCCGGGCCGCGTCGAGGTGTTCGTCCACGCCCACCTCCCGCACCGCGACGCCGTCGAGGCGGGCGGCGACGTCGGCGAGCACCCGGCGGGCGGCCCGGCAGGGCGCGCAGACCGGTGCGGAGAACTGCACCAGCGTGACCTCGCCGGGGCGCACCCCGAGGGCGGTGAGGGTGGCGAGGTGCGGCGCATCGGCGGCCGATGGGCGCTTCCGGACGGCGCGCAGCCGCCCGTCGTGGCGACTGCGCCACCAGCCGAACGCGGTGGCGGCCGCGAGCACCGCGACGAGCACGAGGATCCCGGTCAGGCTGGGCGACTGCACCGGCCCAGGCTGCCACGGCAGGTCGCGGAAGACCATGGTCCGTCCCGGTCAGCGGACGTGAGATCGCCTACTCCGGCGGTAGGAGCGGCGGGCGCACCGGCCGGCGAACGTCGCTTTTGTCCTCTGGCGCACCGCGCGAGCTTGGCAATATTCTCCACCACGCGCGCAGTCGTTGCAGTTCCTTTACATCGCCCGGCGCCGTTCGGGCCATCGAGGAGGCGAGATGCACTTCGACCACCCCGAGCTGGACCGCCGTACGCTGCTGCGGGCCGGCCTCGGCGCCGCGGCGGTCGCGGTCGTCGGCAGCGAGCTCGCCCTGCCGGCCGCCGCGCACGCCGCACCGGGCGCGGACCTCGACTGGATCATCAGCTGCGACGAGTGGGCCGCCCGCCCACCGGCTGACCCGCTGTCGGTCAGCGCGATCCCGACCAACAAGATCATCGTGCACCACATGGCGTTCCCGAACGTCACGGACTACTCCGAGGAGCACGCCAAGCAGCTCGCCCGCGACTGCCAGGACCTGCACATGGACGGCAACGGCTGGTCCGACACCGGGCAGCACTTCACGGTGAGCCGCGGCGGTCACGTCCTGGAGGGACGCCACGGCAGCCTGGACCGGCTGCTCGCCGGCGACCGGCAGATGATCGCCGCGCACTGCCCGGGCGAGAACGGGCGGGCCATCGGGATCGAGAACGAGGGCACCTACGTCACCGAGACGCCGCCGGAGGAGCTGCTCGACGGGCTGGTCCGACTGTGCACCGCGATCTGCCGGCAGTACGGGCTGCACGCCCACGACATCTTCGGCCACTGGGACTTCCGCGCCACGCTCTGCCCGGGCGCGATGTTCTACCGGGAGTTCCCGGCGCTGCGCCGCGCCGTGTTCGAGAACCTGGGCACCGACCCGGGCGACGTGCCGGCCCGCCGCTGGCCGGACATCTGGCGTTTCGTCGGCGGCCCGGTGGTCCGCGTCGCGCAGTACCTGCTGACGTTCCACGGCTACACCGTGCCGGTGACCGGCGTGTTCGACGCGGCGACAGTCGCGGCGGTGCAGGACTGGCAGGCGCGCAACGGCATCCCGGTCGACGTCGACGCCACGCTCACGGCGCCGACCTGGGAGACCCTGGCCCCGGAGCTGGACCAGAAGTCGTCCGGCGTACCGGTGGCGGCCGCGCAGTTCATGCTCGCCTCCAAGGGCTACGCCGAGGTCACCGCGACCGGTGAGTACGACCACGCCACCCGCACGGCGGTGAAGGACCTCCAGCGCCTGCACGGACTACCGCCCAACGGCAAGATCAGCACCACTACCTGGTGCGCGCTGGTGGGGGGTGTGGTGCGCCAGTCGTTCCACAAGCACTGACGGCGCACCGGCGGGGAGAGCGGTGGGGGTGGCAACGGCGCCACCCCCACCGCGTCGTTGCGGGACGGATCGCGACGAAACGTCGGCATTGACGACTGGTGAACGACGGCTATCCCGGACGGCAGTGGTGCGCCGATCATTGCCCGCAGATAGATATGAGTCATTCTCACCTCCGGGCAGGACGCCCGGGCACGGAGGCCGAGACGCCGTCAGCCGGGCGTACCGAACGGCCCTACTCCGCGTCCCCGGAGGATCGCCATGCCATTACCCGCCATCCGTGCCCGCCTCGCGGCGCTCACCGCCGCCGCCCTCACCGCGAGCGTCCTGACGGTCACCCAGCCGTCGCCGGCGCTCGCCGCCACCACGTTCACCCCCGACGACTACTGCCTCGGCCAGTGCGCCGACATCCTGCCCCCCGGGCAGAACGGCAACGCCACGCTCGCCGGCATCCTGGCCCACCAGGCGCTCGGCACCCGCCCCGCGCACTCCAGCGACCAGCTCGACGAGTACGCCAACCTGGTCTACAACTACGCCGGGCTGACCGACGAGCAGATCGCCCACTTCTACAACGACGCCTCGTTCGGCGTCCCCGACGCGCAGGTCGAAAGCAGGATCTCGCCGCGTTCGGACGTCACCATCGTGCGGGACAAGGCCACCGGCGTCCCACACGTCACCGGCACCACCCGCGCCGGCACCATGTTCGGCGCCGGGTACGCCGGCGCCCAGGACCGGCTCTGGGTGATGGACCTGCTGCGGCACGTCGGCCGCGGCAACGTCACCTCGTTCGCCGGCGGCGCCCCCGGCAACCGGGAACTGGAGCAGAGCGTCTGGGCCAACTCGCCCTACACCGAGGCGGACCTCCAGGCCCAGGTGGACGCGCTGCGCCTCAAGGGCACCCGGGGCCAGCAGCTCTACACCGACGTGGCCGACTACATCGCCGGCATCAACGCCTACATCGACAAGTCGATCGCCGACGACAACTACCCCGGCGAGTACGTGCTCACCGGTGCCGGCAAGCCGAAGCACTTCACCATGACCGACCTGATCGCCACCGCCGGTGTCATCGGCGGGCTGTTCGGCGGGGGCGGCGGCAGCGAGGTGCAGTCCGCGCTGGTCCGGGTGGCCGCCCGGGCCAAGTACGGCCCCACCGAGGGCGACCGGGTCTGGGCGGCGTTCCGCTCGCAGAACGACCCGGAGACCGTGCTGACGCTGCACGACGGGCAGAGCTTCCCGTACGGCGCGACGCCGCCCGGCGCCACCAGCGCGGTGCTGCCCGACGCCGGCACCGTGGTCGCCGAGCCGCTCGCGTACGACGCCACCGGCGGCGCCGCCGCCCGCACCGGCACCAGCGCCGCCACCAAGGACCTGCTCGGCGGCCTGTCCACCCTGCGTACGCACGGCATGTCCAACGCGGTCGTGGTCTCCGGCCGGCACACCACCACCGGCAACCCGGTGGCCGTGTTCGGCCCGCAGACCGGCTACTTCGCCCCGCAACTGCTCATGCTCCAGGAACTGCAGGGGCCGGGGATCAGCGCGCGCGGCGCCGCGTTCGCCGGGCTGAACCTCTACGTGCTGCTCGGCCGCGGCCAGGACTACGCGTGGAGCGCCACCTCCGCCTCGCAGGACCTGACCGACACGTACGCGGTGCCGCTGTGCACCACCGACGGCAGCGCGCCGACGCTGCGCTCCAACCGCTACCTCTACCGCGGCCAGTGCGTGGCCATGGAGGTGCTGGAGAAGCGCAACTCCTGGTCGCCGACGCTCGCCGACTCCACCCCGGCCGGCGCGTACACGCTGCGCGCGCTGCGCACCAAGTACGGGCTGGTGTCCTACCGAGGGCTGGTCAACGGGCAGCCCACCGCGTTCACCAAGCTGCGCTCCACCTACCGGCACGAGGCCGACTCGGCGATCGGCTTCCAGGCGTACAACGACCCGGCGGCGATGGGCAGCGCGGCGGCGTTCCAGGCGTCCGCGGCCAGCGTCGGGTACGCGTTCAACTGGTTCTACGTCAACTCGACCGAGGCGGCGTACTTCAACTCCGGCTCGAACCCGGTGCGCTCGTCCACCTCCGACCCGAACCTGCCGATGAAGGCGGAGCCGGCGTACGAGTGGGCCGGCTGGAACCCGGACACCAACGACGCCACGTACGCCCCGGCGTCGGCCCACCCGCAGTCGGTCAACCAGGACTACTACGTCAGCTGGAACAACAAGCAGGCGCGCGACTTCGGCGCGGCCGACGGCAACTTCAGCTACGGCGCGGTGCACCGGGGTCAGCTGCTCGACGGTCCGGTTAAGGCGGCCATCGCCCAGCGCAAGGTCGGCCGCGCCGACATCGTCCGGATCACCGCCGAGGCGGCCGTGACCGACCTGCGCGGCCAGCAGGTGCTCGGTGAGCTGCTGCGGGTGCTCGACAGCACGCCCGTCACCGACCCGGCACTGGCCGCCGCGGTGACCAAGCTGCGGGCCTGGCAGCAGGCCGGGTCGCGGCGGGTGGAGACGTCACCCGGGTCGAAGGTCTACCAGCACGCCGACGCCATCCGGATCTTCGACGCGTGGTGGCCGCTGCTGGCCTCGGCGCAGTTCCGTCCCGGCCTCGGCCCCGACCTGTACGCCGCGCTCGTCGACGCGCTCGAAGTCAACGAGGCGCCCTCGGGCGGCCAGAACGGCGCCCGCGACGGCACCGTCAACTGGGCGTCGCAGGGGCAGGCGCACAAGGGCTCGGCCTTCCAGTACGGCTGGTGGGGGTACGTCGACAAGGACCTGCGGGCCGTGCTCGGCGACCCGGTGGCCGGCGGGCTCGGGCGCACGTACTGCGGCAACGGCAACCTCGGCGCGTGCCGGCAGGCGCTGCTCGACACGCTCGGCCAGGCCGCGGCGGCGCCCGCGACCACCGTCTACCCGGGCGACTCCTCGTGCGGCGCGGGCGACCAGTGGTGCGCCGACTCGATCGCCCAGTCCGGGCTCGGCGGCATCACCCACCCGCTGATCGCCTGGCAGAACCGGCCCACCTACCAGCAGGTCGTCTCGTTCCCGGCGCGCCGGGGCGACGCGGTGACGAACCTGGCGCAGGGCCGCACCGCCACCGCGTCCAGCACCCAGTTCCTGACCAGCAACACCCCGGCCAAGGCGGTCGACGGCAGTCTGGGCAGCCGGTGGGCCAGCAGCTACAACGACAACCAGTGGCTGCGGGTGGACCTCGGTTCGGCCCGGACCATCAGCCGGGCGGTGCTGCGGTGGGAGGCCGCGTACGCCACCGGCTACCGGATCGAGGTCTCCGCTGACGGCAACTCCTGGCAGCCGGTGTTCAGCACCACCACCGGCAACGGCGGCGTCGACAACGTGACGTTCGCCCCGGTCAGCGCGCGATACGTGCGGATGTACGGCGTCACCCGGGCCACCTCGTACGGCTTCTCGCTCTACGAGTTCGAGGTCTACGGACGGTGACCGCACGCGACCGGGCAGGTCAACCGCGCCCGTTCGAACATCTGTGCGAAGATGGCCGGGTGTCGAGCGAGGCCACCATCCTGCACGCCGACCTGGACGCGTTCTACGCCTCGGTCGAACAGCGCGACGACCCCCGGCTGCGCGGCCGGCCGGTGATCGTCGGCGGCGGCGTGGTGCTCGCGTGCAGCTACGAGGCCAAGGCCCGGGGCGTGCGCAGCGCGATGGGCGGCCGGCAGGCGCTGCGGCTCTGCCCCGACGCGCTGGTGGTGCCGCCCCGGATGGCCGCGTACACGGCCGCCAGCCGGGCGGTGTTCGAGATCTTCCGCCACACCACCCCGCTCGTCGAAGGGCTCAGCATCGACGAGGCGTTCCTCGACGTGGGTGGGCTGCGGCGGCTCGCCGGAGCGCCGGCCGCCGTCGCGGCCACGCTGCGGGAGCGGGTACGCCGCGAGGTCGGCCTGCCGATCACCGTCGGCGTGGCCCGGACGAAGTTCCTCGCGAAGGTGGCCAGCGGGGTGGCCAAACCGGACGGGCTGCTGGTGGTGGAGCCGGAGCGGGAACTGGCGTTCCTGCATCCGCTGCCGGTCGAGCGGCTGTGGGGTGTCGGCCCGGTCACCGCCGCCCGGCTGCGCGAACGCGGCATCCGTACCGTCGGGCAGGTGGCCCGGCTGGACGAGCCGGCGCTGGTGTCGCTGCTCGGCGCGGGCGCCGGGCGGCACCTGCACGCCCTGGCGCACAACCGCGACCCCCGGGCCGTGCAGGTGGGCCGCCGCCGTTCCTCGATGGGCGCGCAGCACGCGCTGGGACGCGGGCCGCACTCCCCCGCCGACCTGGACGCGGTGCTGGCCGGGCTGGTCGACCGGGTCACCGGCCGGATGCGCGCCGCCCGCCGCACCGGCCGCACGGTGACGCTGCGGCTGCGTTTCGCCGACTACACCCCCGCCACCCGGTCGCACACGCTCGACGAGCCGACCGCGCAGACCGGGCCGTTGCGGGCCGCCGCCCGTGACCTGCTGCGGGCCGCGCTGCCGCAGATCGCGGAACGTGGCGTGACGCTGCTCGGCGTCTCGGTGGGCAACCTGGGCAGCGGGCACACGCAGCTCACGCTGCCGTTCACCGCCGAACCCGGCCCGGCGCTGGACGCCGCCGTCGACGCGGTGCGGGACCGCTTCGGCTCCCGGGCGCTGACCCGTGGCGTGCTGCTCGGCCGCGACCCGGGCGTCGAGATGCCCCGGCTGCCGGACTGACCGGCCGGCCTCCTCCCCCGGTAGGAGACACGCTCCGACCCGTGGCCGCGAGTGCGGCCCGCGGGCGGGCGCGACCGGCCCGGCCCGTCACGAGCATCTAAGGCATGACTACCCTGCGGAACCGGGCGGCCGGATGGCACCGCCCCCTGATGCTCCTCGTGTCCGCGATGGCGGTGCTCACCGTCGTCGCCGCGGTCGGCGTCGTGGCCGACCCGCGCGTGCTGACCGGCGCGCCCATCTGGCTCAAGCCGCTGAAGTTCGCGATCTCGTTCGTGCTCTACGGCGTCACCCTGGCCTGGATGCTGTCCCTGCTGCCCCACCGCAGCCGGGCGGCCGAGCGGGCGGCCACAGTGATCGTGGCCATGTCCGTGCTGGAGATGGCGATCATCGTGGGTCAGGTGCTGCGCGGCACCACCAGTCACTTCAACGGCACCACCACGCTGAACGCGGTGCTGTTCGACGTCATGGGCGTGGCGATCACCGTGCTGTTCGCGGCCCAGTTCGTGCTGGCGATCGTGCTGGCCCGCCGGTCCCTTCCGGACCGGGCCGGCGGATACGCGGTCCGGCTCGGCCTCGCCGTGTCCCTGCTCGGCATGCTCGTCGCGTTCCCGATGGTGGCGCAGAGCCCGGCCGGCGCGCCCGCCGGGATCAGCGGTGCGCACAGCGTCGGGGTGCCCGACAGCGGGCCGGGGCTGCCGCTGCTCGGCTGGAGCACCACCGGCGGCGACCTGCGTGTCGGGCACTTCGTCGGGATGCACGCGTTGCAGGCGCTGCCGCTGCTGGCGATCCTGCTCGACCGGTTCCTCGGCGCGCGGCTGGACGAGCTGACCCGGGCGCGGCTGGTGCTCGTCGGCGGGGCCGCGTACGCGGCACTGACGCTGCTGCTGACCGGGCAGGCGCTGCGCGGGCAGCCGCTGCTCGCGCCGGACGCGCTCACGCTCGCCGCGGCGGGGATGCTGGTGGCGGCCACCGCGGCGGCCACCACGCTGGTGCTGGCCCGCCGGACCCGGCGTACCGGTGTGGTGCTGGTCGGATGAGCGCCGTGGTGTTCGGCCCGGCGGTCCACCCCGGACCGCCGGGCCGGCGGCCGGCGAACGCGGTGGCCTCCGGCCGCTCCGGTTGCCTAGGCTGACGCGGTGAGCTGGGTCGGTCGGCTGTTCGACGCGCGCGACACGCTCGCGCGGATCCTGCTGCTGGATCTCAGCGGCGTCGGCTACCTGGTCTTCGGTCCGCACGGGGGCCAGGCCGCCACCGGTACGCAGTGGGCGCTGGCGGTCCCGGCGTTCGCGCTGGCGCTGCTGTGCCACCGCCGGCCCCTGGTGAACCTGCTGATCCAGTCGGCCCTGCTGGTCGCCGCGCTCGTCCTGGTCGACGACGTGATGATCAACCAGGTCGGTGCGAGCTGGGCGCTGCTGGAGCTGACCATGCGGGCCACCCGGCCGCGCACGGTCTGGCTGGGCGCCGGGCTGCTCGCCGCCGTCGACCTGTCCGGCCAGATCGGCGAACCGGTCCGTGCGGCGCTCACCGGCCTGTTCGGGCTGGCCGTCACAGTCGGCCTGCCGCTGCTGCTCGGGCTGGTCGTGCGGACCACCCGGGAACTGGGGCGGCAGGCCGAGGAGCGGGCCGAGGCGGAGCGGCGCCGGCGCGAGTCGGAGAGCCGGGCGGCCCGCGCCGACGAACGCGGCGCCATCGCCCGGGAACTGCACGACGTGCTCGCGCACCACGTCGCGTCGATGGTGCTGCGGGTCGGTGTGGCCCGGCACGTGCTGCCGGACCTCGACCCCCGGGTCGGCGAGGTGTTCGACGACGTGCACGCCACCGGCACGGCCGCGCTGACCGACCTGCGACGGCTGGTGGCGGTGCTGCGCGACCCGGACGGTGTCCGCGGCGACGCCGCCCTGACCGCGATCGAGCCGTCGGCGCTGCCGGCCGCGCTCGGCGCGGCTGTCGACCGGGCCCGGCAGGCGGGCGTCGTGGTGGAGGCCGACGTCGACCCGGCGGTCGGCAGGCTCGACGCGGTACGCGGCCAGGCGGTGCTGCGACTGACCCAGGAGGCGTTGACGAACGTGGCGAAACACGCGGGCGCGGCGGCCCGGGCCCGGCTGGCCGTGTCGGTCGAGGACGGCGCGGTGCACTGGGCGGTGACCGACGACGGGCGCGGCGCCGCGCCGGCCGGGGTGCCCTCCGGCGGCGGGCACGGCCTCGTCGGGATGCGGGAACGGGTCGAGGTGCTCGGTGGGCGGCTGGAGGCCGGGCCCACCGGTTCCGGCTGGCGGGTCCGGACCGTGCTGCCCCAGCCCGGGCCGGCCCACCGCGCGCCCCGGCCCCGCGCGGGCACGCCGGAGCCGGCGTGATCCGGGTGCTGCTGGTCGACGACCAGCACCTCATCCGGGCCGGCCTGCGGATGCTCTGCGACGCCCAGCCCGACCTCGAGGTCGTCGGCGAGGCCGACAACGGCCGGGACGCGGTCACCCTGGCCGCCCGGCTACGCCCCGACGTGGTGGTGATGGACCTGCGGATGCCCGGCGTCGACGGGATCACCGCGACCAGCCGGATCCTCGCCGACCGGCCGGCCACCCGGATCATGGTGCTGACCACGTTCGGCGACGACGACCACCTCTACCCGGCGCTGACCGCCGGCGCCTGCGGGTTCCTGCTCAAGGACGCGCCCCCGGCCGACCTGCTCGACGGCGTGCGCCGCGCCGCCGCCGGCGACAGCCCGTTCAGCCCGGACGTCCTGCGCCGGCTGGTCGAACGCGCGGTGCACGCCCGCGCCGGCGCGCCCCGGCGTGCGGCCGACCTGACCGCCCGCGAGCGGGACGTGCTGGACCTGGTCGCCGACGGGCTGTCGAACACCGAGATCGCCGACCGGCTGCACATCGGGGTGACCACCGTGAAGACGCACATCACCAGCCTGATGACCAAGACCGGCAGCGCCAACCGGGTCCGCCTGGCGCTGTGGGCGCGCGGCGGCTGACCGGGTCACTCCTCGATCGCGCCGCCCACCGCCCGCAGGTGCGCCCGGAACGTCAGCGCCGGGTCCGCCTCCCGGGCCGCCAGGTACGCGCCGAACCCGACCTGCGCGCGCAGCGACTCCCCGGCCCGGATCCGGTCGGCCTGCCGCCGCTCGGTGTCCCGGATGGACTCGGCCAGGTCGAACAGCTCCCCGGCCCGGTCGGCGGGTACGAACAGCACGCCGTCGTCGTCGGCCAGCGCCAGATCCTGCGGGCCGACGGTGAACGGCCCGACCCGGGCGTGCTCCAGCGCCCCGGCCGGGCGCGGGTCCAGCTCCAGCGGCCCGCTCGGGGTGGCGCCGAGGCTGAACACCGGCAGTCCGACCGCGACCAGGTCCGCGGTGTCGCGGTGCGCGCCCCACACCACCAGCCCGGCCAGGCCGGCGGCCCGCGCCTCCAGTACCACCAGGTCCCCGACGCACGCCCGGTCGGTGCGGCCGGCGTCGTCGACGACGAGCACGTCCCCGTCGGCGGCCAGCTCGATCGCCTCCAGGAAGACGTCCACGCTGCCGGCGTGCCGGGCTGGTCGGACCCGGCCGGCCAGGCGCCGCCCCGGCAGCACCGGGACGACGGCGGCCGGGGCGCAGCGGACGGGTATGCCGGCGCGCAGGCAGGCGTCGGCGACGTGGGCGGTGGTCAGAGCGGCGAATCGCGCGGCCGGCGCGTCCTGACGGATGTCCATGCGCCGACGCTAACCAGCCGGGCCGCCCCGGGCAGGTGCCAGTCCACGCCCGGTGGCCTGCGGCCGGCAACCCGGCCGGACGACGACGGGCAGCCGGACCGGCCGGAGGCGGGCGGCCGGACCGGACGACGACGGCCGGACGACGACGGCCGGACGACGACGGCCGGACGACGACGGGCGGCCGGGCCGGGTCAGGCGACGCGGGTCGGTGGGCGGAACATGTCCGGACGCCGCCCCGGCGCGCCCCGGGCAGCGGGCCGGCGCCGGACCGGCCGGCTCATCCGGGCCCGGACCGGCGGGCGCGCCTCCGCCTCCCCCGCACCGGCGGCCCGGCGCACGGTGCCGTTGGCGTCCTCGGGCCGGCAGCCGGTGGCCCGCAGCAGCTCGCTCTGCCCGGTCCGCAGATCGCTGATCATCGCCTCGCCGTAGGCGCGCACACCCTGCGACCACGCGCGCCCGGCCAGCTCGGCGCCCTGCCGTACCAGCTCCCGGGTGCGGTCCAGGTCCTCCCCGGACTTGCAGGCCCGCTTCAGCTCCCGCACCGCGTCGCCGAGGCGGGCCACCGCGTCGGGCAGCGCGGGCGGGACCGGCTCGTCGTACTGCAACGCGGTGGCGGAGCGGCGGGCGATCGAGCGGGCGTACAGGACCAGCCGTTCGAGGTGCTGGGTCGCGTCGGCGTAGCGGTGGAACCGGGCCCGGCGGTGCCAGCGGGCCGGGGCGATGGTGACCACCTCCTCGGCCCCGCTGAGCGCCTCGTTGAGCCGCCCGATGTCCGGTTCGATCCCGCGCAGATCGTCCAGGGCGCGCTGCGCCGCCCCCGCGTCGCGCCGGGTCAGCGCCCACGCGACGGCGTCGAGCTGCTCGGTGAGCCGGGTGACCACCGGCTCCACCGCCCGGTCCAGCACGCGGATCGGGTTGACCGGCAGCAGCAGCGCCACCACGAACAGGCCGACCAGGCCGCCGACCAGCGCGTCGAAGATGCGGGGCAGTTCCAGGCCGGGCTGCACCGGCGCGAGCGTGGCGATCAGCACCGCCGTACCGCCGGCCTGGCCCACGAGCGCGCCGCCGCGTCCGGCCACCAGCAGCGCGGTGGCGATGGCGAGCGTGACCACCAGGCCGGTCTGCCAGGATCCGCTGCCGAGCAGCGCGCGCAGCAGGTCACCGACCACGATGCCGAGGCCGACGCCGACGAGCAGCTCGAACGTGCGGCGGGCGCGCTGGCCGATGGCGGTGGCGATGGTGCCGACCGCGGCGGCGGGGGCGAAGACGTGCGCGCCGGAGCCGAGCAGCATCTGGGCGAGCAGAGCGGCGAGCGCCGCGGCCAGCCCGGCCTGCGCGGAGATCACCACGGTGATCTCCAGTTGGCGCAGCCGGTTCCGGCCGGCCGCGCCGCCCTGGTCACGGACCCGGGAGAACGCGAGACCGCCCCGCTCGACCGCCCGGTCCAGGGGCGAGCGGACGGTGTCGTCGGCGCGGCGGTCGGTCATGACGGCGGTTACCCGGCTCCGGGCCGGTGAATCGTCGGCCGTGCCCCCGCGCGCCCTTCGGAGTCAGCGGCGGTACGTGCGGTCGAGCAGGTCGAACAGCGCCGTCCAGTGCCGCCGCGTGGCCTGCTCGTCGTACATCGGGGTGTCCGACTGGGTGTAGCCGTGGCGGGCGCCGGCGTACACCTCGGAACGGTAGGTCACCCCGGCCGCGTCCAGCGTCTTCTCCAGCGTGGCGATCTGCTCGGCGGTCATCGACGGGTCGGCGTCGGCGTGCCCGAAGTAGAGTTCGCCGGTCACCGCGCCGACGGCCAGGTGCGGGCTGTCCGGGGCGTCGGTGACCACCCGCCCGGCGTGGAACGCGGCCACCGCGGCGATCCGGTCCGGGAGCGCCTCGATCGCGCGCAGCGCGTTCGTGCCGCCCATGCAGTAGCCGGTGATCGCCGCCGGGCCCGGCGCGACGTCCGGGCGGGCGGCGAGGAAGTCCAGGTAGGCGGCCGTGTCGCGGGCCACCGCGTCCGGCGTCAACGCGGCCATCATCGGCCCGATGCTCTCGAACAGGGCGGCCCGGCGGCTGTCGTCGGCGAGCGCGCCGAGGTCGATCAGCGGGGCGCGCCCGGCGCGGTGGAACAGGTTGGGGGCGAGCACCACGTACCCGCGGTCGGCGATCGTGGCGGCCATCTCCGCGACCCGGGGCCGCAGCCCGAACGCGTCCATGAACAGCAGGACGGCCGGGAAGGGCCCGCCGGACTCCGGCGTGGCCAGGTAGGCGTCGGCCGTTCCGTCGGGGGTGGGCACGTCCACGATCGTCGGCTGCACTGTCGGGGCCTCCTCGCTGCGGGTTCCGGCCTGCACGCTACCCCCGGTCCGGCGACTCCGGCGCCTCGGGCTCGCGCCCCGTTTGCCGAGGTCCAGCGTGGGAATCCGGCAATCCCAGCGGAGGAAGGCGGCGAGATGGACCAGGATCAGTTCGTCGGCGCGGTGGCCGAACGGTGCGGCGCGTCCACGGAGCAGGCCACCGCGATCACCCGGGCGACGTTGACCACGCTGGCCGAGCGCATCGACGGCGGAGAGGCCCGCGACCTCGCCGACCGGCTGCCGGAGGCGCTGCGGGCGTACGCGTTCGGCCCGGCCGAGGACGCCGAGCCGTTCGGGCTCGACGTGTTCGTGGAGCGGGTGAGCGGACGCGCCGACGTCGACGTGGACGCCGCGCGGGACGGGATCACGGCGGTGTTCGACGTGCTGCGCGACGCGGTCGACGCGGCCGCCTACGCCCAGGTCGTCGGGCAGCTTCCGGCCGAGTACGGCGACGTGGCCGACCAGAGCGCGCCGTACGTGCGGCGCACGGCGTGACGGGGACGCGATGAGCGAGGACGCGCTGCGCCGGCCGCCCGAGGCCGACGCGCAGGAACAGCGGCAGGACGAGACACTCGTCGGACCACCCGACACGGTCGGCACGGCGGTGCCCGAGGCGAGCGAGGCGGACCTGGCCGAGCAGGGCGTGCTGCGCCCGCCGAGCGACCGGGCGGGCCTGGGTGAGTCGGTGCGCGACGACCTGACCGCCGCCGACGCGGTGGAGCAGAACACGGAGATCCCACTGCCCGACGAGGAGCACTGGGCCTGACCGGTCAGTGATCCGGGCTGTCGGCGCGGGCCATCAGCCGCAACGCGTTCGGGTCCAGGCCGATGCGTACCGGCGTCTGCCCGTACGGCTCGCCGTCGACCTCGATGCGGGCCGGGCGGTCGGTGTCCAGCCACAGCTGGCGTACCGCCAGGAACGGCTCGTCGCCGAGCGTGCGGCGGTGGCCGGCCGCCGCGTTGCGCGCCGTCTCGCGCAGCAGCCCGCGCCGGGTCGGCCCACCCACCGGGTACGCGACCAGCAGCCGGTCGTCGGCGGTGGCGTCGGCGGTGATGGGCCGGCCGGCGTGGAAGCCGCCGTTGGCCACGTACACCTGGTGGGTGGTGAACATGTGCTCGCGGCCCTCGGCGCGGACCGTCACGGCCAGCGGCCGGTGCCGGGCCAGCAGCCCCAGCCCGGTCATCGGGTACGCGAGCCGCCCGACGACCCGCTTCAGCCTCGGCGGCGCGGCCTGCATGATGTCGGCGGACAACCCGATCCCGACGTGGTTGGTGAACCGGGTGTCGCCGATCAGGCCCAGGTCGACGTCGATGACCTTGCCGTCGGTGAGCACCGCGACGGCGGCGTCCAGGTCGAGCGGGACGCCGACGGTGCGGGCGAAGTTGTTCGTGGTGCCCAGCGGCAGCAGACCCATCGCGATGTCCCGGTGGGCGAGCAGCCGCGCGGCCGCGCCGACGGTGCCGTCGCCGCCGCCGGTGACCAGCAGGTCCGGCCCGAGGCCGGCGGCCTCGGCGAGCACCCGGTCCAGCTCGCCGGGCCGGTCCACCGGGTACGCGCCGAGCAGCGCGAAACCGGCCGCCCGCAGGCGTGCGTGGACGGTGTCGTAGAGCCGCCGGCCCCGGCGGGAGTGGGCGTTGACCACGAGCGCCGCCCGCCGTCGTTCCCGGATCGCCGTCGACAGCTCCTGCTTGGTCCGCACGGTTGCGACCCTAGCCGCCCCCGCGCCGACGTGGGCCGGTGGCGCTGCCGGTATTGACCGGGTCGGTTATCGTCGCGGCGGCCGTGATCGTCGATCTTCGAGGGTGGATGTCCCGATGAACCAGCCGGCAGCACCGCAGGCGACAGCGTCAGTGCCCCCGCCCACGCCGCCGAACCGTCCGGGGAGGGCCCTGATCGGGCTGGCCCTGGTCGTCCCGGCGGTGATCGCCTGGATCTGGTCGTACGTCCTGCCGACGCTGTCCACAGTGGCTCGCAGCTTCCAGGGTGACGGGCCGCGCGGCTCGGGCGAGTCGGTCGGCACGGCGAACTACGAGGCCGCCCTCACCTCCGGGTTCGTCGGACAGGTCGGGCTCGCGGTGCTGCTCAGCCTGATCCCGCTGGCGGTGGCGCTGCTCGCCGCGCCGCTGCTCGCCGTCCTCGCCGACCGGGCCGGCCGGGTGGCCCGCCTGGTCACCCGGGGCGTGCTGGCGCTGCCGCTCGCCGCGTACGCGCCGGTCGCGGTGTTCCTCGGCCGGCGCGCCGAGCACATCGAGAACGGCACCTTCACCCAGGAACTGCAGTCTCCCCGGACGCTCCTCGTCTCGGCGCTGGCACAGGTGACGTTCGGGCTGGTCGTCGCGGTGGCCGCGACGCTGTACCTGAGCGCCCTGCGCCGCCGCGAGCCCGACCAGCGGCCCGCGCCCGCCATGCTGGCCGTCGGTGGGCTGCTCGGCCTGAGCGTTCTCGCCGCCGCCCTGCAGACCTACACCGCCCCGTACATCCTGACCGGCGGCGGGCCGCGCGGCGACGACACGGCGACGCCGGTGTTCACCGCCGCGCAGACCACGTTCCGGACGATGCGCCTGGGCGCCGGATCGGCCACGTCGACGCTGCTGCTGGTGCTGCTCGGGCTGCTCGGACTGGCCGCGGTGGCGCTCATCCTGGCCACCCGGCTGCGCATCGAGTTCGACGGCTGGCGGGACGGCCCGGCCGTGCGGGAGGCGGAGTCCTACTCCGGCCGCCGGCCGCTGCTCGTCGGGCTGACCGCTGTCGCGCTCGTCGTCGTCCTCGGCGTGACCGTCTGGGCGTCGCTGCCGTGGCTGCGGAACCTCTCCGCCGACACCGGGCCCCTGCCCAGGGGGGTCGAGACCTCGAACCTGTTCGCCAACACCTGGGTGCCGCCGCTGCTGTCCACACTCGTCGCGGTGGCGCTCGCCGCGCTGGCCGGGTTCGGGATCGGCGCGCTGCGCCCGCTCGGGCGCTACAGCGAACTGCTGCTGGTGCCGTTCGCGCCGTGGTTGTTCGTCGGCGTCGGCCTGCTGGCCATCGCCGGTTTCGAGCGCACCAGGGAACTCGGCCAGCTCGGCCTGTTCCTCGGCCTGGTGCCGCCGACCTGGCTGTCGGTGCCCGCGCTGTTCGCGTTCACGCTGCTGTTCCGAGGCCAGCACGAGCGGTGGCGCTCCGGCGGCGGCGTCGGCCGTACCCTGCTGCTGCCGGCGCTGCCGATGCTGGCCGTGACCACGTCGGCGACCTGGCTGGCGCACGTCCAGTCGCCACTGTGGGGGATGCTGGTGGGCCGCGGCCCGGACAGCCTGACCGCTCCCGCGCTGGTGACGATGATCGCCAGCCGCGCCTTCGGCGCCGGCGGCGAGCTTCCGCTGGGCCTGATCCTGCCGCTGCCCATGCTGCTCCTGTTCGTGCTGCTGTTCGTCGCGCTCATGGTCGGCTACGTGGATCGGCTCGCCATCCGGGTGGGACGGCGCAGCGGCGCGGACGCGCCGCCGGCCAGGGCCGGCGAGCCCGTCGGCAAGGTCACCGCATAGGGAAACCCCCGATTACGGCCGGTGACGGCGCGCCTAGCGTCGGGCCATGGCAACTGACGCGCTCACACCGGCCCGGACCGCCCGTGCCCGCCGCGACGGCGGGCTCCCGCGAGGGCTGATCCTGCCCCTGCTGCTGCTCGCCCTGCTCGCGCCGGCCGGGTGCGACTCCGGCGACGGGATCGTCGACGGCGGGCCGGCCGGCTCCGCGGCGGGCGAGGACGGCGGCGACGTGGACGCGGGCGCGGTGGACGACGTCCGGCCCCCGTGCCCGTTCACCGCCGCCCAGGTCTCCGAACTGGTCGACCGCAAGCTGCGCGACGAGGGGAACTGCTCGTTCGGCGACGGCATCGCCCAGCTGGCGGTCACCACCGCCTCCGCCACCGCAGGCAAGGCCACCTACGACTACCAGTACGACCAGGCCGGCCAGCAGTACGAGAAGGTCGTCGACCTGGACCGGGGCGAGCGGGGCTACCTCGCGGTCAAGGACATCCGCGGCGAGGCGGTGCTGATCGAGGGCAAGGGCACGTACACGGTGACCATCAGCAGCTTCGGCGGCGGCACCGCGGGCAACGAACAGATCCTGCGCCGTACGCTCGACGCGATCCCGGCCTGAGCGGGGCCGGCATGCGAAGCCGCCGACTGGTCGCGCTCGCGCTGACCGCGACCCTGCTCACCGCGCCCGCCGGCTGCGGCGACGACGAACCGCCGGCCGCCGGCGGCGCTCCGCCCGGTGCGGGCGCGCCGGTCGCCGAGCCGACCGGGGAGGCGCCGGCCGAGCCGAGTGCCGGACCGGTGGACGACGCCGCCCCACAGGCGTGCACGCTGGTGTCGAAGGCCGACGCGGAACGCCTCGCCGGCACGGCGCTGGACGAACCGGTGGTGGCCGGGCAGTCGTGCACCTACACCGGGCCGGTGACCGGGCCGACCGCCCAGGTCGAGGTTTTCGTGGGCGAGGGCGCCAAGAAGTACCTCGACATCGAACGGCAGCTCGGGCACGAGATCCGTGAGCTGGCCGGGACCGCCGACGAGGCGCTGCTCACCGCGGAGGCGTTCTTCCTGCGCAAGGGCGAGCTGTGGGTCGCGGTGCGGCTGGTGCGGCTCAACGACCCGCAGGAGAACCGGGCGCCGCTGGAACGGCTCGCCCGTACCGTCGCCGGCCGGATGTGAGGCGGCCGGTGCGCGGCCGGCGGCTGCTGGCGGCCGGCCTGGCGGCGCTGCTCCTGGTGACCGGCTGCGGCGGGCCCACTCCCGGCCCGGCGGACGGGGGCGACGGCGGGCAGCCCCGGTACGGGCAGGCCCCGGCGCCGGGGAAGGACGTCACGCTGCAACCAGACGTGGTGCTGGTCGGCGGCGGCAGCCGGACCGTGCGGTCGGTGAGCCCGGACGGGCTGACCTGGCGGCTCGACCCCGGAGCGCGCGACGCGGACCGGCTCGCGCCCGGCCGGGTCATGTTCCTCACCGGACGCGGAGTGGGCCGGGTGCTCGACCTGGCCGAGGAAGGCGGTGACCTGGTCGTCACGATCGGACCGGTCACGCTCACCGAGGTGATCCGGGACGGCACGTTCGGCGGCGACGACGTCGCCCTCGACCGCCCGACCGTCTACGTGGCGGGTGAACCCTCGTGGACCCGGGAGGTCGCGGCGGCCGGCGGCACGCTGGGCCGGTCGCGTCCGCTCGCCGTCGCGCCCGCGCAGCCGCCACCGGCGCCGGGCGGGCAGGCGGGCGCCACCGCCCACGGCTACCGGGTGCGGACGTTCTGCTGCGCCGGTGGCGTCGGCACGCACTTCACGTACGACGACGGCGGGCTCCGGCTGGCCGGCACCGTGACGCTGACCGTCGGACGACCCGCAGCGTCGTTCCACCTGGCCGTCGGCGCGGGCAAGGTGACCCGGGCCGAGCTGGAGATCGGCGGCGGCTTCGGCATCAAGGTGGACTTCACCGCCGGCATCGACGGCGGGCAGAACCACCGCCGCACGTTCCCGGTCCCGGTCGACATCGCGTTCCCGATCGGGCTGGTCGCCGGCCTGCCGCTGTCGTTCACGGTGAGTCAGACGCTGGAGGTGGCCACCGCGTTCGGCGCCCGCCGGGGCACGTTCCGCGGCGCCGGTGAGTACGCGCTGGCCGGCAGGCTCGGGTTCGGTTACGCGAACGGCCAGGTGGGCTCGCGCGTGACGGAGGGCTTCGCGCGCCGGGTGAGCCTGCTCGACTCGCTCACCGGCGTGCCGGTCGGCGTGATGGGCCTGGTCGTCCGGCACGGCGTGCGGTTCACCATGGGGATCAGCGCGTTCCTGTTCACCGCCGGGATCTGGTTCGAGCTGGTCACCTCGTACGGCGCCACCATCGGTTCCGCGCTCGGCGCGCCGTACGCGCTGTGCCGGGGCGTCGGGCTCGGTGTGCATGCGCGGTTCGGGATCGGCTACCGGATCCTGGAACCCGTCGTCCAGGTGATCAACAAGTTCCTCAGCCTGCTCAGCCCGTCCCGGGCGCCCCGGATCCCGCCGATCGTGGCGTCGGGCGGGCCGAGCTGGAGCGCCGCCGTCTACCGCAACCAGGAGGTGATCCCGCCCGTCTCGATATGCGGACAGCTTCCGGGCTAGGCCGCGCCGACGCTGGGTTCGCGGGCGCGGCTGTGCCACCATCCCGCCATGGACGCCGCACTGGTCGGCCGCGACGCGGTCGTCGAGCGGGTGTGGCGTGCCCTGACCTCCGGTACGCCGGTGCTGCTCGACGGTCCCAGCGGCATCGGCAAGACCGCGCTCTGGCGGGCAGTGGTCGCCCACGCCGGGCGGACCGGCTGGCGGGTGCTGTCCGCCGCGCCCACCGAGGCCGAGACCGCGCTGCCGTACGCGGCGCTGGCCGACGTGCTGCGCCCGCTCGCCGACGCGCTGCCGGGGCTGCCCGCGCCGCAACGGGTGGCCGCCGACATGGTGCTGCTGACCGGTGAGCACGACGGCGCGGTGGACGAGCGGGCGGTGGGCGCGGCCACCCGTACGCTGCTCGACGCGGCGGTCGCCGACGCGCCCCGTGTCCTGCTCGCGGTCGACGATCCGCAGTGGCTGGACCCGCCGAGCGCCCGGGCGCTGCGGTTCGCGCTGCGCCGGCTGACCCGGTGGCCCGCCGTCCTGGCCACCCACCGCACCGGGGACAGCCCGCCGGCGCCGGTGCCGCTGGGGCTGGACGACGACCCGACCGGCCGGCATCCGCTGCTGCGCGCCGACGTACCCCCGCTCACCCCGCCGGACCTGCACCGCGTCCTGGCGGCCCGGCTCGGCGGCACGCTCAGCCGTCCGCTCACCGACCGGCTGGCCCGCGACGCCGACGGCAATCCGCTGCTCGCGATCGAACTGGCCCGGGCGGTGCTGCGGCTGCCCCGCCCGCCCGCGCACGACGAGGACCTGCCCGTCCCGTCGTCGCTGCGCCTGCTGCTCGCGGAGACGCTGCGGGCGCTGCCCGGCCCGAGCCGGGACGCGGTGTGGCTGGCCGCGCTGCTGACCGTGCCGACGCTGCGGGACCTGGCGGCGGCGGGCGTGCCGGCCGGGGCACTGGACGCGGCCGAGGACGCCGGGCTGGTCGTGGTCACCCCGAGCCGGGTCGACTTCGCGCACCCCCGGTACGCGGCGGCGGTGCGCGAGAGCATCCCGCCGGGGGCCCGGCGGCGGATGCACGCGCTGCTCGCCGGCGCGGTCGCCGACCCGGACGAGCGGGCCCGGCACCTGTCCCGGTGCACCGTGGCGCCGGACGCCGCCGTCGCCGCCGACCTGGCCGCCGCGGCGGCCCGGCAGCGGATGCGTGGCGCCTCAGCGCTCGCCGCCGACTGGTACGCCCGGGCGGCCGAGCTGACCCCGTCGTCCGCCGCCGCCGACCGGAACCGGCGTCGCCTCGACGCGGTGCAGTGCCGCATCGACGGCGGGGACTACGCGGCGGCCGGGCGGGCCGCCGAGGCGGCGGCCGGGGAGCTGACCGGCGCCGAGCGGGGCGAGGCGCTGCTGCTGCGCGCGCTCGTCGCGTGGTGCGCCGACGACCTGGTCACCGCCGTCCGCGTCGCCGAGCAGGCGCTCGCCGCCGCCGGGCCGGACGGGGACCTGGCCGGGCGGATCCACACCCACCTGACCATGTTCCACGACCAGCCGGAGCCCGCCCGCCGGCACGCGCGGGCCGCGATCGCCCGCCTGTCCGACCGGGACGAGCACCGCCCGCTGCTCACCGCCGCGCTGCTGCTGCTGTTCTTCCACGAGGTACGCGCCGGCGGCCCGGCGCCCACCGATCTGCTGGACCGGGCCCTGTCGCTGGAGGCGGGTGAACCGTCCTTCCTGGCCGGTTCGGTGCCGGCGATCTGGTGGAAGTCGGTCGACGACCACGACCGGGCGCGGTCCCGGCTGCACCTGATGCTGGACCTGGCGGTGGCGCGCGGCGACGACCCGCTGCGGCACGAGGTGCTGACCCACCTCGGCGAGACGGAACTGCTGGCGGGGCGCTTCGCCGAGGCCGGTACGCACATCGCCGCCGCCCGTGACCTGGGTGAGCAGCTGGGCACCGGGCTGGTGGGCGAGAGCTGGCTGGCCGGTGTGCTCGACGCGCACCGGGGGCGGCTGGCGCGGGCGGGCGCCGCGGCCGCCGGGCTGCGCCGCGACGACGACCTCGGCGACGCGTGGAGCCGGCGACTGCACCACCAGCTCACCGGGCTGGTGGCGCTGGCCTCCGGGGAGTGGGTCACCGCCGCGGCGGCGTACGGCGCGCTCGCCGCCGACCTGGACGGGTCGGGCATCGCCGAACCGCTGGGGCAGCGGTTCGAGCCGGACTGGATCGAGGCGTGCGTGGGCGCCGGTGACCTGGACACCGCGCACGCCGCGCTGGACCGGCTGGCCGGGCGCCACCGCCGGCTGCCGCGCCCGTGGACGACGCTCGGGCTGGCCCGCAGCCGGGTGCTGCTGGCCGGGGCGACCGGGGCGGATCCGGGCGCGGCGCTGGACGCGCTGACGCAGGCCCGGGCCGCGGTGCCGGAGGGGGTGCTGCCACTGGACCGGGCTCGCTGCCTGCTCGCCGCCGGCCGCACGTACCGGCGGGTGCGGCGACGTCGGGAGGCGCGGGCGGCGCTCGACGCGGCGGCGGCCGAGTTCGACGCGCTCGGCGCGTCCGCGTTCGCCGACCGGGCACGGGCGGAGCTGGGCCGCATCGGCGCCCGCACCCCGGCCCCGACCACGCTCACCGCCACCGAGGAGCGGGTCGCCCGGCTCGCCGCTCGGGGGCAGACCAACCGGCTCATCGCCGACGCGCTCTACATCAGCCCGAAGACGGTGGAGGCCAACCTGGCCCGGGTCTACCGCAAGCTGGGCATCGCCAGCCGCGCCGAGCTGGGCGCGGCGATGGGCCGGCCGCCGGGCGACTGAGTCGCTCAGGCCGCGGCCAGGGCGGTCAGGCCGCGGCCAGCGTGTCCAGGTGCGCGCCGAGCAGCTCGCGGGCGCGCGCGGGCGGCATCCGCTCGGGATACAGCAGCGCGTGCAGCGCGAGCCCGTCGAGCAGGGCGTGCAACCGGGCGACCGCCTCGGGGTCGGCGGCCGGTTGCCCGGTGAGCAGCGCGACGGCGAACTCGGCGGCGCGGCGGATGCCGTCGTCCGCGTCGGCCATCCGGGTTCGCGCCGCCGGGTCGGTCTGGGCGCGCGCGGCGAGCAGCAGCCACACCTCGGCCTCGCGGACGCGCTGGCGGTCCAGCGGCAGCAGTTGTTCCAGGATCCGCTGGGCGACCTCGCGCGGGCTGCCGGTGCGGTCGTCGGCGGCGATCCGCTCGGCCGCCTCGGCCTGCACGTGCTCCATGGCGAACACCAGCAGCTCGGTCTGGGTGGCGAAGTAGTGCCGCAGCGCGCTCGGTGACCAGCCGGCCTCGGCCGCGATGCTGCGGACGGTGGCGGCGCCGACGCCGTCGCGGTAGACGACCCGCCACATCGCCCGCGCCAGCTCGGCACGGCGCGCGTCGTGGTCGACGATCTTGGGCACGGGCCCCTCCGGAACCTGGTTGACGGCCGCTGTTACGGTTATCGCACAGCGTACTAAAAAAGGAGTCCGCATGCTCGTGGCAGTGATCGTCGGATGCGAGGTGGCGTTCTGGGTGGTGCTGCTCGCCGGGCTGATCGCCCGGTACCCGCTGCGGCGGCCCCGCCTCGGCGCCGCCCTGCTGATCGCCGTGCCGGTGGTCGACCTCGTCCTGCTCGCCGCCACGATGATCGACCTGCGCCGGGGCGCCACCGCCACGTTCGCCCACGGCCTGGCCGCCGCGTACCTCGGGTTCTCCGTGGCGTTCGGGCACAGCATGGTGCGCTGGGCCGACCAGCGGTTCGCGCACCGGTTCGCCGGCGGCCCTCCCCCGCGCCGGGCCCCCCGGTACGGGATGGCGCGGGCCCGGCACGAGTGGCGCGAGTGGGGCAAGGGCATGATCGGCTGGGCGGTCGCCTGCGCCGTGCTGCTCGCCGGCATCGCCCTGGTCGGCGACGGCGAGCGCACCGCCGAGCTGTGGGCGTGGACCGGCCGGCTCACCGTGGTGATGGCGGGCTGGCTGGTGTTCTGGCCGGTCGCGTACACCGTCTTCCCGAAGCGGGCGCCGCGCGGCGCGTGAGGCTCACCCCTTGCGCCCGCCCGTCGCGATCCCCTCCACGAAGTGCCGCTGGGCCAGGAAGAACAGGATGATCATCGGCACGGTGGCGATCACGCTGGCGGCGAGGACGACCTCCCACTGCTGCTCGCCGCCGTAGCCGAACCGGTCCAGGATCACCTTCAGCCCCCGGGGCAGCGTGTAGAGCTGCTCGTTGCGCAGGTAGATCAGCGGCTTCACCAGGTCCGTCCAGCTCGCCTTGAACTCGAACACGAACGCCACCAGCAGGGCCGGACGGACAAGCGGGAACGCCATCCGCCAGAACAGCTGCGGATAGCCGGCCCCGTCGACCCGCGCCGCCTCGAAGTACTCCCGGGGCAGCGACAGGAAGAACTGGCGCAGCAGGAAGATGTAGAACGCCGAGCCGAACAGGTTGCCGGCCCAGAGCGGCACCTGCGTGTCGACCAGGCCGAGCCGGTTCCAGATCAGGTACGTCGGGATCATGGTGACCGCGAACGGCAGCATCATGGTGGCCAGCACCAGACCGAACAGCAGGTTGCGGCCGGGGAACCGGAAGTACGCGAACCCGAACGCGACCCAGGCGCTGGACAGCGTGGCCGCGGCCGCCGCCGCCACACCCACCACCACGCTGTTGAACAGCCAGGTGAGCAGCGGCATCGCGTCCCACGCCCGGGCGTAGTTGTCCGGCGCGAACGGCGTGGGCAGCAGGCCGGGCGCGAAGACGTACTCCCGGGGTCGCAGCGACGCGCCGACCAGCCAGACGAACGGCAGCAGGAAGACCACGGCGGCGGCCACCAGGGCGAGCACGAACAGCACGCGCTGCCAGCGGGGCCGGCGGCCGTCGTCGGCCTGCCGCACCGGTCCGGGCGCGGTCACCGGTGCCACCACCGCGCCGGCGGCCGGCGGCTGACTCGTGGTGGTCACCGGTCCTCCCCCTCGTAGTAGACGAACCGGTTGCCCAGCTTCACCTGCACCAGCGTGATCACCAGAATGATCAGGAAGAGCAGCCAGGCCATCGCCGAGGCGAAACCCATGTGCAGGAACTGGAACGCCTCCCGGAACAGGTGGATCACGTAGAACGACGCCGCGTCGCTGCTGAACGAACCGGCGGTCTGCCGGTTGCCGAAGTACATGGTGTAGACCTCGGTGAACATCTGCAGCGACGCGATGGTGTTGACGATCAGCGTGAAGAACAGCGCGCCGGAGATCATCGGCAGCGTGACGTGCCGGAACCGCGCCCAGGCGCCGGCGCCGTCGAGCTGGGCCGCCTCGTACAGGTCGCGGGGTACGCCCTGCAACGCGGCCAGATAGATGATCACGGTGGAGCCGAGGCTCCACAGGCTCATCAGCACGATGCCGGGCATCACCCAGTCCGGGTCCGTGGTCCAGCTCGGACCGTCGATCCCGACCAGCGCCAGGCCGCGGTTGATCAGGCCGTCCTGCGTGTTGAGCAGCAGCAGGAACAGGATGCCGACCGCCACCGCCGGAGTCATCACCGGCAGGTAGAACACGGTACGGAAGAAGCCGGAGAGCCGGCCGACGCGCTTGAGCAGCAGGGCCAGCCCGAGCGAGATCGCCATCACCAGCGGCACGTGCAGCGCGGTGTAGTAGACGGTGTTGCCGAGGCTGCGCGCCACCTGCGGGTCCGACATCAGTTGCCGGTAGTTGTCCAGCCCGGTGAAGCGCGGTGAGTTGATCACGTCGTACTCGGTGAAGCTGAGCCACAGGCTGGCGATCATCGGCCCGGCGGTGAACGCCAGGAACCCGACGATCCACGGCGCCAGGAACAGGTACGCCCAGCGGGCCTCCCGCCGGGCCAGCGACGCGCGGCGCCGCCGGCCCGGTACGGCAGGGGTGACGGTGGTGGTGGCCATGGCGGGCTAGTCCGCGGCCTTGTCCAGCGCGGCGGTCGCCTCCCGCTGGGCCCGGTCGAGCGCCTGCGCGGGCTGCTCCTGGCCGGACAGCACCCGGTTGACCGCGTCCGTCCACGCCTTGTCGAACTCGGCGCCGGCGGGCGAGGCGGGCATCGCGAACGCGGCGTCCTGCGCCTGGCGGATGGTCTGCACCGCGTCGTCGAAGCGCTTGTTGCCGGTGGGCTTGTACACCTCGTCGAAGATCTTCTTGTCGGCTGTGGTGTTGCCGGTCCACAGGCCGGTGAAGGGCAGGTTCGCGGCCTTGCGCGCCTCGGCGCGGGCCCGGGCGGCGGCCAGCCAGGTGTCGGTGGCGGTCATCTGCTTGACGAACGCGCAGGCGGCCTCCGGGTTCTTCGCCCCCTTGGTGATCACCCACGCCTGCCCGGAGGACAGGCTCAGCGGCTTGCCCTGCCGGTCCACGAACGGCTTGACCACCAACTCGGCGTCCGGGCTGTTCTTCGCCGCCTGGTTGAGGAACCACTCCTCCATCGGCCACGCGGCGATCTGGTTCTTCGCGAGCGGGTTCTGCGCGCCGAAGAAGTCGAACGTGTCCCGGAACGACTTGAACTTCCCCCAGCCGCCCTGGGCCCGGATGAGCCCGACGCCGGTGGTGAGCGCCTCGACCACCTTCGGGTCGGTGAGGTTGGCCCGGGTGCCGTCGGCGGAGATCATGTCGGCGCCGTTGGCCTTGGCCCACATCGGCAGGAACTCGGGGATCTTCGGGTCGATGCCGATGCGGCTGAGCCGGCCTCCGGAGACGGCGGCGAGCCTGGCGTTGAGCGCGGGCAGGCCCGCCCAGTCGGCCAGGTTCACGTCGTCGGCGCCCAGCCCGGCCCGCTTGAGCAGCGCCTCGTTCAGGTAGAGCACGCGGACCTGGGAGAACTCGGGGATGCCGTACACCGTGCCGTCGAGCGTCACCTGCTCCCGCGCGGACTGCCGGAACTGCGCCATGTCGATCCGCTGCTTCTCGACGCAGTCGGTGAGCGGCTGGATCGAGCCGCGCTCGGCGTACGTGCCGATGAGCTTGCGGTCCATGTAGACCAGGTCCGGTGGGTTGCCCGAGGCAACCGCCGACAGGAACTGCTGCTCGTCGAACGCGCCCTCGGTGATCGTCAGCCGGACGTCGCCGTGGTCGCGCTTGAACGCGTCCACCCGGGTGGTGGCGATCTCGTCGGACAGGCTGAGGCCCATGGTGCTCAGCGCGCCGCTGCCCTCGGCGCCACCGCCGCCGGAGTCCCCTCCCCCGCCGACGCCGCCGCAGCCGCTGATCGCCAGGGTCAGCACCCCGGCCAACGCGGTCGCCCGCAGTTTCCGTGACATCGCCACCTCCCGTGATCGCGCCGGCCACTCTGCCGGGCGCGACCTGCACTTCTCCGGTGGGTGCGGCTTTCAAACCGGTTGATGCGCATCGGTTACCGTCGACCGCCCGGCGGCGGACGGCGCACCGCGCCGATCGACGGCGATCGCGGTCAGCAGCAGCCCGGCCAGCGCCGCCAGCGCCAGCGGTGGCGGCAGCACCGTCCCGAGCACGGCCAGCGGCAGCGCCGCCCCGGCGACGGCCAGCCGGGCCGGTCCGACCGGTTGCCCGGTCAGCCGGCGGAACAGCAGCCGTCCGGCCAGGTAGACGGCCGCGCCGCCGAACAGCGCCACCGCCGCCGAGGGGTTCAGCCGGGGCCCGGCCTCCGGGTCGGCGACGTGCTCCAGCACCTGTTCGACGCCGAGCGCCAGGTAGATGACGCCGGCGACGAGCAGCAGATGGGTCTGGCTGTAGGCGTCCGCGGCCATCCGGTCCCGCTGCGCCGCCGGTGCGGCGGCGAGCGCCCGGGCCGCCGCCGGGGACGTGCGGTGGAAGTAGAGCCACCAGAGGCAGACGGTCACCACGAAGGCGACGAGCGCCACGGCGAGGACCGGCGGCTCGGTGACCGCCGAGGCCGCACCCACCCCCGCGGCCACCACCGACTCCCCCAGCGAGATGATCAGCACCAGGCCGTACCGCTCGGCGAAGTGCGTCGGGCTGCGCAGCGGCCAGGCGCCCCGGCGGGCGTACGACAGCCGTTGACCGGCCACCTCGACGGCGAAGCCCAGCACCCACAGCGCCGCGTGCGCGGCACCGTCCAGCAGCGCGCCGAGCAGCAGCGGCACCCAGCCGACGGCGCTGACGAACGCGAAGAACCGGATCCGGGCGCGCAGTTCCGGGTCACCCGCCGCGGCCCAGTGGAACAGCGTCAGGTGCACCACGCGCAGCACCACGTAGGCCAGCACGACGATCAGCGGCCCGTCCAGCCCCGGGCCCGGCGTCCACGCCTGCGGCATGGCGAGCGCGGCCAGGAACAACGCAGCCATCGCGACCAGGAACCCGCCGCGCACCACCCCGACGTCGGCGGGCGTGTGGTTGCCCAACCAGGTGTACGACAGCCACGCCACCCAGAGCAGCACGAGCAGGAGGAGGCCCTTGGCCATCCCGGCCGGGGTCGGGTGCGGCTCGATCAGCGCCATGATCCGGGTGAGCGCGAAGACGAAGACCAGGTCGAAGAAGATCTCGAACGGGGTGACCCGGCGCCGGTCCGGCCCCGGCCGGGGCGCACGCAGCCGCCGCCGCACCCGTTCGCGTCCCACGTCCGCCGCCCTCCGCCGGTCCACCTCCTGCGCCGACGGTAGGCGGCCCCGGACGGTTGAACCGGCTGATTCCCGCGATCACGCCCCGCCCGGCCCGCCGCACCGGCGCCCGCCGGGCCGCACGACGGGCGGCGCGGCGGCGGTCGGCTCAGCCGGCGTCGGCGTCCGGCCAGGCGGCGCGGACCAGCCCGGGCAGCACCTCGCCGGCCGGGCCGCGCAGGTTCACCGCGCAGATCGGGTCCAGCGGCGTCGGCACCGGGTTCACCTGCACCACGGGCGCGCCGAGACGGGCCGCCACGAGCGGGATCTCGGCGGCCGGGTGCACGAGCGCCGAGGTGCCAACCGTCAGCAGCAGGTCGCAGCCGGCCGCCGCCTCGACCGCCGCGTCCAGCGCGGCCGACGGCAGCGCCTCGCCGAACCACACCACCCCGGGCCGCACGGGCGCACCGCATCCGGCGCACGCGGGCGGGGTCAGCGGCCCGTCGTGCGGTTCCGGCGTGCCGGCGGGCGGCGGCAGGTCGGACGGCAGCGGCGCGGGCCGGGCGCAGGCCGAGCAGCGGGGCGCGAACAGGCTGCCGTGCAGGCGTACCGGTGCGGGCACGCCGCCGCGCTCGTGCAGGTCGTCGACATTCTGCGTGATCACCACCGTCTCCGGGAGGCGGGCCTGGATCGCCGCCACCGCCCGGTGCCCCGGATTCGGCAGCGCCCGCCGCACCCCACGCCGGCGTGCCTCGTACCAGCCCCAGACCAGCGCCGGGTCGGCCCGGAACGCCGCCGGGGTCGCCAGCTCCTGCGGGTCGTACCGCTGCCAGAGCCCGGTCTGCGCGTCGCGGAACGTCGGCACGCCGCTCTCGGCCGACATGCCCGCCCCGGTGAAGACCACCGGCCGCCGCGCGGCGGCGAGCAGCCGGCCCGCCTCGGCCAGCTCCGGCCCGGTCACACGTCCACCGTCAGCCGCACGTCGACCCGGTCGCCCAGCTCGATGCCCTCCGCCCGGCGCGCCGCGACCCGCAGCGGCACCACGTACCGGCCGTCCTTGGGCCACAGCGACGTCCGCCAGTCGGTGTCACCGATGCGGACCGTCACCGGGATCATGCCCCAGCCGTAGGTGACCGACGCCGAGGCGGCCTCGATCGCCGCGCTCTGCTCGTCGGGCACCGTGACGAAGTGGTACGGCGCCGGGCCGCGCCAGAACCACACCTCGCCGCTGAACGCCAGCTCCATCCGGTCAGGATAGGGGCCGGGACCGACACGACCACAGCAGCCGGAGCCCGGCCGCCGTCACCCAGGCGAACAGCGGGAACACGGCGACGCGTTCCATGCCGCCCACGCCGATGCCGGCGCCCACCCGGGACAGGAACAGCACGGTGCCGGCGAGCCCGAGCAGGCCCAGGAGCGCGCTGACGGTCCGCAGCTCGCGCAGCAGCGGCGACCGGCGGGCGAGCGCGGCGGCGAGCAGCGCGGCGTTGCCGGGCGCGAAGACCAGCAGCGCGCCGAGCACGTGCAGGTTCTCGTCCACGTCCGCCGGGTGGAGGCCGGCCAGCACGTACCCGGACCCGGCGGCCACGATCGACGCGACGGCGACGGCCGCGGCGCGGCCCGGGCGCAGCGCGCGGTGTGCGAGCAGCGCGCCGAGCGCGAGCAGCAGCCCGGCGCCGACGAATACGGCGTTCATGGCCGGGTGCCACGGCGAGCAGACCGGGCGGGGCCTGCTGGTGTCCCACACGCCGCAGGTGACGTTGCCGAGGTCGCTGATGTTGTGCTCGGCCCAGCTGAACCCGGGCTGGTCCCAGGCCAGGCCGACGACCACGTTGGCGACCAGGAACGACACGGCGGCGAGCAGCCAGCAGGTGCCCGCGAGGCGGTTTCTCATCCGCCGAGTGCACCGCCCGAAGGCGTCCCGGCGCACGGGGCGTGGCGGGCCGGTTCGGGGTAGGGCCAGACCTACCCGGAGAGCGGGGTCCAACCGGCTGGGCCGGGCGGCGCGGTCTGGCTAGCGTCGGGCCATGACAGTTGATCACGGGCTGGCCGTCGCGTTGCGCCGCCGCCGCTACCTGCTCTCCGCGTGGCCGTGGCGGACCCTGGCGTACGCCGTCACGACCCTGCCCCTGGCCGGCGCGGCGGCGCTCGGCGCGGCGGTCGTCGCCGCGCCGCTGCTGCTGGTGGCCGCCGCGCTGCGGCGGGGCCGCCCGGTCGACGCCGGGGCGCTGGCGGCGCTGGCCGTGGTGGCGCTGGCGGTGGTGGCGCTCGCCCCGCTGGCCGGCGCGCCGGTGGCCGCGTTCGAGCGTTGGCGCCTCGGCCTGGTCGACGACCGCCCGGTGACCGCGCCGAGGTGGCGCGGGCTCGCCGCCCGTTTCACCACCGCCACCGGGTGGCGGGAGGGCGCGTACCTGGCCGTGCTGGGCGCGGCGGTGCCGCTGGCGTACGGGATGTTCGGGCTGCTCGTGCTGCTGGACGCGGCGCTCGTCGCCGGTCCGTGGCTGGCCGGCGGCGAGGACCGGATCGTGCTGGTCTGGGCCACTGTCGACTCCCCGGCCGAGGCGGTGCCGTACGCGTTCGCCGGCCTGCTGGCGTTCCCGGCGCTGGTCTACCTGGCCGGGCTGCTCGTCGCGGTGCAGGCGGCGGTGACCCGCCTGCTGCTCGACGACGCGCCCGCCGGGACGGCCCTGCGCGAGGTGACCCGGTCCCGTGCCCGCCTGGTGAGCGCCTACGAGGCGGAGCGGCGCCGCATCGAGCGGGACGTGCACGACGGCGTGCAGCCGCGCCTGACCAGTCTCACCCTCCAGCTCGGGCTGGCCCGCCTGGACGTGCCGGACGACTCCCCGGTGGCGAAGCCGCTCGCGGCGGCGCACGAGCAGGCCAAGGAGCTGATGGTGACGTTGCGCGGCATCGTCCAGGGCATCCGCCCACCACAGCTCACCGAACTCGGTCTGGCCGCCGCCGTCGGCGACCTGGCCGCCCGGTCGGTCGTCCCGGTCACCGTGCACGCCGACCTGACCCGCCCGGTGCCCGACCTGGTGGAGACCACCGCCTGGTACGTGGTCTCGGAGACGCTCGGCAACGTCGCCCGGCACGCCGGGGCCACCCGGGCGCAGGTGCGGCTGACCCGTACCGACCGCCTGCTGGTGGTGGAGGTACGCGACGACGGCCGGGGCGGCGCCGACCCGGCGCGCGGCACCGGCCTGACCGGGCTCGCGGACCGGGTGGCCGCGGCGGACGGGCGGCTGCTGCTGTCCAGCCCGCCCGGTGGGCCTACCCTCGTGCGGGTGGAGCTGCCGTGCCGTCCGTGACCCGGGTCGTCCTGGCCGAGGACCAGGTGCTGCTCCGGGAGGGCCTGGTGGGCCTGCTGACCCGGTTCGGCTTCGCGGTGGACGCCGCGGTCGGCTCCGCCCCGGAGCTGCTCGACGCGGTGCGCACGCACCGGCCCGACCTCCTGGTGACCGACATCCGGATGCCGCCGCAGCACCGCGACGACGGCCTGCGCGCGGCCGTCACGCTGCGTGCCGAACGCCCGGACCTCGCCGTGGTGGTGCTCAGCCAGCACGTGCAGAGCGGTTACGCCGCCGCGCTGCTCGACAGCGGCGACGGCAACCGGGTCGGCTACCTGCTCAAGGACCGGGTGGCCGACGTCGCGGAGTTCGCCGCGACGCTGCGCCGGGTGGCGGCCGGCGGCACCGCCGTCGACCCGGACGTGGTGCGGCACCTGCTGCGGCGTCCACGCGACCCGCTCGGCGCGCTGTCCCCCCGTGAGCGGGAGGTGCTGGGCCTGATCGCTGAGGGCCACTCCAACGCGGCCATCGCGGCCCGGCTTTACGTCACCGAGGCGGCGGTCGGCAAGCACGTGGGCAACATCCTGGCCAAACTCGGCCTGCCGCCGGACGAGGACACCAACCGGCGGGTGCTCGCCGTGCTCGCCTACCTGCGCGCGGCGGGCTGACCGGGCGTCACAGGTTCATCGGCACGGGGTCGGTGGCCAGCGCCCGGAACCGCTCGCGCGGGTCGGCCACGAGCCGCCGCCCGGTGAGGTCGAGCAGCCCGCCGACGCCGGTCACCGAGGCGACCGGGGTGCCGTCGGCACGGGTGAACTCCTGGCCGATCCGGAACGTCTTGCCCTCGCCCCAGTGGAACTCGCAGGTCACGTCGACCTCGTCGCCGCCGCGCAGCTCCCGCAGGTAGCGCACCGTCACCTCCAGCGCGACCGGCCCGACGCCGCCGGCGAGCAGCCGGTCCTGGCCGATGCCGGACGCGCGCAGGCACTCCCAGCGGGCGTGCTCGGCGTACTGGAGGTAGACCGCCTGGTTGAGGTGCCCCTGCATGTCGAGTTCGTAGCCGCGCACGGCTACGCGCACCCGGAACGGATCTGCCATGCCGGCAGCCTAGCCAGCGGCGCCGACAAAACGGCGTGCGGTCCGGGCCGTGCGGCTCTAGCCTGCCCGGCGTGACAGTGGAGATCGTGACCCTGGCGCAGCGGCCCGACCTGGCGCCGCTGCTGGACGCCGACTTCGACGGCGCCTGGCCGCCGTTCATGCTCTGGGATCCGATGGGCGCGATCTACTACGGCGTCGCGCACGAGACGTACCCCGAGTTCGTCTTCGCCGCCGTCGACCCGGCCGAGCCGGGCCGGGCGGTGGCCCGGGGGTACGCGGTGCCGCTGCGCTGGACCGAGGACGAGCTGCCCGACGGCGGCTGGGACCGGGTGATCCAGCGGGCCACGCTGGGCCGGCTCACCGGGTCCACTCCGAACCTGGTGTCGGCGCTGGAGATCTGCGTGCGCCCGGACCGGCGCGGCGGCGGGCTGTCCGGGCTGATGCTCGCGGCCATGCGCGCGGCGGTGGCCGGCGCGGGCTTCGACACGCTGGTGGCACCGGTGCGCCCGAACGGCAAGGCCGCCGTCCCGGACGTGCCGATGACCGAGTACGTGGCCCGGCGCGGCCCGGACGGGCTGCCGGCCGACCCGTGGCTGCGGGTGCACGTGCGTGCGGGCGGGGTCGTCGAGCGGATCGCGCCCCGGTCGATGACGGTGACCGGCACGCTCGCCGACTGGCGGCGCTGGACCGGGCTGCCGTTCGACACCTCCGGCCCGGTACGCGTGCCGGGCGCGCTGACGCCGGTGCTCGTCGACGTCGACCACGACCACGCCGCGTACGTCGAGCCCAACGTGTGGGTGCGCCACCGGCTCTGACGTCTCAGGCCGGCCAGGCGTGACCGATCCCGTCGAGCAGCAGGACCACGCCCTCGGTGGCGGCCTCCCGGTCCCGGGAGATCTCCCGGTACTCCGGCGAGGTGGACCAGCGCTCGAAGTCCTCGCGGTTGTCGAACGACAGCAGTACCGCCTTCTGGTGCGGCCAGTCGCCCTCGACCACGCGGGGAGCGGTGTCGGCGGCGAGCAGCTTCCCGCCGTAGCGGGCCAGCACCGGCGGGAAGGCCGCGGCATACCTGTCGTAGCGCGCACGGTCGTGGATGGTGAGCTGTGCGAGGGCGTAGACGGTCACCGGCTCAGGCTACCGACCGCCCGAGCGCCGCGGTGTCGTCCGTCAGGTCGGCGCCACCGCCGCCGCGACCCGGCCGACTGTCCGTTGTGCGCTAGCCATTATGCCTCTGACCTGCGAATACTGGTGGCAGGCTCGCGCGCGCCCCGCGCCGGGTGGGGGGAAAGAGGTGGGGCACGATGATCGGACAGGAGACCCAGCCGGAGGCCATACCCGGGCCGCGGAACGCGCCGGAGGACCGGCTGGGCCGGCCCGCCGCGCCGGTTCCCGGCGCGGTGTGGCAGGTCCGCGTCCGGACCAAACTCGACGACCTGTACCAGCAGCTCGCGGTGCTGTCCGCGCGCGACCCGGAGCGGGCCGGGGCGCTGCGCGCGCAGCTGTCCGGGGTGGAGGGGGTGCTCGGACGCAGCGGCGTGGTCGAGTGGTTGCGCGGCGGCAACCTGGAGTACGCGTGGCAGACGATCCACTCGGTGGAACGGGGGATGGTGGCGCTGCGCAGCCCGGACGAGCTGACCGGGCTGCTGCCGGCGTACCGGAGCGCGGCGGCGCAGGTGCTGCCGGCCGACGACAAGGTGCTCACCGATCTCGACCCGTCGGCCGGCACCCCGTCCGACGCGCTGCTGCGCGCCCGGGTGCAGGCATTGCTGCTGCGCTACCACTCCGCGTCCGACGAGTTCCACGAGTCGGCCCGCCGGCTGCGCAACCGGATGCTGGGGCTGTCGGTGTTCGCGCTGGTGGCGGAGATCCTGGTGGTGCTGGTGCAGTGGCGCAGCCACGACGTACGGCTGCTGGAGGCCCCGACCGACGCCGGTGGCGTGCCGGCCTGGCGGCTGCTGTTCTTCGTGCTGATCGCCGGGGCGCTCGGCGCGTTCCTCAGCGCGCTGCCCTCGATGATCACCTCACGGTCCGGCGGGCTGCCCTACAAGCTGCCGTTCCAGCAGGGACTGCTGAAGCTCGCGATCGGCCCGCTGGTGGCGGTGGTCGGCATCATGCTGGTCATCGGCGGCCTGGTGGAGACCAGCGTGAGCAGTACCGCCGCGCTGCTGGGCCTGGCGATCGTGTTCGGCGCCGGGCAGCAGGCGGTCACCGCGTTCGCCGACCGGCGGGCGGCCGAACTGCTCGGGCCGGGGGCCAAGAGCTGATGCCGCACGGCGGCCTGTCCGGCCTGGGTAGCCTGATCCCATGATCTTCATTACCGCGAAGTTCCGGGTCCGCCCGTCCGACGCCGACCGCTGGCCGCAGATCGCCGCCGACTTCACCGCCGCGACCCGGGCCGAGCCCGGCTGCCTGTGGTTCGACTGGTCCCGCAGCCTGGACGACCCGACCGAGTACGTGCTGGTCGAGGCGTTCCGCGACGACGAGGCGGGCGCGGCGCACGTGCAGTCGGAGCACTTCCGGGCCGCCCAGCGCACGCTGCCGCCGCACCTGGCCGAGACGCCCAGGATCGTCAACGTGACGGTGCCACAGCAGGACTGGTCGCGCCTGGGCGAGATGGCCGTGCCCGGCGACGCCGCGAGCTGAAGATTTCCCACGGTTCACCGCGCAGGTATTGAAGCTTGTTTTCACCTCCCGCTACCCTCGGCGGAAAGATCCACCATCCACCGTGGAGGAGCTGAAGCATGCGCAAGCTGATGGCGGCGCTCGGCGCCGGGGCGATGACTGCAGCGGGCCTGCTCGCGGTCGCGACACCGGCCCAGGCCGCGGCCTGCACCCTGGTGCAGTCGGAGGTCTACAACGGGGCGAACCTGATCGCCTGGTCGCGCGGCCTGGACGGCTGCTCGGGCGACGTCTACTGGGAGATCCAGTCCGGTGACGGCGGCACGTGGCAGGTGACCGACAGCGGCACCACGCACTACGACGACCAGGTCGTCAGCTACTACGGTGACGTGGACCTGCCGTGCTACCTGCGGGTGTACGCGGCGTTCGGGGACCAGGAGCGGCTGACCCGGCCGGTGCGCAACAACAACTGCGCGGGCTGACCACCGGCCGGGGCGCGTCGGGCGCCCCGGCCGCACCGCCGGTCAGGGGATGGTCAGGCCGTACGCGGCGAGGATCTCCAGGATCGGCTGGTAGTAGCTGGTGCCGCCGCTCGTGCAGTTGCCGCTGCCGCCGGAGAGGACGCCGATGACGGTGCCGGTCGCGGCCACGTAGAGCGGGCCGCCGCTGTCGCCCGGCTCGGCGCAGATGTTCGTGCGGATGAGCCCGGTGACGCTGCCCTCGGCGTAGTTGACAGTCGCGTTCAGCCCGGTGACGGTGCCGCACCGCACGCCCGTGGTGGCGCCGCTGCGGCAGACCGCCTGCCCGACGTACGCGCTGCCCGCGGCGGTGACGGTGAGCTGCCCGGGGTAGGTGTGGACCGCGCTCGGGTGGGCGACGGTCCCGGTGTACCGGACCACGCCGTAGTCGTTGCCGGGGAAGCTGCTGCCGGTCCGGCTGCCGAGCACCGTGGTGCGGGCGCTGTCGGCGTACCAGGTGGCGGCGAGGCGCGTGCAGTGCCCGGCGGTCACGAAGTACCAGGTGGTGCCGCTGCGCACGTTCGCGCCCAGGGAGCAGCGCCCACCGCCGCCGTAGATCGCCTGGCCACCGGCGATGAGCGTGCGCAGCCGCCCGGGGTCGTGGCGCAGCACCGCGCCGGCCCGGTCGGCGGTGCGCCGCAACGCGGCCAGCTCGCGCCCGCGTACCGTGTCGTCGGCGGTGACCGTGAGCCGGCCGGTGGCCGGGTCGTGCCCCCAGGCGGTGCCGGGCGTGCGGATCCCGGCGAGCGCGGCGGGGTCGGGCGGCGGTGCGGCGGCGGCCCGGGCGACCGCCGGGGCGCCGGCGAGCAGGGCGGCGAGGACGAGTACGACGAGCGCGGGTCGGCGCATGCTCCGGCACCTCTTCCATCGTCTACGGTCGATTCGCCAAGCATCGGCCCGCGGGCGCGATCGACTCAACCGGCAGAACCGGCGGTCCCCGAAACTTCCGGAGCCACGGCGGGCGGCACGGGCATGCCCGCAGGCCGTGCCCACACGCGGATCCCGCCCGCCCACCCGGCACCGCGTGCCCCGATGTCGACATATCGAGGTGATTAAGTTTTCGGAACGCTTCCGGTAGGCTCCGGGCAGAGATTCGCTTCGATCCACTCACGATGTGCCGGGGAGTCACTCCCCACCTGGCGCGGCCACCGGGCGGCCGCGCGGAGCCGACGTCGTGGCGGGCGGTGGCCGAGGCGAGCCGATCCCATTGACAGGCTAGAGAGGCGTTCAGATGGACAAGGTGCTCGCCCGCGGCAGCGGGAGCGCGGCAGCCCGGTCACGCCCGCGGACCGCTGTGGTCGCGATGGTGGCGGGGGCCGCGATGGTCGCCGCCACGATAGCGGTGGCGACCAGTGCCAGCGCCGGCACGACGCTCGGCGCGTCGGCGGCGGAGCAGGGCCGGTACTTCGGCACGGCGGTGGCGGTGAACAAGTTGTCCGACAGCACGTACGTCGGCATCCTGAACCGCGAGTTCAACATGGTCACCGCCGAGAACGAGATGAAGTGGGACGCCACCGAGCCGTCCCGGAACCAGTTCAACTTCAGCGCCGGCGACCGGCTCGTCGCGCACGCTCAGGCCAACGGCATGCGGGTGCGCGGCCACGCGCTGCTCTGGCACCAGCAACAGCCCGGATGGACGGGAAGCCTGTCCGGCAGCGCGCTGCGCGAGGCGATGATCAACCACGTCACCCAGGTCGCCACCCATTACCGGGGCAAGATCCACTCCTGGGACGTGGTGAACGAGGCGTTCGACGACGGCAACAGCGGCGCCCGCCGCAACTCGAACCTCCAGCAGACCGGCAACGACTGGATCGAGGCCGCGTTCCGGGCCGCCCGCGCCGCCGACCCGGGCGCCAAGCTCTGCTACAACGACTACAACACCGACAACTGGTCGTGGGCCAAGACCCAGGGCGTCTACAACATGGTCCGGGACTTCAAGGCCCGGGGCGTGCCGATCGACTGCGTCGGCTTCCAGTCGCACTTCAACAGCGGGTCGCCGTACCCGAGCAACTACCGCACCACGCTGCAGAACTTCGCCGCGCTCGGCGTCGACGTGCAGATCACCGAGCTGGACATCGAGGGCTCGGGCAGCAGCCAGGCCACTTCGTACGGCAACGTGACCCGGGACTGCCTGGCCGTGCCGCGCTGCAACGGCATCACCGTCTGGGGCATCCGCGACACCGACTCCTGGCGGGCCAGCGGCACCCCGCTGCTGTTCGACGGCAGCGGCAACAAGAAGCAGGCGTACACCGCCGTGCTGAACGCGCTCAACGAGGGCGGCACCCCGCCGCCCACCACCGCGCCGCCGACCAGCACCCCGCCCACCTCGACGCCGCCCACCAGCACGCCGCCGACCAGCGCGCCGCCGACGACTCCCCCGCCGACCGGCGCCTGCACGGCGACGTTCACCACCAACCAGTGGCCGGGCGGCTTCGTCACCAACGTCCGGATCACCGCGGGCTCCAGTGGGCTCAACGGGTGGGCCGTGTCGCTCACCGTGCCCTCGGGCTCGGCGATCACGAACACCTGGAGCGCCCAGGCCAGCGGCACCACCGGTGCGGTGACGTTCCGCAACGTGGACTACAACCGTCAGGTCGGCGCCGGTGGCACCACCGAGTTCGGATTCCAGGGCACCGGTACCGCGCCCTCCGGCACGCCGGCCTGCGCGGCCGGCTGACCGTCGGGGCCCCCCCGCCCCGGCGGCGCGACCCGGCACGGTACAACGGTGCGGGGACGCCTCCCCGGCGGGCACCGGCCGCCGACCGTACAGTGGGGTGGGTTCTGCCCCACCGTTTCGCCGGAAGGACCACAGTGAACCGACGCATCAGGACCGCCCTCGGCGTCGCCCTGACCGCCACCCTCGTCACCACCGCCGCCCCGGCCCCCGCCACCGCCCACGACCGCCGCCCGAGCGTCATCGCGCTGCCCGACGGCTTCCAGCCGGAGGGCGTCGCCGCCGCCGGCCGGTACGCCTGGTTCGGGTCGCGAGCCACCGGCGAGATCTACCGCGCCGACCTGATCACCGGAGCGGGCAAGCAGGTCAGCCCCGCCACCGGCACCCCCTCGCTCGGCCTGAAGATCGACCCGCGGGGCCGGCTCTTCGTCGCCGGCGGCACCGCCGGTGACGCCCGGGTGATCGACACGCGCACCGGCGCCGTGCTCGCCCGTTACCGGTTCGCCGAGGCGCCGACGTTCGTCAACGACGTGACACTCACCCGCGACGCCGCCTGGTTCACCGACTCGAACCGGCCGGTGCTCTACCGCCTGCCGCTGGGACCCGGCGGCAAGCTGCCCTCCGCCGACGCCTTCACCACGCTGCCGCTGACCGGCGACTTCCAGCAGACCGGCACCGGCGTCAACCTCAACGGCATCGTGCCCACCCCGGACGGGCGAGGGCTGATCGTCGTGCAGTCGAACACCGGCACGCTGTTCCGGGTGGACCCGGCCACCGGCGTCACCACAGCCGTCGACGTGCCGGGCGCCACGTTCCTCAACGGCGACGGCCTGCTGCTGCTCGGCCGCACGCTGTACGTGGTGCAGAATTTCCTCAACCAGGTCGCCGTGGTCGACCTGAACCGCTCCGGCACGGCCGGCGTCGCGCGCGGCGTCATCACCGACCCGGGCTTCGACGTGCCGACCACCGTCGCCGCCGCGCTCGGGCGGCTCTACCTGCCGAACGGCCGGTTCACCACCCCGCCGACGCCGACCACCCCGTACACGGTGGTCGCTGTCGACCCGCGCTGAGCCACGCCGGCCGCCGCCCCTGCCGGTGGCGGCCGGCCCGGCTCACTCCTCCATCTCCGGCCCGAGCAGCCGGATCTCCTCGATGTCGATGGCCGCCTGGAGCTGCCGCAGCACCACGTCGTCGATCTGCCTGGTGTTGCGCAGCCGGGTGATCTCCTGCCGCTTGTGGTCGAGCACCCGCAGCCGCAGCCGGCGGGCCATCTCCCGTTCCCCGTCCGCCTCCTCGGCGTCCGGGTCGCGGGCCGCGGCCAGGTGCTCCTCGTAGTCGGCGCGCAGCCGGTCCACCGTGTCCTGCGTGGCGCCCACGTCGCCGGCGGCCCGGGGCAGCGCCTCCAAGGCGGCCTCGGTGGCCCGGATCCGGGCCCAGCGCACCTCGTCGTCGCGTTCCCGGTCGCCCACCAGGCCCGCCCAGGTGACCACAGCGGGCAGCGTGGTGCCCTGCACCAGCATGATCAGCACGATCACCACGACGGTCACGAAGATGATCAGGTCGCGTTCGCGCACCGAACTCCCGTCGTGCATGGTGACCGGCACGGCGAGCGCGGCGGCGAGCGAGACGGCGCCGCGGAACCCGGCCCAGCCCACCGCGGTACGCATCCGCGCGTCGAAGTGCCGCGCCCGGCTCGACTCGCGCCGGTCCACCCGTTGCAGCACCGACACCGACAGGTGCACCCAGACCAGCCGGATCACCACCACGACCAGCGCCACGAGCGCCGCGATGCCGAGCGACGCGGCCGGCGAGTGGCTGGTGATGCTGCGCAGCGAACGCGGCACCTGCGTGCCGAGCAGCACGAAGAGACCACCGTTGACCATGAACGTGGAGAGGTCCCAGAACGCGAACGCGGTGACCCGGGAACGGGCCCGGATCACCCGGGGCGCGGCGTAGGACAGCAGCAGCCCGGACACGACCACCGCGAGCACTCCGCTGGCGTGCACCGCGTCGGCGAGCAGGAACGCGACGAACGGGGTGAGGATGCTCAGCCCGCCCTCGCGCATCGGGTCGTCCACGTGCTTGCGGATCAGCACCACGACCGCGCCGACGAGCAGGCCGGCGGCCACCCCGCCGAGCGACTTGCCGATGAACTCGCCGGTGAGCGTCAGCGCACCGGGCACCGTCCCGCCCGCGACCACGCCGGCCGCCACGGCGAACAGCACGAGCGCCGTACCGTCGTTGACCAGGCTCTCCGCGCGCAGCGTGGTGAGGATGCCGCGCGGCATCCTCTTGGCCAGGCCGGCCACGGCGGCCGCGTCGGTCGGGGCCAGGACCGCGCCGAGCACCCACGCGGCGGCCGGCTGCACGCCGAGGGCCTGCGCGGTGAACGCGACGGCGGCCATCGTGACGATCACCAGCACGACGGCGAGCCCGATGATCACCACCAGGTTGGCCCGGATCTCGCGCAGGCTGATGACCAGGCTCTCCCGGTAGAGGATCGCCGGGAGGAACAGCACCAGCACGACCTCGGGTTCGAGGATCAGGTTGTCGAACGGCGGCAGCAGGCCGATCAACGCACCCATGGCGATCAGCAGGACCGGCGGCGCGACGCTGTAGCGACCGCCGATCGTGGTGCCGACGAGCACTGTGGCGCCCAGCACCGTGATCAGCACGAGTGCTTCCACGCCGTACCCCCGTCACCGTCCGCCGGTCCTACCGTGCCCTACGGCGGCGGCCGGGCGGGGCGGAACGGGTGATCGTTACTCGAAGCGGGACGGGTCTCCGGCCCCGCGGCGCAGGATCTCCGGCTCGGGGCCGGACAGGTCGACCACTGTGGTGGGCTCCAGCCCGCAGTCCCCGGCGTCGACCACGGCGTCGACCAGGTGGTCGAGCCGTTCCTTGATCTCCCAGCCCTGGGTCATCGGCTCGTCCTCGCCGGGCAGCAGCAGCGTGCTGGTCAGCAGCGGCTCGCCGAGTTCGGCGAGCAGCGCCTGGGTCACCGTGTGCCGGGGTACGCGTGCCCCGACCACCCGCCGCCGCGGGTCCTGCAACCGGCGGGGCACCTCGGCGGTTGCCGGCAACAGGAACGTGTAGCTGCCCGGGATGACGGACTTCACCTGCCGGAAGACCGCGTTGCTGAGCTTGACGAACTGGCCGAGCTGGGCGAAGTCGGCGCACATCAGCGTGAACGGGTGCCGGTCGTCGAGCCGCCGGATCTCCCGGATCCGCTCCACGCCGTCGCGGTTGCCGATCCGGCAGCCGAGCGCATAACAGGAGTCGGTCGGGTAGGCGATCACCCCGTCGGCGCGCAGCAGGTCCACCACCTGCCGGATCACGCGGGGCTGGGGGTTGTCCGGATGCAGGTCGTAGTACCTCGCCACGCCGGTCAGCCTATGTCCGCGTTCCGGCGGGCGCAGGTTTGGCCGGGGCGGTTTCCGGAAACAGGTGGGGGCCGTTCACGACAGGGGGACCGAATCATGTCCGAAGCCAGCACAGACCGCGTCGCCGACCGCCCCGCGGAGGTGACCGATCCGCTGCTGTGGGACCTGGCCGCCGCGGTGGCCGACGCGCACCAGCCGGACGCCGAGCGCGTCTGCGCCAGCCCGAGCTGCGCCGGGGCGGCGTGGCCGTGCGCCGCCTGGAACAACGCGCAGGCGGGGCTGAGCGCCGCCCGGACGCCGCGGCAGGCCGCCGCGCCGCGGCCGGTCGCCGCCGGGCAGCCGGGCGACGGGCAGCCGGGTGCCGCTCAGGCCGGTGCCGCGGGTGAGCCGGGCACTGGCGCGGCGCGGACCGGCGCACGGAGCCTCGCGGCCACCGCCGCCTGACTCAGCGTAGGCACACGGCTCCTCGCGCCGCCCCGGCCGCCTCGGCCCGGGGCGGCGCTTTCGCGTCCCGTCGCGGCTGGTCAGCGCGCTTCACGGGAGGGCCGGAGGGTACGCCCCAAGCGCGGGAGAGCGCTCTCTTTGGCAACAAGACATTGACGGATCCGTAACCCGAACCTTAATGTCCCTTTCCAAGAGAGCGCTCTCACGACTGCCGGACCACCACTCCGTACCCCCGCCTTCTCCTCGTGAAGGGGATCTCCATGACCCACCTGCGGGACTTCTCCCCCGACCCCGTACCCCCGACCGCGCCCGCCCCGTCCCCGGCCCGCCGGCGCGGTCTGCGGGCGACCGCCCTCGTCGCCGCGTCAGTGCTCGCCGCCGGCCTGCTGGGCGTCGTGGTCGCCGGTGGTGGCACGGCCACCGCCGGCGCCGTCGGCGCGGGCAGCTACACCGAGACGCGGCCGGCCGGCGCCCTGCTGCCCAAGGGCTGCGGCGCGATCAGCACCAACCCGCGCGTCTTCACCACCGCCGACGCGCCCGCCGGCGCCGTCCCCACCAACGACTGGTGGTCGTCGCTGATCTGGAAGCGCAACAACTGCACGGGCAGCGAGGTCCTGCACGCCCACCCGCTGGCGGCCAAGGCCGAGAACAACGGGCTCGGGCTGTCGTACACCACCACGCCGGCGATCAGCGGCACCGCGACCGGCGTCGGCGAGTTCCACTACCCGTACACCGAGGACGTCCGCGTCGGGATGCCCGGACTGTCCGCGCCGGTGGTCAAGGCCGCCGGGTGGACCGACTGGACGGTCACCGCCGACTGGAGCGACGGCAGCCGCACCATGCGCGCCACCATCGGCCACGGCCTGCCGTTCAGCTACTACACGGTCAGCGGCGGCACCGCGCAGCTCACCACCGCCGGGACGCCCACCGTCTGGCGCAACTCCGGCGCCACCATCGGCTTCACCGTCCGCGGCCACGACTACGTCGCGTACGCCCCGACCGGCGCGACCTGGACCGTCAGCGGCACCGGCATCAGCTCGACGCTGGCCGGCAAGGGGTACTTCTCGGTCGCGGTGCTGCCCGGCGGCGGCGACCGGGCCGCCCTGGCCGACACCTACGCCCGGTACGCCCACGCCCACGTCACCGGCACCCGGATGAGCTACTCGTACGACCAGTCCGCCGGCACGGTGCGCACCACGTACGCGTTCACCACCACGCCCCGCGAGGGCAGCGAGACGAAGACCGTGGTGGCGCTCTACCCGCACCAGTGGCGCAGCCTCACCGGCGCCACCCCGATCGGGCAGACGTACGTCTCGGCGCGCGGCGCCATGCGGGTGCTCACCGGCGTGCCGTCGTTCACCACCACGATGCGCTTCACCGGCGTGCTGCCCGAGGTGCCCGCCGTCGGCGACTCCAGCGGCGCGGACCTGTCCACCGTCACCGGCTACCTGAACGCCGAGCAGGGCAACCCGGAGGGCGTCAGCGGCCCGGACACGTACTGGGCCGGCAAGGGACTCGGCCGGGCCGCCCGCATCGCCGAGATCGCCGACCAGCTCGGGCAGACGTCGGTCCGCGACGCGGCGCTGACCGCGATGCGGAACCGGCTGACCAACTGGCTCACCGCCGGCTCCGGCGAGAGCGGCCAGCTGTTCTACTACGACCGCAACTGGGGCACGCTGATCGGCTACCCCGCGTCGTACGGCTCCGACGAGGACCTCAACGACCACCACTTCCACTACGGCTACTTCATCGCCGCCGCCGCCACTGTCGCCAAGTTCGACCCGGGCTGGGCCGACGACAGCCGCTACGGCGGCATGGTCGACCTGCTCATCCGCGACGCCAACAACTACGACCGCGCCGACAGCCGCTTCCCCTACCTGCGGGACTTCGACATCTACGCCGGCCACGACTGGGCCTCCGGCCTGGCGCCCTTCTTCGCCGGCAACAACCAGGAGTCCTCCTCGGAGGGGATGAACTTCGCCAACGCGCTGATCCAGTGGGGCCAGGCCACCGGCGACACCGCCGTCCGCGATGCCGGGGTCTACCTGTGGACCACCCAGTCCGCGGCCATCTCCGAGTACTGGTTCGACGTGTACGACCAGAACTTCCCGGCCGCGTTCGGGCACAAGACCGTCGGCATGGTGTGGGGCGACGGCGGGTCTTACTCGACCTGGTTCTCCGCGGCGCCGGAGATGATCCAGGGCATCAACATGCTGCCGATCACCGGCGGTCACCTCTACCTGGGCGACTTCCCGGAGTACGTCAAGGCCAACTACGCCGAGCTGGTCACCAACAAGGGCGGCCCGCCCACGGTGTGGCAGGACATCATCTGGGAGTTCCTGGCCCTCGGCGACGGTGAGCAGGCGCTGCGCAACTTCCGCGCCAACAGCGGGTTCACCAGCGAGGAGGGTGAGAGCAAGGCGCACACGTTCCACTGGATCCGCAACCTGGCCGCGCTCGGCACGGTGGACACCTCCGTCACCGCGAACCACCCGCTGGCGAAGGTGTTCGTCAAGAACGGCGCCCGCACCTACGTGGCGTCGAACATCACCGCCCGGTCGCTGACGGTCACGTTCTCCAACGGCACCACCCTCGTCGTGCCGGCCGGGAAGACGGCCACGTCCGGGGCGTACACGTGGAGCGGCGGCAACGCCACCGGCGGCGGAACCGTGCCGACCGGCAGCCCGTCGACGTCGGGGCCCAGCCCCACCCCGACCACCGCGAGCCCGACGCCGACCTCCGCGAGCCCCAGCCCGACGGGTACGGGCAGCCCGCTGAAGCCGGTCCGGTACCTGCGCTCGGGCGGCGGGCTGGACGGCACCGCCGGCACCGCCAGCACGGTGAACGTGGCGGCGGCGAACGGCAACCACGACGGCACGCCGACCAACCCGCAGGTGTTCACCGCCACCGGGCTGACCGGCACGTACACCGGCGGGGCGACCGCCTTCGACCTGGCCGTCGACGCGGGCACCGCGGTCGGCAACGGCGTCCAGATCCGCGTCTCCTACGACCTGACCGGCAACGGCAGCGTCGAGCGGGTGGAGGCGTACCGGTACTTCGCCACCGATCCGGTCCCGGGTGCGGAGCGCTACCGGCAGACGCAGGGTCTGCTCTCGTCCACCGGCACGCCGGGCAACCTGGCCGGCGGCACGGTACGCGTCGAGGTGTGGAACGCCATCGGCGGCGCGCCCACGATCCTCGGCGTCGGCAACGGCTCGACTGTCACCCTGCCGTACGGTTCCTGACCCGCAGTTCCGGCGCCCCGGCCCCAGTGGCCGGGGCGCCGGTTCGCGACCGGGTCACGGCCAGCGGGTGGCGGTGGACTCGAACAGCGCGCTGTCGCTCGCCACCGGGATGACGCAGAGCAGGTGCCCGCCCGGCGCGCGCAGCACGTGGCAGTCGAGCCAGCGGGAGACCGGTGTGGCGCCGAGTCCGCACAGCCGCTCGACCTCGGCGGCCACGTCGTCGGTCTCGATGTCGAGGTGGTAGCGGGGCGCGTCGCCGATCGACTGCACGGCGGTGACCAGCCCGGGCACCACGTCGGCCAGGCCGGTGAACTCCGGTTCGGCCGGTTCGGTGCGCAGCTCCGAGCCGAGCGCGGCGGACCAGAACGCGGCCGCCTCCCCCGCCTCGTCCCGCGGCGCGTCGATGATCAGGGCGTACAACCGCGATCGATGCATCGCCCGAGCCTAGCCACGACCGCCTGCGGCGGCAGCCCGGCGGGGTCAGGCGGTCACGTGCGCGCTGTCGCCCGCGGTCGCGGCGAACGACGTGCCGCTGACCATCCGGGCGGCGTCGGAGGCGAGGAACACGACCAGCGGCGCCACGTCCTCCGGTTCCACCCACGGCACGCCCAGCGGCGTCTTCGACCGCAGCGCCGCAATCGCGGCGTCCTCCACCTCGGCGAGGTCACCGGAGGCCGGCTTCCCCGCCTCGACGAGCGCCTGCACGTAGCGGTCCCGGTGCCGGGTCAGCGCGGTGTCGACCAGGCCCGGGATCACCGCGTTCACCGTCACGCCGTGCGGACCGAGTTCCAGCGCGGCGGACTTGACCAGCCCGATCAGTCCCCACTTGGACGCCGAGTACGCGGACCCGTTCGTGGTGCCGTGCTGCCCCTGGGTGGACGACGTCACGACGATCCGGCCGCCGCTGCGGCGTACCAGCAGCGGTGCGAAGACCCGCAGCACGTTGGCGGCGCCGGTGAGGTTCACGTCGATCTGGTCGTGCCAGTGCTGGTCGGTCATCTCCAGCAGCGGCGCGAACGCCTGGATGCCGGCGTTGGCGAACAGCACGTCCACGCCGCCGTGCTCCCGTTGCACCGCCTCGGCGACCGCGCGTACCGCGCCGATGTCACGCTGGTCGGCCACGTGCGCCGACCACCGGGCGCCCGCCGCCGTCACCCGGCACCCGGTCTCGGCCAGGTCCTCCGGCGTGGCGGGCGGGAAATCCAGGATCGGGCTGACCGGCCCGGCGACGTCCATCCCGGCCACGTCCGCGCCGGCCTCGGCCAGCGCCACCGCCGCGGCCCGGCCGATCCCCCGCGCCGCGCCGGTGACCACAGCGACCCGCCCCGACAGCATCCCGGCCGGCATCGTTCCCCCTCCGCGGGCGCCGTCCGCGACGCCCCTCTGGCACGGTATGCCCGCCGGGCCGTCCCGTGCCGGGGTTCGCCCGGTCAGGCCCCGAGCCGGGGTTCGCCGGTCAGGCCCCGAGCCGGGCCCGCAACCACGCCGGGTCGGGATTGACCACCGCCCCGTCCGGCAGCACCACAGTGGGAACCGTTTCGTCGCCGCCGGTCACCGCCCGCACGGCGGCGGCGGCCTCCGGGTCGCGCCAGATGTCCACCCAGTACGCCCGCCGGGCCCGCCCGCCCAACCGCAGGCGCAGCCGCAGGCAGTACGTGCAGCCGGGCCGCCAGTAGATGACCGGCCGGCCGTCGTCCGCGCTGCGCCGACGCGCCTGCGCCGCGGTCAGCGACCGGGGGAACGCCAGTGGCGAGAAGACCGCCGCCAGCGCGGCGAACGCCAGGAACCCCACCGTCGCCGACACCGGCGTGTCCTGGCCGGCGGCCACCGCCACGCCGACGACCAGCATGAGCGCCGCGAATCGCCAGCTGCGCATCACGCGGTCACCTCGGCCAGCAGCTCCAGCAGGTGGCGGTACGGCTGCCCGGTGGCCCGCGCCAGCCCGATCTCGCAGGTCCGGTTCACCGAGGCGTACCCGTCGAAGGGGCGCGCCGCGACGGCGGCGGCCTCGGCCCGGGTGGCCGACGCGGTCAGCTCCGGATGCAGCAGCCCCCGGTCACCGGCGAAGCCGCAGCACTGCCAGCCCTCCGGGACCACCACCTCGTCGGCGACCGCGCGGGCCACTGTGAGCAGCGCGTCGTCCAGGCCGAGCCGGACCGACGAGCAGGTCGGGTGCAGCGCGAGCGAGCCGATCCGGCGGCGCACGGTCAGCCGGGGCAGCAGCGTGCCGGCGGTGTACGCGACCGCGTCGACGACCCGCACGTCCCCGGCGCCGTCGACCAGCCGTTCGAAGCCCTCGGTGCAGGACGCGGCGTCGCTGACCACGGGCAGCGCGCCGTCGCGGCTCGCGGCGCGCAGCACCGGCGGGACCCGGTCGCGCACCGCCCGGTAGCCGTCGACGAGGCCCTTGGAGGACCAGGGCGTGCCGCAGCACAGGTCACCGACGCCGTCCGGCACGAGCAGGCGTACGCCGGCCCGCTCGGCGAGCGTGAGCAGCGCGGCGGCAACGCCGGTCCCGCCCTGCGCCGGGGCGAACAGCGTGCCGAGGCAGGACGGCACGAACACCGCGTCCGGGTCGTCGGCCGGGTACGGGCGGCGCGGGGTGCCGCCGCGCGGCAGATCCCGCTGCCACCGCGGTACCCAGTCGGCGCCGAGCACCGCGCGGGCGGCCCGGGTGGCGGCCTCGGGCAGCGCGGGCGGCAGCGCCCCGGCCAGGTCGAGCCCACGCGCCATGCCCCGGGTGGCGGCGCCCCAGCGGCGGGCCGCGCCGCGCCAGGCGGTGGACACGGTCCGGCCGTGTTCCTCCGCGCGCAGTCGTTTGACCAGGTCACCTGTGTTGATCAGCACCGGGCAGGCGGTGGCGCACATGCCGTCGACGGCACAGGTCTGCACCGCGTCGTAGTCGTAGTCGTCGGTCAGCTCCCGGACCAGCGCGTGGTCACCGGCGGCCTGCGCGGCGGCGATCTCCCGGCGCAGCACGATGCGCTGCCGCGGCGTGGTGGTGAGGTCGCGGCTCGGGCAGACCGGCTCGCAGTAGCCGCACTCGACGCAGCGGTCCACCTCCTCCTCCACCGTCGGCACGGTCTTGAGGTGCCGCATGTGGATCTCCGGGTCGTCGCTGAGCAGCACACCCGGGTTGAGCACGCCGTCGGGGTCGCACAGCGTCTTCAGCTCGCGCATCACCTCGTACAGCTCGTCGCCGAACTGGCGGCGCACGTACGGGGCCATCACCCGGCCGGTGCCGTGCTCGGCCTTGAGCGTGCCGCCGTGGCCGAGCACCAGGTCGACCATCTCCTCGGTGAAGTCGGCGTAGCGCGCCGGGGCCTCACCGCCGTCGAACCGCTCGTTGAGCATGAAGTGCAGGTTGCCGTCCTTGGCGTGGCCGAAGATGACGCTGTCGGCGTACCGGTGCCGGTCGAACAGGTCGGCGAGCGCCGCGCACGTGCCGGCCAGCGCCTCGACCGGCACGGCGATGTCCTCCAGCAGCGCGGTGGTGCCGGACGGGCGGGCGCCCGCGACCGCCGCGTACAGGCCCTTGCGGATGTGCCACAGCGCGGCGCGGGCGGCCGGTTCGCCGCTGAGCCGGGCCGGTGCGCTCAGCGGCAGGCCGGCCAGCACCGGCCCGGCGCCGGCGACCCGGTCGGCGAGCGCCTCCGGGTCGGACTCCTGCCACTCGGCGAGCAGCGCGGCGTGCCCGCGCACGGCCAGGCCGCGCAGCGCGGCGTCCGCCTTCGGGTCACGCTGGGCCACCCGCAGGGCGGCGGCGTCGAGCAACTCGACCGCCGCCGGCCCGGCGGCCACCAGCGCCGGCATGGCGGCCATCGCCGCGCCCAGGGACTCGAAGACCAGCAGGCCGGTCGCGGCGTGCCGGTGCACGGGTACGGTGCGGAACGTCGCCGAGGCGACGAACGCGAGCGTGCCCTCGCTGCCCACCACGAGCCGGGTGAGCAGGTCGGCCGGGTCGTCGTGGTCGAGGAACGCGTTCACGCCGTAGCCCATGGTGTTCTTCATGGCGTACTGGGCGCGGATGCGGCGCACCGACTCGGGGTTGCCGCGCACCCGGTCACGCAGCCGCAGCAGCCCGGCGTGCAGGTCCGGTTCGGCGGCGCGCAGCCGGGCGTCGGCGTCCGGGGCGCCGGTGTCCAGCACGGTGCCGCTGGGCAGCGCGAGGACCAGCGACTCCAGTGTCCGGTACGTGTTGAACTCGGTTCCGCAGGTCATGCCGCTGGAGTTGTTGGCGACCACACCACCGACCGTGCACGCGGACTCGCTGGCCGGGTCGGGGCCGAGCTTGCGGCCATACGGCGCGAGCCGGGCGTTGACCTGCCGCAGCACCACGCCCGGCTGCACCCGTACCCGCCGCCCGTCGTCGAGCACGCTCAGGTCGCGGAAGTGCCGCCGCACGTCGACCAGCAGCCGGTCGGTGACGGCCTGGCCGCTGAGGCTGGTGCCGCCGGAGCGGAACGTCAGCGCGGTGCCGGTGCGGCGCCCGTACGCCAGCAGCGCGGCGACCTGACCGGCGTCGGACGGCGTGACCACCGCGCCGGGATGCAGCAGGTAGTGCGAGGCGTCGTGGGCCATCCGCAGCCGGTCCGCGGCCCGGGTCGCCACGCCGCCGGGCACCACCGACTCCAGCCCGGCCCGCGCGGACGCGCTCAGCTCAGTCATGATCACCGCACCTCCCCCGGCCCACAGTAGTCACGCACGGCGGGGCTCAGTCCGCGGTGATCCGGTCCAGCACCCGCCGCTGGAACGCGCGGGCGGCCGGACCGGACGGCGGCGTACCGCCCCGGCGGGCCTCGATCGAGGCCCGGATCAGCGCGGCGTCCGGGTCGGCGGCGGCGACCCGCAGCCCGGCGTCGACCTTGCCCAGCCAGACACCGTCGCGGTAGCGCACCAGCGTCCGGCAGGCCCCGAGCACCGCGTCCTCCGCGCCGGGGGCCGGTTCGTCACCGGGCGGCGTGGGCAGCGCCAGCCACCAGCGCAGCGCGTCGGCCAGCAGCGCCCGCAGCGCCTCGGGTGACGGGTCGGCGAACACCTCGGCGGCAGGCGGGCCGAGCAGGGCCAGGCCGGACTGGCGCAGGATGCTGCGGTCCAGCGCGTACCAGAACCGCCCGTCGGCGGCGGGCCGGTCGGCCGGGTCGTAGGTGGCGCGGAACGGCATTGTGGCGCCGGTGTTCAGCTCGACCTCGAAGCCCGGCTCCGGGGTGCCGGAGGCGGCCACGTCGCGGCGGTAGACGACGAGTTCCAGGCCGCGTGCCGGGCAGGGCAGCGACCCGTGCCGCAGCCGGTCCACGAGCAGGCGCTTGTCCGGCTCCGGCATCGGCCCGGCGGCCACCAGCGCCACGTCCACGTCGCTGCGGCCCGGCTGGTGCGCGCCCAGCCCGACCGAGCCGGCCGCGTACGCGCCGACGAGGTCGTCACCGAGCACGTCCCGGGAACGGCGGACCACTTCGGCCAGGTAGTCGCGGATGTCGTCACGCATTCCGGCATCCTGCCCCGGCCCGGTCGCGGTCAGTCCGCCGGGTCGGGACAGCACACGGTCAGCGCCCCCGGGACCACCTTCACCTTGAGCCGCTTCGCCTTGCCCCGGGCGCCGCCGTCCAGCTCGTACGTCTTCGGCGCGTCGAACCTCACCTTGATCTTGCGGCCGCGGGTGATCCGGACGAACGGCGACTCGTCGGAGCGCCCGGCGGCCATCCGGCCCAGCGTGCGCGCCCAGTCCACGGCGCCGCTGGCGGTGGACACGCCGACTTCGAGGGCCCCGTCGTCGGGGCGGGCGTCGTCGAAGGCCGGGATGCCGCCGGTGATGGTGCCGACGTTGCCGAACAGCACACAGCTCGCCTCGTCGTCGAACCAGTCGGCGCCGTCGACCCGGATCCGGGTCCGTACGCACTCCCCGCGCACGTGCCGCAGCCCGGTCCAGACGTACGCGATCCGGCCGAACCGGCCCTTGAGCTGCCGGTCGGCGTCGCGGATCAGGTCGCCGTCGAACCCCGCGCCCGCCATCACCGCGAAGTGCTCGCCGTTGATCCGGCCCAGGTCCAGCTCGCGCCGGCGGCCGTGCAGCGCGATCCGTACCGCCTCGGGCAGGTCGACCGGGATGCCGAGGTTGACCGCGAACAGGTTGGCGGTGCCGGCGGGCAGGATGCCCATCGGGACGCCGCTGCCCGCGAGCGCGTCGGCGCACCGCTGCACCATGCCGTCGCCGCCCCACACCAGCACCAGCTCGGCGCCGGAGTCCAGCGCCGCACGGACCCGCTTGGGCGCCTTGCGGCTCTTCGGCACCTCGTACCAGAGCAGCCGCCCGACCCCGGCGGCCACGAGCCGGGAGCGCAGCTCGTCGAGCCCACCCCCGAACGTCTTCTTCCGGTGGGCGACGACAGCGACCACACCGGCCGGGGGCACGGCGGAAGCGGGGGCGGTGTCGGGGCGTTCGGCAGTGCGCGTGTCCATGGCCCGGCTGGTACCCGGACAGCGCGGATCCCACGCCTGCGCCCGGCGCGACGCGCCCGATTCGGATCAACGGCGTACTGTGCCCGGCCCGCCACGTTCGGTACAGTGCGGGTCGTCGATCCGTGCCGCCGGGCGCGGGTTCCGAAGGGTGCGGGATGTCGGTACGGACCGGGTGGATGGCGCGCGGCACGCTGCGCCTCGGCCTGCTGCTCGGCGCCGTGGCCGTCGTCTGGGGCGCCCACGAGGCCGCATCCGGCTCGGCCGCCCACGCCGCCGACCGGGAGCCGTCCGGTCCGCTCACCGCCACCGTCGGGGTGCTCACCCACACGCTCGGGACGGTGCTCGGCCTGCCCGTGTCCGGAACCGACGACGGCGACGCGCACCCTTCCGGGCCCGGCGACGCCGCGGCGGCGCCGGCGACACCCGCCGCACCAGCGCCCGCACCCGGCTCCCCCGCGTCCACGCCTGCTCCCGGCTCCGCCGCGCCGCCCACCGCGACCTCGCCGACGCCGGGTGCCACCTCGCCCAGGCCGGGCCCGGTCGGACCGGCGGCGCCGGGCAAGGCCGAGCCGGCGGCGCCGGGCCGCCCACACACCCCGCCGGTCGTCGAGGCGGTGGTGACGCCGGTCCAGGACCGTGTGCTCACGCCCGTCACGGACGGCCTGCGTCCGGTCACCGACCCGCTGCGCGACCACCTGCTCGCGCCCGTCGCCGACGGTCTGCGCCCGGTCACCGACCCGGTGACGGTGGGCGTGCTCGACCCGGTGGCGGACCTGCTGTCCCCGGTCGTGGAACCGTTGCGCCCGATCCTCGGCCCGGTCTGGCGGGGCCTGGCACCGGTGCTCGACCCGCTGGAGCCGGTGCTCGACCCGCTCAGCCCGGTGACCGATCTGCTCGACCCGCCGGCCGCGCCGGACCCCGGATCGCCGGCACCCGGCGAGCCCGTGCCCGGGCCGTCCGATCCGAGCGTCCCGGTCGTTCCGGCCGACCCGGCCGCGACGCCGGCGCCGGCCCCCGGGCGTGCGCACGACGCGCCGCCCCGCGCCGCCGGGCCGGTCCTCGCCGCACCGGCAGCACGCACCCTCACCGTCGTCGGCACCCGGTGGGTCGACCCCGTACGCAGCCGGGCACCGGCGGCCGTCGGCCCGGCGGCACACGTCACCACCACGCCCGCACTGCCGCTGCCGCTGCCGCTCGACGGCGTCACCCACGGCGGCGGCGCCGTGCACAGCGAGCCGGCCGACGCGGACGCGAACCGCTTGCGGCTGCCGGCGCTGACCCACCGGTACGCGCGGCCGGCGGCCGACCCGCTGCCGCCGTCCCGCACGTCGCGCCCCGGCACCAGACCCGCCTGAGCGGACTCCGCAGGCACCATCTCCGATCCGGAGCACGGGCGTCCCGCCCGACTGCCGCATGCCGCGGCGGCGCCGCCGACTGTCGTCCGGCGCCCGCAACCGACCCGATCACGCCTGGAAAACAGGAGTCCGTTCATGAGCACAGCCCTGCCCGTCGTCCGCGCCCGATGGTGCGACATCGGCCGCATCGCCGATCTCGTCGCCGAGGCCCTCGCGCCCACCGCGCTGGCCGCCTGGCTCGTCCCCGACACGTCCCGCCGCCTGCCGGTCCTCGCCGCCGTGGCGCGGATCTGGACCGAACACGCGTTGCTGTTCGGCGACGCGTTCCTGCTGCCCGACGGCAGCGCCGCCACCGTCTGGTTCCACCGCTACCGCCCGATCCCCTCCCCACCGGTACGCCGACCGTCTCGCCGGCGCCGCCGGGCCGGACGGGGACCGGTTCCGCCGCCTCGGTGCCGAGCTGGCGGCACGCCGACCGGCCGAGCCGCACAACAATCTGGCGCTGCTGGCCGCGCCCCGGGGTGGCGCGACGCAGGCGTTGTCCGCGGCACAGCGCCGGATGGACACGTTGAGCCTGCCCACGTACGCGCACCCGTGCGCCGGTGCGCAGGAGGAGGAGCTGCTGCGGCGGCTCGGCTACGCCGAACGGGAGACGTTCGCCGCCCCGGACGGCACGCCGGTGCGGTCGCTGTGGCGGTCGGCGCCGTTCCACATGGGCGGCAGCGACAGGTGGCGTTCCCGCCGGGCCGCCCGCCGGGAACGCGACGACCGGGCCGCCGGGTGGGCGGCGCGCTGACCGGGTGAGCCCCCGGGCCGGGGCGGCAGCCGTCCGCCCCGGCCCGGACCCGCGCCACACCGTCCGCGTTCGTCGGCCGGTGCGGTCGGCGCAGCTCGGTTAGCCTGCGAGCCGGGCACGACTCAGCCGAGCAGTCGGAGGTAACGCGTGCGGAACAGCGGATCCACCCCGGAACCGGACGGCGCGGCTCAGGTGCGCCCCAGGCGCAAGCGGCGGCGTCTGCTGGTCGTCCTCGCGGTCTGCACGCTGCTGGCCGGCTGCGGGCTGGTCGCCGGCGGCTACTACTTCGACAGCGTGCCGACGCCCAGCGACCTGAAGCTGCCCGAGTCCACCACCGTCTACTACGCCGACGGGCGCACACCGATGGCGAAGCTGGGCGCGCAGAACCGCACCATCGTGCCGTACGACCAGATGAACGACTCGGCGAAGCAGGCGATCGTGGCGGCCGAGGACCGTACGTTCTGGACGAACCAGGGCATCGACTTCAAGGGTGTGCTGCGGGCGGCCTGGGCCAACGTGAGCGGCGGGCAGCGGCAGGGCGCGTCCACCCTCACCCAGCAGTACGCGCGCATCGCCGCCGACCTGCGCGGGGTCACCTACTCCCGCAAGCTGCGCGAGGCGGTGATCGCGTGGAAGCTCGACGACGCGTACTCGAAGGAGGAGATCCTCGGCTTCTATCTGAACACCGTGCCGTTCGGGCGGGGCGCGTACGGCATCGAGGCGGCCGCGCAGACGTACTTCGGCAGGACGGTGCGCCGGGACGCACCCGCCGCGCGGCAGCTCACGCCGGCCGAGGCGATGGTGCTCTGCGCGATGGTGAAGCAGCCGGAGGCGGACCCGGCCGACCCCGAGGGCTCGCCCGGCTACGACCCGCGCCGCAACGCCCTGGCCCGGCAGAACTCGATCGACAGGTGGAACTACATCCGCGACGGCATGGTCAAGCTCGGCTACCTGACGCCGCAGCAGGCGGCCGACCTCGCGTACCCGGACACGGTCCGGCCGATCGACAAGGACGCGGGCCGGTCCGACCTGGACCGGCCGACCGGCCTGGTGGTCAACCACGTGCTCGCCGAGCTGCGCGATACCGACCCGTTCCGCGGCAAGCCCGACGAGGTGATCCGCGACGGCGGCTACCGGATCGTCACCACCGTCGACAAGCGCGTGCAGGACGCGGCCGAGGCGGCGGCGGACATCCGCCGCGACACCGCGCCGCAGGCGGTACGCGGCCAGCCGCGCAACTGGCAGGCGGCGCTGGTGGCGGTGGAGCCGGGCACCGGCCGGGTGCTCGGCTACTACGGCGGCGACAAGGGCTCGGGCGCGGACTACGCCGGCTGGTACTACGACGAGAACGGCGAGACCCGCGGGTTCGGCCAGCATCCGCCGGGGTCGTCGTTCAAGGTGTACGACCTGGCGGCGGCCGTGCGCGACGGGATCTCGGTGAAGCAGCGGTTCGACTCGCCGGACACCAAGGAGTTCCCCGCCTCGGGGCGCACCAGGGGGAGCGCGGCCGGGCCGATCCGCAACGCCGAGCGCGCGCCCTGCCAGCCGGACTGCGCGCTCTGGGAGGCCACAGTCGCCTCGCTGAACGTGACCTACTTCGAGCTGACGGAGAAGCTCGGCACCGACAAGGTGATCGAGATGGCCCGGCAGGCGGGCGTGGAGTCGATGTGGGAGACGGTCCGCGGCAATCCCCGGCCGCAGCGCGTCGACCTGCGCAGTGATCCCGCCGACGAGGTGGCGAAGCGGTTCTCCACCGAGGTCGGGATCGGGCAGTACGGGATCACCGTGCAGGACCACGCGAACGGGATGGCGACGTTCGCGGCCGGCGGCAAGCGCGCCGACGCGCACTTCGTCCGGTCGGTGACCAAGGACGACGAGGAGGTGTGGACCGAGCAGCTGCGGACGACGGACCTGGGCCTGGACCGGGAGGCGATCGACCAGCTCGACTGGACGCTGCGCCGGGTGCGGGCCGCCGAGCTGGGCAACGGCTGGGACTCCGCCGGCAAGACCGGCACGTGGCAGGCGGGGAAGAGCACCACGCAGAACGTGCACACCTGGATGGTCGGCTGGACCGGCGCGCTCGCCTCGGCCGTCTGGCTGGGCACCACCGACGGCAAGCCGCTGCGGACGAAGGGCGGCAGCTACGAGGTCTACGGCTCGACCGGCGCCGCGCCGATCTGGCGGCAGTTCATGAACCGGGCCACCGCGGCCATGAAGCTCGACCCGGGCAAGTACCGCTTCGGTGAGCCGGCGTTCCCCGGCGAGACCCCGGAGCCGACCCGGTCGGTGCCACCGCCGCCGACCACCGCCGCGCCGACGCCCTCGGAGTCGCCGAGCCCGAGCCCTTCCTCGTCGAGCCCGAGCCCGGGCCCGACCGGTCGGCCGACGTCGCGGCCGACGCTGACGCCGTCGCTTCCACCGCTGCCCACCGTGTCGCCGACGCGTACCCGCGGCCCGCGCTGACCCGGCCGGGCGGCGGATCGGCCGCCGCCCGGCCGCGCGCACGGCGGCCTCGCGTCTATGCGCGCCATTCGCATACAGCGGCAACGTCCGCAATTTGCACGCCCGCCCATCCACAGTCAGCGATATTCGCCCTGATCAGGGCCTATTGAAGATCATGGCTGCCTGAATCGACGCGCGCGGCGACACGCCCGACTGTCAGCCGTTGCCCAGGTCACCCATTGCTCCGGGCTCGGGCGGCGTGTGATTGTGCACCAGCGAGCCGCCGACCCCCGGCGACTCACGACGGTCGATCTGTCGACCCGGAGCCACGCCGGCAGCTCCGGTGACCGGCCGTCACCCTGCCTCGCACCACCGCGCCGCCCGTCCCCACCGGGCTCCGTGCGGCGCGCCTGTAGAACAGGAGCAAACCCCCGTGAAACTCTCACCTCGCTTCGCCGCGCTCACCGGCGCGGCCGCGGCCGGCATCCTCGCTGCCGGCACCGCCGCGGCCGTGCAGGCCGCGCCACCCGGGCCCGCCGCCCCGGACCCGGCCCAGGCCCGCGCGACCGCCGCCGACTCGGCCCGTGCCCTGGTCGCGAACCGTCCCGCCTACCTGCAGGCCGGCTCCGACGACGCGTTCGTCCAGAAGCCGGTCATCTCCTCCGAGGGCACCCAGTACGTGCCCTACGAGCGCACCTACAAGGGCCTGCCGGTGGTCGGCGGCGACTTCGTGCTCGCCACGGACGCGGCCGGCAACCTGAAGTACGCCTCGGTCGCCCAGCAGCGGCCCATCGGCGCGCTCGCCACCACGCCCGCGCTGACCCGGGACGCCGCCGCGAAGACGGCGCGCGCCCAGCTCACGACCGTGAACGCGGTCGAGGGCACCACGCTCGTGGTCTACACGCTCGGCGCCGCACCGGCGCTGGCCTGGGAGACCACGGTACGCGGCACCGGCGCGGACGGCCCCAGCCGGCTCACCGTCGACGTCGACGCCCGCACCGGCGCGGTCCTGCGCAAGCAGGAGCACGTGGTGCGCGGCACCGGCACCGGCGCCTGGAACGGGCCCAGCCCGCTGACGCTCAACACCACCCAGTCGGGCTCGACGTACACCATGAAGGACCCGACGGTCACGAACCTGAGCTGCCAGGACGCGGCGAACAACACCACGTTCAGCGGCTCCGACGACGTCTGGGGCAACGGCACCGCCACCAACAAGGAGACCGGCTGCGTGGACGCGTTGTTCTCCGCGCAGACCGAGCACAAGATGCTCTCCCAGTGGCTGGGCCGCAACGGCGCCAACGGCAACGGCGGCTACTGGCCGATCCGGGTGGGCCTCAACGACCAGAACGCCTACTACGACGGCAGCCAGGTGCAGATCGGCAAGAACACCGCCGGTCAGTGGATCAGCTCGCTGGACGTGGTGGCGCACGAGATCGGCCACGGCATCGACGACAACACCCCCGGCGGCATCTCCGGCGGCGGCACGCAGGAGTTCGTGGCTGACACGTTCGGCGCGGCCACCGAGTGGTTCGCCAACGAGCCGTCCAGCTACGACGCGCCGGACTTCCTGGTCGGCGAGAAGATCAACCTGGTCGGCTCCGGCCCGATCCGCAACATGTACAACCCGTCGGCGCTCGGCGACCCGAACTGCTACTCCAGCAGCATCCCGTCGACCGAGGTGCACGCCGCGGCCGGCCCGGGCAACCACTGGTTCTACCTGCTAGCCAACGGCAGCAGCCCGACCAACGGGCAGCCCTCCAGCTCCACCTGCAACGGCAGCAGCGTGACCGGCCTGGGCATCCAGAAGGCCATGAAGATCATGTACAACGCGATGCTTCTGAAGACGTCGTCCTCGTCCTACCTGAAGTACCGCGTGTGGACGTTGCAGGCGGCGAAGAACCTCTACCCGAGCGGCTGCGCGGAGTTCAACGCGGTGAAGGCGGCGTGGACCGCGGTCAGCGTGCCGGCCCAGTCGGGCGAGCCGACCTGTGCCGGTGGCACCCCGACGCCCACGCCGAGCACCACGACCACCCCGCCCTCGGGCGGCTGCTCCGGCAACAAGCTCGCCAACCCCGGCTTCGAGTCGGGCAACGTGAGCTGGAGCGCCTCGTCCGGCGTCATCACCACCGACAGCGGCCAGGCCGCGCACGGCGGCTCGTACAAGGGGTGGCTGGACGGGTACGGCTCGTCGCACACCGACACGCTCAGCCAGTCGGTGACGATCCCGGCCGGATGCCGGGCGACGTTGAGCTTCTGGCTGCACGTCGACAGCGCGGAGTCGACCACCAGCACCGCGTACGACAAGCTCACCGTCAAGGCGGGCAGCACCACGCTGGCCACGTACTCCAACCTGAACAAGGCCACCGGCTACGTGCAGCGGTCCTTCGACATCTCGTCGCTCGCGGGCACCACGGCGACCATCTCGTTCAGCGGCGTGGAGGACAGCTCGTTGCAGACGTCCTTCGTCGTCGACGACACCGCGGTCACCCTGAGCTGACCGTGGCGTAGCGCGGCCGGTCGTCGTCCTCCCGGCGGCCGGCCGCCTCGTCGCGCCAGAGCCTCGTCGTGCCGGGCCGGGCCGTGCCGGGCGTCGCGGGGTCGCGGCGCCACGCCGGCCGTCGGGTCAGGCCGGGCGCCCGGCCCGGGACGGGGTGCCGCGGTCGCGGTGGATCCGCGCGGCCGCCTCGTGCATCGCGCGGCCGAACAGCTCGGCCTGGTCGCCCATGGTGCCGAGCCGGGCGGCGAGCGCGTCGGCGTCGGCCCGCGCCGACGCGCTGACCTGGGCGTCCAGCTCGGACAACGCGGCGTTGGCGGCGGTGACGAGGTGTCCGCAGAGGACGTCGAGGGGCTCGCCGGCAAGCTCCGGGTCGACCGTCACGGAATCCAGCCGGCCACCCTGGACGGCGACCGCGCGGACCCGCCCGCCGGCGGCCGTGCCCTCGGCGCGGAGCAGGTCACCCGGCTCGCCGTCGGCGTGCGCCGAGGCCCGGGAGCGCATCGCGGTGAGCGCCTGCTGCGTGCGGGTCAGCAGCTCGTCGAGGCTCGCGGCCGCCGAGAACGGGTCGTTGGTCATTTCCGCGCTTTCTTCACGTCTTAGCCGAGCACCGTGACCCTAGCAACCGGCTCCGACGAATCGCGGTCACCGGCTGTCGCGGGCCGCGCCCCGGCGCCGCGAGCAGGCCGGACACCGGCGGCGCGGCGTGTCGCGGACGGATGAACGCCCGGCCGGACGGACCGGCCGGGCGTTCTCCGGACCGCTGTCAGCGCAGGCGCAGCCGCTGACCGGGGAAGATCAGGCCCGGGTCGTCGCCGACCACTGCCCGGTTGCGCTCGTGCAGGGCACGCCAGCCGCCGTCGACGCGCTGCGCCACGGCGATCTCCGACAGCGTGTCCCCGCGCCGGACCACGTACGTCCCGGCACCGGTCGCGGGCTGCAGCGCGGCCTTCGTCGCGGGCCGCTGCGGCGCGGCCTTGCGCGTGGCCGCCCGCTCCGGGGCGGCCTTGCGCAGAGTGGCCTTCGTGGTGGCCCGCTCGCCGGCCGCGGCCGACCCGGCGTTCGCCGAGCCGCCCTTCCTGCCGCAGACCGGCCACGCGCCGATGCCCTGCCCGCGCAGCACCTTCTCCGCGACGGCGATCTGCTCGGACCGGCTGGCCAGGTCGGCTCGGGCGGCGTACCTCTGCCCGCCGTAGCCGTTCCAGGTGGCGCGGGAGAACTGAAGCCCGCCGTAGTAGCCGTTGCCGGTGTTGATCTTCCAGTTGCCGCCTGACTCGCAGCGCGCGACCGCGTCCCAGTTGACGCCCGCGCTGGCCGGAGCGGCCGCGCCGAACAGGGTCGCGGCGCCGACGGCGGCGCCGGCCAGAACCGCCCCGAGAGCGGTACGGCGGCTTCGGGCTGAGTATTCAGTTGCCATGTGGATTCCTCCACGCCGACGAGGTGAGCTGTCGGGTTCGGGCCGAGGAGCCCGGCCGCCGGTGGCGGCTTCACCCCGAGGTGACGATGCACCGTGGAACGTGTGGTTCCCCCGCTCCCGCGCGAGGTTCGGTTACCGGGGACGGCGGCGGGATTTGGCGTTTCCGGCCCGCGGTGTCCGCGTCTGCGGACGAAACCGACGCTAGGAGCGTTTTGCGACGATCGTCCACTTCTTGTGATGCTCTTCACCCGGCCGGGCTACCGGCGGCGGCGCTACGGTGGCAGGGCCAGGCAAGATCACGGGAGGGCGGGACGGATGACCGATCACGGACACGAGCTGACCTTCGGCGGCTTCCTCACCCCCGCCGCCGGGCAGCCCGACCAGGTGGTGGCGCTCGCCCGGCTCTGCGAGCAGGTCGGGCTGGACCTGGTCACGTTCCAGGACCACCCGTACCAGCCGGGCTTCCTGGACACCTGGACGCTGATGTCCTACGTGGGCGCCGCCACCGAGCGCATCCGCCTGGCCGGCAACGTACTCAACCTGCCGCTGCGCCAGCCGGTGGTGCTGGCCCGCAGCATCGCCAGCCTGGACCTGCTCACCGGCGGCCGGGTCGAGCTGGGGCTCGGCGCGGGCGCGTTCTGGGACGCGATCGAGGCGGCCGGCGGGCGGCGCCTGTCCCCCGGCGCCGCCGTCGAGGCCCTGGACGAGGCGATCCGGGTGATCCGCGAGGTCTGGGACACCGACCGGCGCGGCATGATCCGCGTCGACGGCGAGCACTACCGGGTGGTCGGCGCCAAGCGCGGGCCGGCGCCGGCACACCCGGTGGGCATCTGGGTCGGCGCGTACAAGCCGCGCATGCTGCGCCTGGTGGGCCGCGCCGCGGACGGCTGGCTGCCGTCCCTGTCGTACCTGCCGAAGGGCCCCGACGAGTTGCCCGCCCTGAACGCGCTCGTCGACGAGGGCGCCCGGGCCGCCGGGCGCGACCCGGCCGCGATCCGCCGCATGCTCAACGTGACCGGCACGTTCGCCCGCTCGTCGGCCGGTTTCCTGGCCGGGCCGCCGGAGCAGTGGGTGGAGGAACTGGCCGGGCTCACGCTGGAGCACGGCATCACCACGTTCGTCCTCGGCAGCGACGAGCCGCGCGCGATCCAGATCTTCGGCCAGGAGGTCGCGCCCGCCGTGCGGGAGCTGGTCGCCGCCGAGCGCGCCGCGCCCGCCGGCGGCGACGACCGCGCGGCCTCCGACGAGCAGACCGCCGCCGGCGGCCCGAGCACGCTCGGCGTCACTCCCACCCCCGACCCGGGGGTACGCCTGAGCGCGCGCCGCCCCTGGGACGAGTCCACCCGCCCGAGCGCCCCGCCGCCACCGGCCGGACACGTCTACCCGCCTCGGGGACAGGCCGCCGGACAGCACCTGGTGGACGTGCACGACCACCTGCGCCAGGAGCTGGCCCAGGTGCGCGACCTGCTGGAACAGGTCAAACAGGGTTCGGTCACGCCGGGCCGGGCGCGGGCCGCACTGAACGAGATGACCATGCGGCAGAACAACTGGACGCTCGGGGCGTACTGCGCGGCCTACTGCACGATGGTCACCCAGCACCACGGGCTGGAGGACGCCTCGATCTTCCCGCACCTGCGCCGCTCCGAGGCCGGGCTGGCCGCCGTGCTGGACCGCCTGGAGGAGGAGCACGTGGTGATCCACGGGGTGGTGGAGAGCGTGGACCGGGCGCTCGTCGAGCTGGTCCGCCGGCCCGGCGACTTCACCGGACTCCAGGAGGCGGTGGACCTGCTCACCGACACGTTGCTGTCGCACCTGTCGTACGAGGAGCACCAGATCGTCGAGCCGCTGGCCCGGCACGGTTTCTTCCCCGGCCAGCTGTGAGGTAGCTGACTTTTGGTTTCCTAAGTCAGGGGGGTACCGTCGACGCCATGACGGACCTCCTCGCCCAGCGTGACTCCTGGTCCACCGCCAACTGCTCGATCGCCCGGGCGCTCGAGGTGGTCGGCAACCGCACCACGCTGCTCCTGCTGCGGGAGGCGTCGTTCGGCACCCGCCGCTTCGACGACTTCGCCCGGCGGGTCGGCGTCAGCGAGCCGGTGGCCGCCGCACGCCTCAAGCAGCTCGTCGCCGACGGGCTGCTCGACCGGCGTCCCTACCGCGAGCCCGGGCAGCGCACCCGCGACGAGTACGTGCTCACGGCGAAGGGAAGCGACCTGATCCCGGTGCTCGTCGCGCTGCGGCAGTGGGGCGACGCGTACGCCGCCGACGAGGCCGGCCCGGCGGTCCGGGTGGCCCACGACGGGTGCGGCGCGCCGGTGCACGCGCGGCTGCGCTGCGACGCCGGGCACGACGTACCGCCCGGCGAGTTGGCCGTCCTGCCCGGTCCGGGCCTGCTGTCCGCCTGACCTCCCTTCCCCACCACACCTCGGAGCGAGACCATGAAGATCGCTGGAAGCACCGCCCTGGTCACCGGCGCCAACCGCGGCTTCGGCCGGCACCTGGCCGCCGAACTCGTCGCGCGCGGCGCCACCGTCTGGGCCGGCGCCCGCAACCCGGACACCGTGGACCTGCCCGGCGTCACCCCGCTACGCCTCGACATCACCGACCCGGCGTCGGTGGCCGCCGCCGCGGAGCGGGCCGGTGACGTGACGCTGCTGGTCAACAACGCCGGCGTGAGCACCGGCACCGACCTGCTCGACGGCGACCTCGCGCAGATCCGGCTGGAGCTGGAGACGCACTACCTCGGCACGCTGTCGGTGGTACGGGCGTTCGCGCCCCGGATCGCGGCCAACGGCGGCGGCACGATCCTGAACGTGCTGTCGGCGCTGTCCTGGTTCACGTTCCCCGGCGTCGGCGCGTACGGCGCGGCCAAGGCCGCCGAGTGGTCGATGACGAACGCCCTGCGCGTCGAGCTGGCCGGCCGGGGCGTCCGCGTCGCGGGCCTGCACGTGGGCTACATGGACACCGAGATGGCCGCCGCCGTCCCCGGCCCGAAGGCCCACCCGGCCGACGTCGCCCGGCTCGCCGCGGACGGCATCGAGTCCGACAGCTACGAGATCCTGGCCGACGACGTCGCCCGCCGGGTCCAGGCCGGACTGTCCGGCGGGGTGGCCGCGCTCTACCCCGCGCTCCCCTGAGCCGACCCGCCTTCGCCGAGGTGGCGGCGCCACCTCGGCGAGACGTTGCCGACCAACCGGCTGCCACGACAGCCGCCGGCCCGACCCACACCTGTGCACGCGGGCACCCGGGCACCCACCGTGATCAACACCAGTTCGGCGAAATGGCGGGGTCAGAGCCCGTCTGATACCACCACTCCGGCGAGCTGGAGTGGATCACGCAACTGACCCGACACCCGCCCGACCATCGACTTTCCGAGCGGGGTCGACACCGGCTCGGCGAGGTGGCGGTATCGGTGGCATGCCGATACCGCCACTTCGGCGTAATGGAGTCGATCACGCCGGCCCGCCGGGGCGGGTCGGGCGAACCGGGTCGGGGTGGGGCTACAGGCCGCGGGCGAGGCGGTCGGCGAGGATCCGGGTGAACCGGGCCGGGTCGGCCAGCTCGCCGCCCTCGGCCAGCAACGCCATGCCGTACAGCAGCTCGGCGGTCTCGGTCAGCGCGGCGGTGTCGCCGCCCTCCCCGTGCGCCTTACGCAGCCCGGTGACCAGCGGGTGGGCCGGGTTCAGCTCCAGGATCCGCTTGACCTGCGGCACCTCCTGGCCCATCGCCCGGTACATCTTCTCCAGCGTCGGCGTCATGTCGTGCGCGTCGCCCACCACGCAGGCCGGGGACGTGGTCAGCCGGGTGGACAGGCGCACCTCCTTGACGCTGTCGGCGAGCGCGCCGCCGAGGAACGTGAGCAGGTCGGCGTACTCCTGGCGCTCCGCCTCGGCCTTCTCCTTCTCCTCCTCGGTCTCCAGGTCCACCTGTCCCTTGGCGACCGAGCGCAGCGTCTTCCCGTCGTACGCGCCGACGCGCTCGACCCACACCTCGTCCACCGGGTCGGTGAGGATCAGCACCTCGTAGCCCTTGGCGCGGAACGCCTCCAGGTGCGGCGAGTTCTCGATGGTGGCCCGGTTCTCGCCGGTGGCGTAGTAGATCTCGGTCTGGCCGTCCTTCATCCGCTCCACGTACGCGCGCAGCGTGGTGGGCTCGGCCGGGTCGTGGGTGCTGGCGGCGCGGACCAGCTCCAGCAGCGTCTCGGTGTTGTCCGGGTCCTCCAGCAGACCCTCCTTGACCACCGCGCCGAACTCGGTCCAGAACGTGCGGTACGACTCGGCGGACATGTCCTTGAGCGTGGCGAGCACCTTCTTGACCAGCCGGCGACGCACCGCGCGGATCTGCCGGTCCTGCTGGAGGATCTCCCGGGAGATGTTCAGCGACAGGTCGTGCGCGTCCACCACGCCCTTGACGAAGCGCAGGTAGTTGGGCATCAGCGCGTCGCAGTCGTCCATGATGAACACGCGCTTGACGTAGAGCTGCACGCCGCGGCGGCCCTGCGGGGAGAACAGGTCGAGCGGGGCGTGCGAGGGCAGGAACAGCAGTGCCTCGTACTCGAACGTGCCCTCGCCGCGCATGTGGACGGTGTCGAGCGGGTCGGCCCAGTCGTGCGCGACGTGCCGGTAGAACTCCTTGTACTCGGCCTCGTCGACCTCGTCCCGCGAGCGCGCCCAGAGCGCCTTCATCGAGTTGAGCGTCTGCTCCTCGCGGGTGGTGGTGCCGTCCTCGCCGGGCTTGTCGACAGTCATCCGGATCGGCCACGAGATGAAGTCGGAGTAGCGCTTGACGATCTCGCGGATCGTCCACTCGGCGGTGTAGTCGTGCAGGTTGTCCTCGGTGTCGACCGGCTTGAGGTGCAGCGTGACCGAGGTGCCCTGGGGTGCGTCCTCGACCTCCTCGATCGAGTACGTGCCCTCGCCGGTGGACTCCCAGCGGGTGCCGCCGGACTGTCCGGCGCGGCGGGTCAGCAGCGTCACCTTGTCGGCGACCATGAACGTGGCGTAGAAACCGACTCCGAACTGGCCGATCAGCTCCTGCGAGGCGGCGGCGTCGGAGGACTCGCGCAGCTTGCGCAGCAGTTCGGCGGTGCCGGACTTGGCGATGGTGCCGATCAGGCGGACCACCTCGTCGCGGGTCATGCCGATGCCGTTGTCCCGCACGGTGAGCGTACGGGCGTCCTTGTCGACCTCGATCTCGATGTGCAGGTCGGAGGTGTCGGCCGACAGTTCCTTGTCGACGAGCGACTCCAGCCGCAGCTTGTCCAGCGCGTCGGACGCGTTCGAGATCAGTTCGCGCAGGAAGACGTCCTTGTTCGAGTAGATCGAGTGCACCATCAGCTGCAACAGCTGACGGGCCTCGGCCTGGAACTCCAACGTCTCGACCCCGTCGCTCACACCGGCTCCCTTCCCTCTGGCGGCCTACCGCGGAAAGGATACGAGGGGTGACCGGAACGGCACGCACCGGCCGCCCCCGAAATTCACTGGTACAACCAGTTGACGGGTTGATGTGTTCGGGGCCACACTGCTGCGCATGACCTTCGATCCCGCGCCCCGCGTGTCGGTCTCCGACCACGTCTTCGGCCGGCTCCGCGACGCGATCGTGTCCGGTCGCTACGCGCCGGACGAGACGCTGCCCGGCGAGCGGGAGCTGGCCGGCGCGTTCGCCGTCAACCGGCACGCGGTCCGGGAGGCGCTGCGCCGCCTGCAACAGCTCGGCCTGGTCCGGGTCAGCCAGGGCGGCGCGACCCGGGTGCTGGACTGGCGGGTCCACGCCGGGCTGGACCTGGCGCTGTCGCTGGCCCGCTCCGGTGACGTACTCCCGGTCGAGACGCTGGTGCGCGACATGCTGGAGATGCGGGCCTGCGTCGGGGTCGACGCGGCCCGGCTCTGCGCCGAGCGCGCGGACCCGGCGGTCGTCGCCGCCCTGGTCCGGGCCGCCGAGGAGTACGGCGACCTGGCCCCCGACCTGGACCTGATGAACGAGGCCAACATCGCCATCTGGCGGCTGGTCGTGCGCGGCAGCGGCAACACCGCCTACCAGCTCGCGTTCAACAGCCTGGTGGCCGGCACGTTCGCGGTCGGCGACGTCCCCCCGGACGCCCGCGCGGCCGAACTGCTCGACGTGGCCGGTCACCGTCGTCTCGCCGCGTCGGTCGCCTCCGGTCAGGGCGCGGCGGCGGCCCGGCACGCCCGGGCGCTGCTCACCGCGCCGGTCACCACCCCCACCACCCCCACCTCCGGAAGGGAAGCGCGCGCATGATCCCCGCCGTGCTGTACGCCGTCCCGGCGTTCCTGCTCCTGATCGTCGTCGAGGCGGTCTCCTACCGCTTCCTGCCCGACGACGACGAACGCGGCTACGAGCTGCGCGACACCACCACCAGCCTGTCGATGGGGCTGGGCAGCCAGATCATCGGCTTCCCGTGGAAGCTGCTCACCGTCGGTCTGTTCGCGGCGCTGTGGACCGTGGCGCCGGTGCACCTGTCCCCCGGCGACTGGTGGACCTGGGTGATCCTGTTCTTCGCCGACGACCTGGCCTACTACTGGTTCCACCGCTCGCACCACGAGGTACGCGTGCTCTGGGCGAGCCACGTCGTGCACCACAGCAGCGTCTACTACAACTTCTCCACCGCGTTGCGGCAGAGCTGGACGCCGATGACGTCGCTGCCGTTCTGGCTGGCGCTGGCGCTGCTCGGCATCCCGCCGTGGATGATCTTCCTCCAGCAGTCGGTCAGCCTGCTCTACCAGTTCTTCCTGCACACCGAGCGGATCAAGGTGCTGCCCCGGCCGATCGAGTGGATCTTCAACACGCCGTCGCACCACCGGGTGCACCACGGCTCGAACACCGAGTACCTGGACCGCAACTACGGCGGCATCCTGATCATCTGGGACCGGCTGTTCGGCACGTTCGAGCCGGAGCGGGCCACCGCGCGCTACGGCCTCACCAAGAACATCGGCACCTACAACCCGCTGCGGGTGGCCACCCACGAGTTCGCCGCGATCTGGTCCGACGTACGCCGGGCCGAGTCCTGGCGGCACCGCCTCGGCTACCTGTTCGGCCGTCCCGGCTGGCAGCCGGCCCGATGAGGCGCTCCTGGCTGCTGGCCCTGTTCGGGCTGATCGCCGCCGTCGAACTCGTCGGGGTCGCGCTGGACTCGACTGTGCTCCAGTGGCTGGCCAAGCCGCTGCTCGCGCCGGTGCTGCTGGCGTACCTCTGGGCGCACCGGCGCCGGGTCGACGCGGTGGCGGTCGGCCTGGTCGCCGCCACCGCCGGCGACATCGCGCTGCTCCTGCCCGGAGACACCGCGTTCCTGGCCGGCATGGGCTTCTTCCTGGTCACCCAGCTCGCGTTCATCACCGCCTTCGTCCGGCACCGGCGCGCGCGGGCCGTGGCGTGGGCGGGCTACCTGGTCGCCTGGGCCGGCGCGAACGCGCTGCTGTGGGGCATGCTCGGGCCGCTGCGGCTGCCGGTGCTCGGCTACAGCCTGGCGCTGTGCCTGATGGCCGCCGCCGCGACCGGGGTGTCCGCGCGGGTCGCCGCCGGCGGGGCGTTGTTCCTCGTCTCCGACCTGCTCATCGGCGTGGGCGCGGCCGGCGTGGAGCTGCCCGGGCGAGGTCTGCTGGTGATGACCACCTACTGCGCCGCGCTGCTGCTGATCACCACCGGCTGGGTGGCCGCGACGCGCCCGGCGACCGGCCCGCAGCCGCCGCCGGCGGGTACCCTGCTCGCGTGGCCAGGGAGAACGGGCGCAAGCTGATCGCCTCGAACAAGAAGGCGCGGCACGACTACGACATCCTCAAGACGTACGAGGCGGGCATCGTGCTGGCCGGCACGGAGGTGAAGTCGCTGCGCGAGGGGCGGGTGTCGCTGGTCGACGCGTTCGCCCAGGAACGCGACGGCGAGATCATGCTGTACGGCCTGCACATCGCCGAGTACGGCTTCGGCACCTGGACCAACCACGCGCCCCGGCGCACCCGCAAGCTGCTGCTGCACCGGGTGGAGATCGCCCGGATCCTGGAGAAGCTGCGCGACGGCGGCATCACGCTGGTGCCGCTGTCGATGTACTTCGCCGACGGCTGGGCCAAGGTGGAGCTGGGCCTGGCCCGGGGCCGCCGGTCGTACGACAAGCGCCAGGCGCTCGCCGAGCGGGACGCCAAGCGGGAGATCGCGCGGGAGATGGGCCGCCGGCTCAAGGGCCGGACGACGACGCGGCGGGGCTGAGCGCGCCGTTTCTGTCCCAGGCCGGTGGCACGCTGGCCCACATGACCGATCTGACCTGGAACCCACTGCTCCGCGAGCAGCTCACCTGGCACTGGACCTACCAGTTGCGCGACCGCCTCGCCGGGCTCACCGACGCCGAATACCTCTGGGAGCCGGTCCCCGGCTGCTGGAGCCTGCGCCCGCGTGGCGACGGCGGCACTCCGGCGATCGACTTCTCGATGCCGCAGCCGGACCCGCCGCCGTTGACCACCATCGCCTGGCGGCTCGCCCACGTCATCGTCGGCGTGCTGGCCATGCGCAACGCGTCGCACTTCGGCCGCGCGCCCACCGACTACGGCTCGTTCCCCTACTCCCCGACCGCGGCCGGCGCGCTGGCCCAGCTCGACGAGGAGTACGCGGCCTGGACGGCCGGGGTCGAGGCGCTCGGCGAGGAGGCCCTGGCCCGCCCCTGCGGCCCGGCCGAGGGGCCGTTCGCCGACGTCCCGATGGCCACGCTCGTGCTGCACATCAACCGGGAGATGATCCACCACCTGAGCGAGGTGTGCCTGCTGCGCGACCTGTACCGCCACACGCCGGAGACGGCCCGATGAATACAAGGCTTCTTGTACATCATCTCTTGTAGGTCTAGCCTGACGGCATGACGGACGGAACCGGCAACCGGCGCGTGAGCGACCCGCGAGCCATGCGGGCGCTGGCCCACCCCACCCGGCTGCGGCTGCTCGGCGAGCTGCGCCTGCGCGGCCCGCAGACGGTCGGCATGCTCAGCGAGCGCACCGGCGAGGCGGTGGGCTCGGTCAGCTACCACGTCGGCAAGCTGGCCGAGCACGGCTTCGTGGCCGAGGCCCCCGACCTGGCCCGCGACCGGCGCGAGCGGTGGTGGCGGGCCGCGCACGCCACCACCGACTGGGATCCGCTCGAACTGCTCGACGACCCGGAGCGCCGGCTCGCCGGAAACCTGCTGCGCCAGGCCGCCATGCAGCGCTACGTGGACCGCTACCAGGCGTACCTGGACTCCGAGGCGAGCCTCGACCCGGCCTGGGTCCGCGGCACCACCAGCAGCGACATCGTGCTGCGCCTGACGCCGGAGGAACTGGTCGAGCTGCGCGACGAGCTGTCCGCGCTGGGCCGGCGCTGGCAGGAGCGCGGCGCACCCGGCCGGGCCGGCGCCGAGATGGTCACGCTGATCTGGCAGGCGTACCGGGGGCCGCAGTGAACCGCGACCGCCGGCCGCTGGCCGGACTGCTGATCGGGCACGCCGTCTCGCTGACCGGCAACGTGCTCACGCTCATCGCGCTGCCGCTCTACGTGCTCGCCGAGACCGGCTCGCCGGCAGCCACCGGGCTGGCCGGCGCGTTCGCCACCGCGCCGGTGGTGCTCGGCGGCGCGTTCGGCGGCGTGCTCGTCGACCGGATCGGCTACCGGCGGTCCAGCGTGCTCGCCGACGTGGTCTCCGGCGTGACGATCGCCGCCGTACCCCTGTTGCACTCCACCGTCGGCCTGCCGTTCCCGGCGCTGCTGGCCCTCGTCTTCGTCAGCGGCCTGCTGGACACGCCGGGGCAGACCGCGCGCACCGCGCTGCTGCCGGAGGCCGCGGCGGCGGCCGGGGTGCCGATCGAGCGGGCGGCCGGGTGGGAGGACGCGACCTCGCGCGGCGCCCGGATGATCGGCGCACCCCTGGCCGGCCTGCTGGTCGGTGTGTTCGGGGCGGTGCCGGTGCTGGCGCTGGACGCGGTGACGTTCGCCGTGTCGGCGCTCGTCGTGACGCTGCTGGTCCCGCGTGGCCTGCGACCGTCCGACGACGGCAGCGAGCCGGAGACCGGAGGCTACTGGCGGCAGTTCGCCGCCGGGCTGCGTTTCCTGGTCCGCGAGCCGCTGCTGCGCGCCATGGTCCTGCTGGTGCTGGTGACCAACCTGTTCGACGCGGCCAAGAGCCAGGTGCTGCTGCCGGTGGTCGCCGAACGGGAACTCGGCGGGCCGGCCGCGTTCGGCCTGCTGGTCGGCGTCATGGGTGGCGGGGCGCTGGTCGGCTCGCTGGTGTTCAGCGCGATCGGTCACCGGCTGCCCCGCCGGGCCACGTTCGTCACCGCGTACGCGCTGTGCGGCGCCCCACCACTGTGGGCGCTCGCCGCCGCGCCGTCGCTGCCGGTGGTGGCCGCCGTGGTGGCGGTGGCCGGGCTGGCCGCCGGCGCGCTCAACCCGCTGATGGGCGCGGTCCAGTTGGAGCGGGTGCCACCGGCCATGCGGGCCCGGGTGTACGGCGTGATCGGCGCGGGCGCCTGGGCGGCCATGCCGGCCGGCGCGGTCGGCGCGGGATTCGCCGCGGACCGGTTCGGCCCCACGTCCACGCTCGTCGTGATGGGCGCGTGCTACTTGCTGGTGGTGCTGACGCCGCTGCTGGGCGGCCCGTGGCGGGACATGCGCCGGCCCGCCGTGGTGCGGCAGCGTGAGCCGGAGCCCACGTCGGAGCGCCGGCGGGAAACGCTCTCTTGACATCGACCGACTTCGTTCATACCTTCATCGAAGTCTATTTGTATGGTTTGTTAACCGTTGGGCGGGGCCGGCCGCCGTGACGGAGAACGGCCACCACCCCCGCAGGAGGCGCCCCGTGCGCACCATCCGTACCCTCGCCGCACTGGCGGCGACGGCGGTCGGCCTCACCGCCGCCCTCGCCCTCGTCCCCCACTCCCCCGCGATCGCCGCCCCCGGCGCGGTCACCTGGTCCGACGACTTCAACGGCCCGGCCGGCGCCGCCCCCGACGCGAGCAAGTGGCGCTACGACATCGGTGGCGGCGGCTGGGGCAACAACGAGCTGCAGTACTACACCAACAGCACCCGCAACGCCGCGCTCGACGGCAACGGCAACCTGGTCATCACCGCCCGCAGGGAGAACCCGTCCGGCTACTCGTGCTGGTACGGAAGCTGCCAGTACACCTCGGCGCGGCTGCTCACCAACGGCACGTTCGCGCAGGCGTACGGGCGGTTCGAGGCGCGCATCAAGGTCCCGCGCGGGCAAGGGCTGTGGCCGGCGTTCTGGATGCTCGGCAACGACATCGGCACGAACCCGTGGCCCGGCAGCGGCGAGATCGACATCATGGAGAACGTCGGCTACGCGCCGTCGACCGTCTGGGGCACACTGCACGGCCCCGGCTACTCCGGCGGCAGCGGCGTCGGCGCGTCCACCTCGCTCCCGGGCGGCCAGGCGCTCGCCGACGCCTTCCACACGTTCACGGTGGACTGGGCACCGGACTCGATCACCTGGTACCTCGACGGCGTGGCGTACTCGCGCAAGACGCCCGCCGACATCGGCGGCAACCGCTGGGTCTTCGACCACCCGTTCTTCATGATCATGAACGTGGCGGTGGGCGGCAACTGGCCCGGCTCGCCGGACGGCAGCACCACGTTCCCGCAGACCATGACCATCGACTACGTCCGGGTCCAGGCCTGGGACAACGGCGGCGGAGGCACCGGCGGGCAGATCGTCGGGTACGGCGACAAGTGCGTCGACGTGGCCAGCGCCAACACCGCCAACGGCACCCCGGTGCAGCTCTGGACCTGCAACGGCACCGCCGCCCAGCGCTGGACCTGGAACGCCGACGGCTCGGTACGCGCGCTCGGCAAGTGCCTCGACGTGGCCGCCGGATCGACCGCGAGCGGCGCCAAGGTGCAGCTCTACGACTGCAACGGCACCGGCGCGCAGAAGTGGGTGTTCAGCGCGGCCGGGGACATCGTGAACCCCCAGGCGAACAAGTGCCTGGACGCCACCGGTCCCAGCTCGGCCGACGGCACCCGGCTGCAGATCTGGGACTGCACCGGCGCCGCCAACCAGAAATGGCGCCGCTGACCGGCGTCCCGGCCCGGGGCGGGCACCACACCCCCGCCCGCCCCGGCGTCGCCCACCCCACCAGCCCCCACCCCCGCCACCCCTCCCCCGCGATCTTGCACTTTCGGCCCGAGCGGTGACGCGAATGTCCCATTCGCCCGGGCACAAACTGCAAGATCGCGAGGGCTGACTGCCTCGCCGGGGGCACTAATGGCGTTGCGGGCTGGGATACCGTGAGGTTCGTTTCGCTCCCGCGAGACCAGGTCATCGATCCCCTGGGAAGCGCCATCATGGATGAACCGACCGGCGCGCTGCCGTCGACGAGCGGGTTCACGCCGGAGCCGATCTCCACCGCACGGCTTGACCTGCTGCCCCTGGCCGTCGAGCACGCCCAGGAGATGGCCGCCGTCCTCGCCGACCCGGCGCTGCACACGTTCATCGGCGGCGAGCCCGCTTCCCGCGCGGCGCTGCGGGCCCGCTACGAACGGCTGGTCGCCGGCTCGCCCGACCCGGCCGAGTCGTGGTGCAACTGGGTCATCCGGCTCCGGGACGACGGCCGGCTGGCCGGCTTCGTCCAGGCCACGGTCACCGGGCCACACGAGCCGGTGACGAACGCCGCCACGGCGGGCGCGCGGGCAGTCGGGCACCGGCACCTCGACGAGGCGACACCGGCCACCGCGGGACCGGTCGCGGAGATCGCCTGGGTGGTGGGAACACAGTGGCAGGGGCGCGGGATCGCCGCCGAGGCCGCCCGTGGGATGGCCGGCTGGCTGGGCCGGCGCGGTGTGCGTACCCTCGTGGCCCACGTCCATCCCGACCACCGCGCGTCGGCGGCGGTGGCCACGGCCTGCGGCCTGGCTCCCACCGACGTGTGGCAGGACGGCGAGGTCCGCTGGACCGGACCGGCTGCCCCGCCTCCCCCGCCTGCCCGGGGTTGACCAAGGAGTTCGTGTCGGAGACGGCGGGGGTCAGAAGGGGGCGTCCACGGACAGGCGGCGGACCTGGGTGAGGTAGGGGTCCAGTTCGCCCACCTCGAAGCGGCACGTGCCGATGACGTGCCAGAACTGGCCGCCCGGGTCGCCGTCCAGCTTGTACCGGCCGTCCGGGCTGACCGCCGCCCATCCGTCCGGCAGACCGATGAGCGTGGTCCGCAACTGGGCGTGCTCCGGGTCGGCCACGTCCCACAGCCGTACCGTGCCGTCGTCGCCGGCGCTGGCGAGCAGGCTGCTGTCCGGGCTGAAGTGCACCGACCAGACGCGCCGGGTGTGCGCGGCCAGGGTGCCGTGCAGACGGCCGGTGACCGGATCCCAGAGCCGGATCACCAGATCGTCGCCGGCGGTGGCGAGCAGGTTGCCGTCCGGGCTGAACGCGCAGGACCAGAGCCGGCCGTCGTGTTCGGTGAGCACCAGGCGCCGCTCGCCGGTGACCGCGTCCCAGACCACCGCCGTGCCGTCGTTGCCGGCGCTGGCCAGCAGCGTGCCCTCGCTGTTGAAGCCCACCGAGTAGACCCGGTCGGTGTGGTGTTCGAGGGTGAGGCGGCAGGTGGCGGTGGCGGCGTCCCAGAGCCGTACCGTCTGGTCGTCGCAGCCGGTGGCGATGGTCTCGCCGTCGGGGCTGAACGCGACGGTGCGCACGCGCCCCCGGTGCGGGGTGAGCGTGGCGAAGTGCCGGCCGGTACGGCGGTACCAGAGGCGTACCGTGTCGTCGTCGTTCGCGGTGGCGAGGGCGTCGCCGTCGGGGCTGAACGCGACCGCCCACACGTGGTCGGTGTCCACGTTGAGTTCGCGCTCGTCGGCGCCCGTGTCGGTGTTCCACAGGTGCACGCCGCCGTCGCCGCTCGGCGTGGCCACGAGCGGCTCCTCGGGGCAGAACACCACCGACAGCAGCCGGTCGGCCGGGCTGGCGAGCTGCCGCAGCAGGCGGCCGGTACGCGGCTCCCAGAGCCGGATCACGCCGTCGTTGCCGCAGGCGGCCAGCACCTCGCCGTCGTCGCGGAAGGACAGCGCGGTGACGCGGCGGCCGTGCCCGCGCAGCGTGTGCTGGAGCTGCCCGCTGCGGACGTCCCACAGCCGGGTGGTGCCGTCGTTGCTGCTGGTCGCCACCTGGTTCTGGTCCGGCCGCCAGACCACCGGCCAGACCGAGCCGCGGTGCCGGGTCAGCTCGTGCCGTACCTGCCCGTCGTCGGTGTCCCAGAGCTGGATCGCGCCGTCGCTGGCGGCGGTGGCGAGCAGGCTCCCGTCGCCGTTGAACCGGACGCTGTAGATCGCGCCGCGCTGCCGGCCGAGCACCCGTACCGGACGGCCCGTCTCGGTCTCCCACAGCCGCAGCGCGCCGTGCGTGTCGCCGGTGGCCATCAGCGTGCCGTCGGGGTGGATGTCGAGGGCGTACACGTCGGCCTCGTGGCCGCGCGGCGCGCGCAGCAGCTCGCCGTCGATGGCCCGGCGGATCCAGATCCGGCCGTGCTGCCCGACGGCGGCCAGCAGCCGGCCGTCCGGCGAGTGCACGACCCGGTAGACCACCTCCGGCTCCTGCACCTCGAACGCCAGCTTGCCGGTGGGAATGTCCCAGCCGCGGACCGTGCCGGCGCTGTCGGCCACCACGACCCGCCGCCCGTCCGGGCTGAACGACGTACCCCAGATCGGGGCGGAGTGGCCGGGCCACTCGTGGCGCAGCCGGGCGCCGCGGGTGTCGTACAGCCGCACCACGCCCGCGGCGTCGCCGACCACCAGGCGGCCCCGGCGGCCGTCGGTGAGCAGCGGCCACACCCAGCCGGCGAAGACGTCCTCGATGACGTGCCGCACGTCGCCGTGGTCGGCGTCCCACAGCCGTACGGTGAGGTCGGCCGAGCCGGTGACGAGCTGGTGGGAGGCGGCGTCGTAGCGGACCGCGTACACCCGGGACCGGTGTCCCTGGAGCGTGCGCACCGGCAGGCCGGTGGCGGTGTCGCAGAGCAGCACACCACCGTCGTCGCTGCCGACGGCGAGCACCGCGCCGTCCGGGCTGTACGCCACCGGCACCGGCAGCCGGCCCACCTCGAAGCCGTAGCCGACGCCCACGGCGGGCGGGGCCAGGCCCGGCGCGACCGGCCGGCCCGGCGCGACGACGGCGCCGCGTAGTTCCGGGGCGCGCAGCAGCGCCGGGTCGGCGCTGACGTCGATCAACGCGGTGCGGTGCCAGCTGCTGCCGGCGACGCGGGCGCCGCGCAGGTCGGTACGGAACAGGCGCGCGCCGGCCATCTCCGCGTCGCGCAGGTCCGCCCCGGCGAGGCGGGCCTGGTCGAGGCGGGCGCCGCGCAGCCGGGCGTGTTCCAGCCGCGCCTCGGTCAGGTTGGTGGCGACCAGCCGCGCGTCGGTCAGGTCGGCGCCGGTCAGGTCGGCCCCGGCGAGTTCGCGGTGGGACAGGTCCTCGCCGCGCAGCACCGCGCCGCGCAGGTCGGCCCGGTCGGGCAGGCGCAGCCGGGCGGACAGCCGCAGCGCGTTGGCGCGCAGCGTCTCGCCCGCCGACTCGTCGCCGAGCACCCGGGCGGTCCAGGCGGTGCAGCGGGCCGGGTCGGCGAGGTCGCCGAGGAACTCCACCGCGAGCGCGGACAGCGACCGCACGGCCAGCGCGGACGGTTCCTCGCCCCTGTTGATCTGCTCGGCCACCCCCTCGGCGACCAGCCACTCCATCACCGAGGTGTGGATGAACCCGAACAGCCCGTCGTCGGTGCGGACCAGCAGGCTGCCCGCGCCGACCGCGTGCGCCGCCTGCGGGCCGGACAGCCGCGAGTCGGCCCGGCCGGCGAGCTGGCCGGTGGACTCGGCCAGCTCGGCCAGGCGAAGGTACGCCTCGCCGCTCTCCCAGAGCTGGAACGCCAGCCGGCTCACCGCCTGCCACAGCTCGGGGCGGCGCAGGCTCACCGGCGCGCCCGGGATGCCCTGGGTTCGGCGTTCCTCGAAGTCCAGCCAGGACTCCAGGATCTCCCGGTACAGCGCGGCGGCGCTGAACGTGCCGCCCGCCCCGGCGACGGCCGCGAGCCGCCCCTCGTCGAGGTTGGCGATGAAGCCGAGCATGCGCGGGTTGCGGGAGAGCCCGAGCAGGTCCTTCACGCCGGCGAGCAGGTCCATCCGCTCGCGGGCGGCCCGCTCGTCGCCGCCGTACCGGTTGCGCAGGAACGCCTCGATCTGCCCGGGGGTGAAGTCCTCCACCGCGAGTACGCGCCGGTGCGGCAGCAGCCCGACCCGCTCGCCGAGCGCGGTCAGTACCTGCGAGTTGGTCTTGAAGTGCTGGGTGCGGCTGCTCACCACGATCTTCGCATTGCCCTCGGCGGCCTGCAGCAACGTCTCCAGGTGGTCGGCCGCCCGGTCGTAGGTCACCCGGGCCACCAGCTCGTCGAACCCGTCGAACAGCAGCACGATGCGGCCCTGGCGCAGCATGTAGCGGAACGCCTTGAGGTCGATCACCTGCTCGCCGTGGTTGGCCAGGTGCGCGGCGACCAGGCCGTCCACGGAGTGCGCCTTGTCCAGCGCGCGCAGCTCCACCAGGATCGGGATCAGGTCCGGTGCGGCGGTCGGCAGCCGCCGGGCCACCTCCCGCAACGCGAACGTCTTGCCCCGGCCGAAGTCGCCGAGCACCAGCACGAACCGGCCGTCCGGCGCGGAGACGGTCTCCAGCAGCTCGTCCACCACGTCGTCGCGGACGCGCTGGTCGGCGCCGACGAGGTGGCGGTAGCGCTGCGGCACGTACTGCCCGGGCGGGTAGAGCCGGTCGGCCTGGAGCCGGGCGGTCTGCGCGGCGACGTACTCGCGCAGGTCTAGCAGGCCCTGGAACTCGGTCAGGTGCAGCACGCGTACGCCACGGCGCTGCGCCTCCTCGGCCAGCCCGCGCGGCACCCGGTCGCCGTCGTAGACCAGCTCGGAGGCGATGTCTGGGTCGGTGGCGTGCACCCGCCGGGCGAAGACGTCCACGTCGGCGGCGGTGGGGGTGCCCACGTGCGCGCCGACGCGCTGCTGGCGGACCACCCCGTCGGAGCGGTAGCTGATGTACAGGTGCGGCGGGTCGGTGTCGACGCGGCGCACCACCACCCGGTCGTAGCGGGCCTCGCAGACCTCGGCGAGCCGGTCCAGCAGCCGCTGCACCGGGGCGACCGGCGCGGCGGCCGCCGCCACGCCCTGGGTGGCCCCCTCGACGGCGACCGGGCGGCGCGGGTCGGGCACCTGCGCCGGGCCGGACGCGCCGAAGGTGGCCTCCGCGTGCGGCCAGGACACGGCGGTCGCCGTGCCGCCGTCGAGCCGGTCGTCGCGGCCGAGCACCCAGCGGGTCATCCCGTCCACGCCCAGCCGCAGCACCTGCGCCCGGCCGTCGCGGGGCGCGGCGGCCAGCGGCACCACCGGGTCCACCCGGGCCGACGGCGCGGCGTCGGCCAGCAGCAGGTTGAGCATCGGGCCGACCAGCCGGTTGACCGAGCCGCGGTCGCGCAGCGACACCGGGTCCGGCGGCACCTCGTCGGCGTACGGGCTGCGCGCCCCCGGGGCGTGCGCCATCGCGCCCAGCCGCAGCCAGCCGGACTGCTGGTAGTGGCGCAGGCGCTGGGCGAACCAGCTGGACTGCGCCTCGCCGAGGAAGCCGTACCGGTCCTCCTCGCGGTGGGTGATGGCGATGGTGGAGTTCAGCCCGGCCACCACCACCCGCAGGTCCGGCACCGGGAACAGCGTCCAGGGCTGCTCGCTGTCGAAGATCCGGTCGTCGAGGCCCTGGTAGAGGTCGTCGAACAGGCGCGCGTAGTGCCGCCACTTCGGCCAGTACGGCGGCTGCGGGTCGACGTCGTCGGCCTCGCAGGTGGCGAAGTACGCGCGGCAGGCGGCCATCGTCACGTCGCGTGGGCCGGGCACCACGACCAGCCGGTGCGGTTCCAGCCCGAGCAGCACCCGCAGGCCGGTGAGGAAGCTCAGCGCGTCGGAGAACTCGCGCGGGCTGCCCGACTCGGTGAGGTTGCCGGCGACGACGAGCAGGTCCGGCCGGGGCACGCCGTCGTTCATCAGCAGCGTGAGGTCGCCCATCAGGTGTTCCTGCACCTCGCCGGGGGTGACCGGCGCGCCGGGGGTGATCACGCCCCGGCCGAAGCGCGGCCCGGCGACCTGGAGCACGGTGACGGTGTCCCGGGCGGTCGGTGGCGCCGCCGCGGCCGGCGGGAACGGCGGCGGGTTGATCGGGGTACGCCGGGCGCGGCGGGGCGCGGGCGCTCCGGCGGCGGGCGCGGCGAGCACCCCGTGCGGGTCGGCCGGGTGGTGCGGGAAGGCCGGCTGCCGCATCGGCTTGGCCCGGCCGTCGAGCGCCTCCCGGATGCGGTCGAGCACCCGGTTGCGGGCCTGCACCGGGTCGTCCACGCCGACCAGGTCCACATAGGTGATGGTGGCGAGCAGGCCGTCGATCGGGCAGTCCTCGACGCGTACCGTGACGAGCTTGTTGCCGGTGCCGTCCGGGTCGGCGCGCAGCGCGGCCTGCCACTCCAGCTTGCCGTACGTCGAGTGCAGGTAGCGCTCGGACAGCACCGCCACCACCACCTCGGCCTCACGGACGCCGCGGTCCATGAAGTCGATGAAGTTGGTGCCCGCGACGAAGTCCCACGCCTGCAGCAGCGTGCGATAGCCGGCCGCCTCGAACTCCCACGCCAGCCACGTGGCCCAGCGTTCGTCCGCGGGCGAGTAGCTGATGAAGAAATCGATGGGGCGGTCGGACCGGGTGGGGTGCGCGCCTACAACCACATGGTCATTATGGCCACCGACGGTCAACAGATCGACACCCTCGGCAGCTCGGATCGCGCCCGCGTCGGGCTCCTCCGGCCGCGCCGGCGTGTGCGAGGATCATCCCTCGTGGAGACCCCCGGCGATCCGCCGAACGCCGTGCCCGACCGTTCCCGCTGGGGCCGCCTGCACGTGCTGGACTGGATCGCGATCGGGCTCGCGGTGCTCGGGGTGGTGTTCGTGCTCACCGGGCTGCTGCCCCGCGCCGACGCCGAGGGCACGATGCGGCGGATCGTCCCGATCCTGATCTTCCTCGGCACGGTGGTGGTGCTGGCCGAGCTGACCGCTGTGGCCGGCGTGTTCGACGCGCTGGCGACCCGGGTGGCGGTGACCGCGCGGGGCAGCTTCCGGGCCCTGTTCTGGCTCTGCGTCGGTTTCGCCTCGATCACCACGATCGCGCTCAACCTGGACACCACGGCGGTCCTGCTCACGCCGGTGATGATCGCGCTGGCCCGGGCGCTGAACGTGCCGCCGACGCCGCTGGCGATGACCACCGTGTGGCTGGCCAACACGGCCAGCCTGCTGCTGCCGGTGTCCAACCTGACGAACATCCTGGCCAGCGACCGGGTCGACCTGGACCCGGTGCCGTGGGCGGCCCGGATGTGGTGGCCGCAGCTGGTCGCCGTCGCGGTGACCGCGCTGCTGCTGTGGTGGTGGTACTGGCGTCCGGCACGGGCCGGGGCCGACCCGTTCGTCCCGCCGCCGCCGTACGTGCCGCCGGACCGGGTGCTCTACCGCACCGCGCTCGCCGCCTGCCTGCTGTTCGTCGCCGGGATCCTCGCCGGGGTGGAGATCGGCGTCGCCTCCGGGGTGGCCGCCGCGATCCTGGTCGCGGGCTTCGCGGTGCGGGCCCGGCACCGGCTGCGGCTCGCGCTGGTGCCGTGGCGGCTGCTGGTGTTCGTGACCGGGCTGTTCCTGGTGGTGCAGACCATCGGCCGGTTCGGCCTGGACACGGTGATGGGCACGCTCATCGGCGCCGACCCGGGCGCGGAGGGCGCGCTGCGGGCGGGCGCGGTCGGCGCGCTGTTCAGCAACGTGGTCAACAACCTGCCCGCGTACCTGGCCGGCGAGGCGGTGATCGCGGCCGACCGGCACACCCAGTTGCTGGCGCTGCTGATCGGCACGAACGTCGGCCCGCTGGCCACGCCGTGGGCGTCGCTGGCCACACTGATCTGGTACGAGCGCTGCCGGGCCGCCGGGGTGGCCGTGCCGCTGGGCCGGTTCGTGGCCACCAGCGCCGCGCTCGCCGTGCTCGCCACCACCGCCACCGTCACGGCGCTTCTTGTCGGTCCCGGCGCCTAGCATCGCGACCATGAGCAGCACGCCCGAGATCGTCCGCCGCTACTTCGCGCTCGCCGGCCAGGCCGACAAGGAGCCCTACCTCGCGCTGTTCGCCGACGACGCGGTGGTCGAGGACGAGGGACGCACCCACCGCGGGATCGACGAGATCCGCGCCTGGCGCAGCGGCACGCCGCTGGTGTCGTACGAGATCACCGACGTCGAGCAGACCCCGGCCGGGACGGTGGTGACCGCCACGATCAGCGGCGACTTCCCCGGCAGCCCGTTCGCCGGGCTGCGGTTCCGGTTCGAGGAGTACGACGACACCCGCATCCGCCGGCTGCGCATCGCCCCCTGAGCCGGGGCGGGAAGACCGCTACGGCGCGGTCCCGGCCGCTGGCTACCGTGGCCCGCATGACCGCCGCGCCGACGCTGCACTTCTGCACCGACCCGGGCCAGTTCCTCGCCGCCGCCGAGGCGTACCTGGCCGCCGATCCGGTGGTCAACACCGTCGTCGCCACCGTCGCGCGCCGGATGGCGGCCCGCCGCGCCGAGGGCGTCGCGCTGCCCGAGGACGACTGGTGGCTCGTGGTCCGGGACGCCTCCGGGGCGGTGGTGGGCGCCGCGATGCGTGCCGCGCCGTTCCCGCCTCGACCGCCGTTCCTGCTGCCCATGCCACCGGAGGCCGCCGTGGCGCTGGCCCGGGAGTGGCACCGGCGCGGCGAGCGGGTGCGCGCGGTGAACGGCGCGCTGCCCGCCGTGCGCGCCTGCGCCGACGAGGTGGCCCGCCTCGACAGCCGGCGGGTCGAGGTCGCCCAGCACACCCGGCTGCACCTGCTCGGCCACCTCACGCCGCCCCCACCGGTGCCCGGCGCCCTGCGGGCGGCCACCGCGCACGACGTCGACCTGGTCGCCGCGTGGTTCGGCGCGTTCATGGCCGACGCCGACGAGCAGGCGGGCCGCCCACGCGGGACGAGCGCCCACGAGGCGCCCGACCACGCCGAACTGCTGCGCCGGATCCGGGACGGGCGGGTCTGGTTCTGGACCGACGGGTCGGGCGCTCCGGTGCACCTGACGGCCGCCAACCCGACGTCGTTCGGCGTTGCCCGCGTCGGACCGGTCTACACGCCACCCGAGCAGCGCGGACGCGGCTGGGCCGGAAACGCGGTCGCCGAGGTGTGCCGGCTGCTCACCGCCGAGGGGGCGCGGGTGTGCCTGTTCACCGACCAGGCCAACCCGGTGTCGAACCGGCTCTACGCCCGGCTCGGCTTCCGCCCGGTGGTCGACATGGCCAACCTGACTCTGGGCGACTGAGACGAGTCCGCCGCTCCGGTCAGCCGGCGAGGCCGAGCGCGGCCAGCCGGTGCGGGTCGGCGATCACGTCCACGGCGGCGATCCGGCCGCCGGTGACGGTGAACGCCATCACCGACAGCGGGCGGTCGCCGGCGGTCACCAGCACCCCGGCGGCGCCGTTGACGAGCACCGGCCGGGCGTGCGGGAACAGCCGGCCGAACGTGGTGGCCTGCGCCGCCACAGTCGCCGCGCCGGTCAGCACGACCGTGTGGCGGGCGTGGGCGCTCCCGGCGTCGGAGCGCAGCACCACGTCCGGGTGCAGCACGGCGATCAGCGCGTCGATGTCGCCGTCGCGGGCGGCGGCGAGGAAGGCGTCGACCACCGCTCGCTGCCGGGTCAGGTCGGGATCGGGCGTGGGCGCCTGTCCGCGTACCCGGCGGCGGGCCCGGCTGGCGAGCTGCCGGGCCGCCGCCGGTGAGCGGTCGACGAGCGGGCCGATCTCGTCGAACGGCACGCCGAACATGTCGTGCAGCACGAACGCGAGCCGCTCGGCCGGGGTCAGCGTGTCCAGCACCACGAGCAGCGCCAGGCCCACCGAGTCGGCGAGCACCGCGGCCTGCGCCGGGTCGCCCGCGCCGGCGTCCACCACCGGGTCGGGCAGGCGTACGTCCAGCGGGTCCTCCCGGCGTGCGGCGCGGGACCGCAACGTGTTGAGGCTGACCCGGGCGACCACAGTGGTGAGCCAGGCGTCCAGGTTGTCCACCGAGGCCGCGTCGGCGCGGGACAACCGCAGCCAGGTCTCCTGCACCGCGTCCTCGGCGTCGGTGAGCGACCCGAGCAGCCGGTACGCCACCGCCCGCAGCCGCGGCCGCTCCCGCTCGAACCGCTCCGCCAGCCCGGTGTCCATCACCTGAGCCTCCCCTCCCGCACACCGTCTCGACCCGCCGGGGAGCGCCGACGTGACCGGACGTGACGGCGCTCACACCTGTCACCGCGGCGGGCGGGCGCGGGTCGACGTGGCAGCACCGACAACGGGAGGACGACGATGAACGCACCCATTCTGGTCACCGGCGGCACCGGCACGATCGGCCGGCACGTCGTACCGCTGCTGCGCGCCGCCGGGCACCCGGTGCGCGTGCTCAGCCGGCGCGGCGGTCGCCCCGGCGACGGCGTCACCCACGTGACCGCCGACCTGCTCACCGGCGCGGACCTCGACCACGCCCTGCGCGGGGTGTCCACGGTGCTGCACCTGGCCGGCGGCGCGAAGGGCGACGACCGCGCCGCCGCCGACCTGGCCCGGGCCGCGCGCCGGGCCGCTGTGACGCACCTGGTGCACATCTCGGTGACCGGCGCCGACCGGGTGCCGCTGGCCTGGACGCGGTCCAAGCTCGACGCCGAACGCGCGGTGGCGGACTCCGGCGTGCCCTGGACGGTGCTGCGTGCCGCGCAGGTGCACGACCTGGTGCTGTCCATGCTGGCGGCGATGACGAGGCTGCCGGTGGTGCCGGTTCCGGGCGGGCTGCGGTTGCAGCCGGTCGACGCGGCCGAGGTGGCGGCCCGGCTGGCCGAACTGACGCTGGGCGCGCCGGCCGGGCTGGTCCCGGACCTGGCCGGGCCGGACACGTACGGCATCGGCGATCTGCTGACCGGATACCTGGCGGCCACGGGGAAGCGCCGGGCGCGGCTCCCGGTGCGCATTCCCGGACGGGCCGGCCGGGCGTATCGGGACGGCGCGAACCTGGCCCGGCCGGGTGCCGCGAGGGGCGTGCGGACCTGGGCCGGCTTCCTGGCCGACCGACTGCCGTCGCGGCCGATCGCCTGACCCGCCGCGGCGACCCTCGCCGCCGGTCAGGCGCCGGCGCGCGCAGTCGGGTGGAACTGCTCGAACATGACCTCGTAGCCGTCCGGGTCGAGCCCGTAGAAGATCCGCGCCCACCCCACGTCCTCCGGCTCCAGCGTCACCGGCAGCCCTTCCTCGCGCCACAGCGCGTACGTGGCGTCCAGGTCCGCGGTGGGCACGGTGAGCACGACACCGAGCCCCGGCGGCCCGGCCTTGACCTCGCGTTCCCGCTCCGCGTTGTGGTGCCCGTGGCGGTGCAGGTCGGACAGGATCAGCCAGGTGTGGCCGAACGTGAGGTAGCGCAGGTTCGGCTGATCCGCGTTCGGGATCTCCTTGAAGCCGAGTCGCAGGTAGAGCCGGTGGGAACGGTCCAGGTCACGGACCCGGAGCCCGAGCTTGAGCTGTCTGGCGGCCATCCCGCCGAGGCTAGCGGACTCCGGCTCACCAGCCGACCGAGCCGAGGCCGACCGGGGTGAGACGGCGCACCTGCGGCTCGATCCACTGTGCCGCGGTGACCAGTTTGACCAGCCGGTCGATGGTCTCCGGTGGCCCGGCCACGAAACTGCGCCGGTCGGCCGGGCAGCCGTACCGGTCGTCGAACGTGCCGCCGTCGAGCGCGCGTACCGCCATGCCGGCCTCGACGGCGAGCAGCATCCCGGCGGGCAGGTCGACCGCCTCGGGGCGGTAGCCGACGATGCCGTCGATGTCGCCGCGGGCCAGCATCACCCAGGACAGCAGCGGCGCCCACAGTTGCAGCACCCGGCGCGCGCTGGTGTCCAGCACCACCTTCAGCGCCCGGGCGGTGCTGTCGTCCCGGCGTACCTCGTGCCCCTGGGTCCAGGCCAGCACGGGCGCGGACGGCACCGGGCGGCGCGCGGCCCGCAGCGGCCGCGCGGCCGGGCCGGACGCGTGCACGAACGCGCCCCGGCCGCGCACCGCCGACCAGGTACGGCCCGCGACCGGGTCGTGCACCACGCCGAGCACCGGCGAGCCGCTGTCGCACAGGGCGATCCCGACCACGTACGCGGGCAGCCCGATCGCCACGTTGTTGGTGCCGTCGAGCGGGTCGACGAGCCACGCCCAGGTGGTGTCCGGGGCGTACTCGCCGCCCTCCTCGGCGATCACGCCGTGCTCCGGCCAGCGGGCCCGGATCCGGTCGACGATCAGCCGCTCGGCGGCCAGGTCGAGGTCGGTCACCAGGTCACCGGTGTCGTTCTTGGCCCGGGCGTGCACCTCCCCCCGGGTGCCCCGGCGCAGCAGGCGGCCCGCCGCCTGGGCGGCCTCCACCGCGAAGCGGTGCGCGTCGCGCAGGTCGGGCCCGCCTCTGCTCGGCTCCACGTCCATGGCTCCTCCAGCCAGTCAGCCCCGTGCCACCAGTCGCGCGATCTCCCGCGCCATCCGCGCGGTCTCCGCCGCGTCGCAGCGGTCCCGGCGTACCCGGTGGCTGCGCCCGTCCACCGCGCCGAGGCTCAGGTCGCACGCGCCGGGAGTGGTCCGGCCGAGCGCCACAGTCACCGCCGGCTCACCGGCGTCGACCTCCGAGGTGTGGAAACCGCCGGCGCGCAGCGCGTACGAGTCGCCGGCGGAGTGCGTCTCCACCGCCGCGGTCATCGCGGTGACCAGCCGGTCGGTGGCGGCCATCTCGTCCACCTCGCCGAGGCTGTGCACCTCGTAGACCCGCCAGGACGGGTCGGCCGGCGCGTCGTCGACCTCGATCAGCTCGTTGCGGACGGTGCCGTGCAGCACGTGGCTGAGCAGGTCCCAGCTGTGCGAGTGCATCGTGGAGGTGGTCGGGCGCACCGGCGGCGGGTCGGCCGGCCAGGCGTGCACGCAGATGCCGTCCAGGCCGTCGCGTTCCACTGGCAGGCAGGTGAAGCCGAGCGGGTGCCGGACCGCGCGCAGCGGCCGCCGCCCGTCGGCCACGTCGCCGAGCACGTCCAGCACCCAGCCGCGCAGCATCTCCGGCCGGGTGCCCCGGTCGATCTCCCGTTCGAGGTCGGCGTAACTGGTCATGAGTAGGGGTTCCTCGCCTGGACGGCCTTGCCGATGATGTCGGCGACCTCGCGGTCGCCGAAGGACCGGGGCAGCGTCAGGCCGAGGGCGGTGAACAACCGCCGTACCTGCTCGACCGACGGCTCGTCGTCGAGCTTGACCTGGGCCGCCGCCTCGATCGGCACGCGCCGGCTCTGCCGGCGGCTGTAGTCCAGCTCGATGTTGAAACGGTTGTAGTAGACCTCGCCGCGGTCGATGCGCAGCGCGGGCGTCTGCGGGTTCTCCTGGGTGATGACGACGCAGGAGGAGGAGAGGTCGTAGCGGAACGTGGTCATCTGCGCGGAGAGCCGGACGTCTATGGTGAGCAGGCCGGAGCGTTGCAGGTGCCAGCAGGCGGCCAGCACCGTCGCGTACGACTCCTTGCGGGTGCGGTCGACGGTCCACGGCTCGCCCGGCGCGTCCGGGTCGAGGCTGCGCCGGAAACGCGCGTACCGCTCGCAGACCTCCTCGTCGGTCGGGTCGATGATCTCGATCGCGACGGTGAGCGTGGCGTTGCGCCGACGGGCGTGTTCCAGGCAGTCGGGCAGCGTGACCGCGCGCAGGAAGGTGCCGGTGCCGCCCTTGAAGCTCCACTGGTCGGTGTGCCGCCGCGCCTCGGCGAGCGCCTGCCCGACCTCGCTGCCGTGCAGCACGCGCACCATGGAGACACTGTCGATGGCCTCGCGGGCCCGGTTCAGCGCGCCCTCCGGCCCGGTGATCTCCTGCATCTGCGGCACCAGGTCGGTCAGCCGGTCACGGGTGTCCGAGATGACCTGGCGGACCTCCCGCTCGGTGGTGCGCCGGCGCAGCCGGTCCCGCAGCATCGCCTGCGCGAGCAGGCCCAGGACCAGCAGGATCGCGCTGTTGACGACCTCCTGGTCGACCGCGTTGGTGAGGCCGAGCACGGACACCGTGAGCGCCAGGACGAGGCCGATGAACGCGTCGAGATTGGTCACGACCCAGGCGAGCAGGCGCGTCATGACATCCCCCGGTCGACGACGGAACCTCCATGATAGCCCGCTGTCAATGTCGCCATCACGCCCTGTTCCGCGGCGGTGGCGGTGCGCCGTGCCGGCGGGCGGCGCAGATCAGCGAACCGCCGAGCCCCGGCGCGGCACGGGCCAGCCGCCGCGAGGCCACCCACCGGCCGCCCGGCAGCCGCCAGCCGACCTCGTTGGACCGCAGTGCCACCGGCGTGAACCCGGCCCGGCGCAGCGTCCGGCGCAGCAGCGAGGCGGTGAACGGGCGGATGTGCAGCCACAGGTACGGGTGCAGCGGGTCGACCTGCCGCGGCGCCCGGCCGGCGAGGAACGCCAGCCGGTCCTGCACCGGCGCCAGGTTCGGGGTGGTGAGCACCAGCAGGCCGTCCACGGCCAGCACCCGGTGACATTCCCGCAGCAGCGTCAGCGGGTCGTAGACGTGCTCGATCAGCTCCCCGGCGAGCAGCCCGGCGAAGCTGCCGGCCCGGAACGGCAGCCCGCGGGTGGCGTCCAGCCGGACCGGCAGCGCCCGCCCGCCGGCCGCCGCGCGGGCGGTGCGCAGCGCCGTCTCGGCCATGTCCGCGAGCACCACCGGGCCGGGCAGCGCGGCCGGGTCGAGCATGCCGCGCGGCCCGCAGCCCAGTTCCAGCACCGGCCCGCGCCGGGTCACCCCCTCGGCCATCAGCCGGGCCGCGACCGCGCGGCGCACCCGGTGGTACGGGTCGTCGACGTACCCGTCGACCTCGGCGCCGTCGTGGTAGCGGTGATGGTTGGCGTGCCTGCCGTGCGCCTGCGCGCGGTGCGACGACGTCCCGGTCGGCGGCTCGGCCATCACCCCTCCACAGCGGACGCCGGCCCCTTCGGCGGCGTCCGCTCCAAGCCTCGCACCGCTTCCGCCTTCCAGGGTGTACATCCGCCCGGGGTACGCCGACGCGGCGGCCGGTCGTCCGGCCGCCGCGTCGGTGGGGTGCGTCAGACGGCCGGCGCCCAGTCGAGCCGCATGCTGTCGTCGTACTCGTCGCCCGGGATCCACCACGGCTCGCCGAAGCCGCTGGTGAAGACGATGATGTTGCCGCCGTCGGGCTCCGGGTTGCTGTCCGGGACGGACAGCGCGGCGCAGTAGCGCCCGTCCGGGGAGAACACCGGCGAGACGATGAACCGCGGTTCGTCGGTGAGCAACTTGAGCCCGGTGCCGCCGAGCCGGACCGATGCCAGCGACTGGTTGTGGCGTTCCTGGTCCAGATACCACCGGTTGGTGCTGAACACGATCCGCTGGGAGTCGGGCGTGAAGACCGCGTGATCCGCGAACTCGCCCGGTACGCGCTGGTAGACCAGTCGCGCCTTTCCGGTGGCCAGCTCCAGCACGCGCAACTGCCCACCGTCGGACCGGCTGAACCACTCCGTCACGATCATCGAGCCGTCCCGGGACCAGTTCGGACGCGCCATGTGGTGGCCCTCGACGAGGACCCGGCGGGCGCCGGTGTCCACGTTCACCGCTACCAGGCGGGAGTCGCCGATCACCATGGCCACCTCGGTGCTGTCCGGCGACCAGGTCGGCCACTCGTAGTGGAGGCCGAGCGGGTCGGTGATCAGCGTGCGGCTCTCCCCGGTGGCCCGGTCGTACAGGTCGAGAGTGGGGTCGAAGGCGGGACCGGGCTTCTGGCCGATCACGGCCAGGTAACGCCCGTCCGGCGAGGCGGCCGCGTCGGCGCCCGGGGGCAGCAGCACCTGCGGGGTGGTGCGCCCCGGGTTGATCTGCAGCACGCCGGCGCTGCCGGTGACGATCCACGGCCCGTTGACGCCCGCGGCGGCCGAGGCGGCCGGCCCGCCGGCCAGCCCGGTCGCGGTGACGGCGCCGGTGAGCGCCGCGGCGCGCAACAGCGTACGACGGTTCATCGTGGTCATGCCGCCACCTCCGTGGGGATCGCCGCGGCCCAGTCCAGCCGGGTGCTGTCGTCGTACTCGTCGCCGGGGATCCACCACTGCTCGCCGAAGCCGCTGGTGGACACGATGATGTTGCCGCCGTCGGGGTACTCGTTCTCCGGCGGGATCGACAGCGCCGCGCAGTAGCGGCCGTCCGGGGAGAACACCGGCGACAGGTAGAACCGGGGCTCGTCGGTGAGCTTCTTCAGCCCGGTGCCCCCGATCCGCACGGACGCCAGGGAGTGGTTGCTGGACTCCAGTTCGGGATACCAGCGGTCGGTGCGGAACACCACGCGTCCGGAGTCGGGCGCGAAGACCGGCGAGCCGAACAGCTCACCCTGCGCGCCGGGCGTGTAGAGCCGCCGCGCCGTGCCGGTCGCCAGTTCGAGCACACGCAGTTGCGGACCCTCCGAACGGCTGTGCCACCGCAGGACGATCATGGAGCCGTCCCGGGACCAGTCCGGGTCGGCCATGGAGTGAGCCTGGACCAGCACGCGGGTGCCGCCGGTCGCGACGTCGACTGCGATCAGCCGGTCGTTGTTCTCCCCGGTGACCAGGGCGATCTCCGAACCGTCCGGCGACCAGGTCGGCGCGCCGTAGCGGACACCGAACGGGTCGGCGAGCAGCGTGCGCTTCTGGCCGGTGATCCGGTCGTACACCGCCACGAACGGCTCCAGCGTGCCGTCGCCCGAGCGGGCCGTGTTGACCCAGGCCACGTACCGGCCGTCCGGCGACGCCTTCGCGTGGTCCCCGTTGGGCAGCAGCTCCCGCGGCGTGGTCCGGCCCGGGTCGACCTGGAGCACACCCCAGCCGACGCTGACCAGCCACGACCCGTTCACCGCGTCGGCGGTGGACACCGGTGCGGCGGACGCGGCGGAGGGCGCGGCGGCCAGCCCGGTCGCGGCGGCCAGGCCGGTCAGCGCCGCGGTGCGCAGCAGGGCACGACGATTCATTGCGGTCATTCGACAACCCCCGTGATAGACGTGGCCCCCACCCTCGCGAGTGGATCGACGCACCGGAATCGGGCGAGTGGCCGCTTCACGTTCGGCTGCTCGTCCATCACCGCCGGTGAACCGGGAGCGGCCCGGTACGCTCGCCCCGATGACCTCCGACGCGCTGCGCCGCGCCCTCACCGAACCGGGCGACCCGCCGCTGCTCCCGCTGCCCGGCGTGGTGGTCGAGCTGCTGGACGCCCTGGCCGCCCCGCCGCGCCTGGGCGCGCACCTGCGGCTGGTGCACGACGTCGCCTGGCACCTGACCGCCGCGTTCGCCGACCGGTTCGCCGCGGTGCCGTTCGACAGGCAGGCGGTGCTGTTCGGCGCCGCCGTGCACGACCTCGGCAAGGTCGAGCATCCCGCGGAGCTGACCGGCCCCGGATCGGCGCACGAGGAGGCGGGCTACCAGTTGCTGCTGCGCTTCGGCGTACCGGAGGAGCGGGCCCGCTTCGCGGTCACCCACGCCGCCTGGCACTCCCCCGGCGTGCAGCTGGAGGACCTGCTGGTCAGCCTCGCCGACAAGGTGTGGAAGGGCCGCCGCGTCACCGACCTGGAGCAGCTCGTGGTCGACCGGCTGGCCGCCATCACCGGCCGGGAGCGCTGGCAGACGTTCCTGGACCTCGACGACGTGCTCGCCGAGCTGGCCGCCGGCGCGGACCGGCGGCTGGCGTTCCAGGCCGAGCATCCGGTGTACGGCTGACGCCGCACCGACGCGGCGATGAGTCCGGCGCCGGCCGGCGGTCTTCCCTGGGTCCGTGTGCTCCGAATCTCCGGGAGGAAACATGAGCACCAGCGAAGCGCGAGGCCGGGTACGGGCGTTCGTCACCGTCTCCCTGGACGGGTACGTCACCGGCCCGGACGACCACGCGGGCCAGGGGCTCGGCGTCGGCGGCGAGCGGCTGCACCACTGGGTGATGGGCGGTCCCTGGACGTACGACTCGCCGCGCGAGCCCGGCGCCGGCATGACCGACGAGGACCGCGCGTACTTCGACGAGATGCTGGCGGGCACCGGTGCCGCGCTGTGCGGCCGGGGCATGTACGACAGCGCCGGCGCGTGGGGCGGCCGGAACCCGTTCCAGGCGCCCCTCGTCGTGCTCACCCACCGCACCGCCGACCAGCCCGACCCGAGCGCCGGTTTCCTCATGGTCGACGGGTTCGACGCGGCGCTGGCGGCGGCCCTGCGTACGGCCGGTGACGGCGCGGTGGTCATCGGCGGGGGCGCCGACGTGATCCGGCAGGCGCTCGCGGCGGGCGTGGTCGACGAGCTGGGCCTGTCCACCGCGCCGGTGATCCTCGGTGCCGGGAAGCGGCTGTTCGAGGGCTTCGACCGCGACGTCGACCTGGAGATCCGTGCGGTGCACCACTCGCGGTACGCCGTCCACGTCCGATACGCCGTCGGCCGCCGCGCGAGCGATACCGATTGACTTTCGATAGTTTCCGCGCGATAGTCGATGCATGTTGACGGCGCAACGCGCGGTGACGCCACTCCGCGCATTCCTGGTCCTGCTGTTCGCGATCCTGGTGCTGTTCCAGACCATGTCGCTGCCCGGGCAGTTCGCGCACATGGCGCGCGAGAACCCGGACATGGCGTACCTGCGGTGGCCCGCCACCGCGGTGACGATCTTCTGGGTGCTGTGCGTGCAGGTGGTGATCGTCTGCACCTGGCACCTGCTCACCCTGGTCAAGAACGACCGCATCTTCACCGAGGCGTCCCTGGGCTGGGTCGACGGGATCGTCTGGGCGGTCGCCGCCGCCTGGGTGGTGCTCGTCGGCGTGTTCCTCTACGTCGGCTTCAACGCCGACGACCCGGGGCTGCCGCTGCTGCTGTTCCTGCTGGTCACCGGCGTCAGCGTGCTGGGGCTGCTGATGGTCGTCCTGCGCGCGCTGCTGCGCCAGGCCACCACGCTGCGCACCGACATGGAAGCGGTGATCTGATGCCGATCGTCGTGCGCATCGACGTCGAACTGGCCAAGCGCAAGATGAGCGTCGGCGAGTTCGCCGAGCGCGTGGGGCTCACCCCGGCGAACGTCGCCGTGCTCAAGAACGGCCGCGCCAAGGCCGTCCGGTTCAGCACCCTGGAGGCCATGTGCCGGGTGCTCGACTGCCAGCCCGGCGACCTGCTCGAATGGGTCGCCGACGAGGAGGAACGATGAGATACCTGGCCGCCACCCTAGCCCTGCTCGCCGTCGCGCTCGGCGTCGCCGGCTTCGTGTACGGGGAGGCCGACGACTCGCCCGGCCTCCAGCTCCTGTCCGCGCTGCTCGTCATCGGCGCGGTCGCCATCGGCGTACGCGTCGCCCGGCGTACCCGATAGGGCCGGCGCCCCCTCGACGCCGGCCCTGTCGCTCAGCCCTTCACGCAGACGACCTGCTTGAGGTGGGCGACCACCTCGACCAGGTCCTCCTGCTGGGCCATCACCTCGGTGATGTCCTTGTACGCGCCGGGGATCTCGTCGACCACACCGGCGTCCTTGCGGCACTCCACCCCGGCGGTCTGCGCGGCCAGATCCGCGGTGCTGTACGTCCGCTTCGCCTGCCCCCGCGACATCCGCCGCCCGGCGCCGTGCGACGCCGAGCAGTACGCGTCCAGGTTGCCCTTGCCGCGCACGATGTACGAGCCGGTGCCCATCGAGCCGGGGATGATGCCCAGGTCCCCCTTCCCGGCCCGGATGGCGCCCTTGCGGGTCACCAGCACGTCCACCCCGTCGTAGGTCTCCTCCGCCACGTAGTTGTGGTGGCAGGAGATCGGCTCGTCGTAGCCGACGTGCGGGAACGCGTCCCGGACCACCTGGCAGAGCAGCGCGAGCATGACCGCCCGGTTGCGGCGGGCGTACTCCTGCGCCCACCACAGGTCCCGCCGGTACGCCTCCATCTCCGGCGTGCCGGCGAGGAACACCGCCAGATCCCGATCCGGCAGGCCGGTGTTGTGCGGCAGGCCGCGCGCCACCGCCATGTGCCGCTCGGCCAGCTCCTTGCCGATGTTGCGGGAACCGGAGTGCAGCATCAGCCAGACCCGGCCGTCGTCCGCGCCGCCCTGCTCCAGGCAGACCTCGATGAAGTGATTGCCGCCGCCGAGCGTGCCGAGCTGCCGCTGCGCCCGCGTCTGGAGCTGGGCCACCTTCCGGTCCAGCGTCGCGAACCGCCGCCAGAAGTCGTCCCAGCCGGCCTGCTCCAGCCCCCGGACCCGGCGCGGATCGACCGCGTCGTCACGCATCGCGAAGCCGACCGGGATCGCCGCCTCGATCGCCGAACGCAGCGGCGCGAGGTCGTCGGGCAGGTCGGCGGCGGTCAGCGAGGTCCGCACCGCGGACATGCCGCAACCGATGTCCACGCCGACCGCGGCCGGCGACACGGCCTGCCGCATCGCGATCACCGAGCCGACGGTGGCGCCCTTGCCGAAGTGCACGTCCGGCATCACCGCGACACCCTGCACCCAGGGCAGCGCGCCGATGTTGCGCAGCTGCCGGGCCGCCTGCGCCTCGATCGCGTACGGGTCGGTCCAGACCCGGACCGGTGCCCGGGTACCGGCCAGCGGGGTGAAACCCATCGTCGTCTCCTTGCTCATGTCCGTCTGACGTAGGCCGTACGGGACTCGAACCCGTAGCCTCCCGGGTGAGAACCGGGTGAGCTGCCAATTGCTCCAACGGCCCTCCGGCGGCGTGACGCCGTCGGCGGATCCACCCCGGACACGGAGAACCGCCCGGCTCCGGTCTGGGGGCGGGCGGTTCGCGCGGATCGTCGCGCCGGCGCTAGACGCGCCACCACCCTGGTTGCCACTGCCGTCGCCGGCCCGTGCCCGATTCGGGCAGCAGGACACCGGCGCGCGGCGCTTGCCGCTCGGCGCGGGTGCGGTTCTGCTGCGACACGGCAGGCTCCTCTGGTGGATCAGATCGACGTTGCCCGCTCACGGTACGGCCGCCGCACTCGGGCGGCAATGCGATATTCCTTCGGGCGCGTTGGTCACCGCGAGGGCGACGACCGGCGCACCCGCACCGCGGTTCCACTGTGCCGGGCGAGCCCGGCGGCCCGGCTGTCAGCCGGCGTGCGCCACCGGGTGGCGCCGCATCTCCTCCATGAACGGATAGCGCGCGGTCAGCTCGGCCAGCGTGATGCCGACCCGCCACGCGGCGGCGACCTGCGCGACCTGGAGCAGGTCGGTGGCGTCGCCCCGGGCCTGGACGTCGCCGTCCACCCGCAGGTCGATCATGAAGTAGCGGGCCTGGGAGCCGAGGCTGACGCAGACGACGCCCCGGGCGGAGGTCATCTCGGCGCAGGTGAACCGGCTGCGCCCCTGCTCGGGCGCGGTCACCTCGCCGACGTCGAGCTGGTGCGCGGCGGCGGTCGCCACGAGCGCGGGGGCGAGACCGCCGGGCTCGACCAGGTCCGGGTAGAGGCGCACACCCAGTGCGGCCGACACGTCGCTCATGACTGACTCCCACTTCCTCGTGACAGAGACCAGCAGCGCGCAGGTTACGGGTGTGTTTCCGGCACGCACGGCCATCTTTTCCCGTGCGACCGTCCCGGGGCAATAGGAACGCCCGCATCGAACCCCTCCGAGGTAGGCTGCCGCCTCATGGCGCTCATCCGGTGTGACTTCTTCTCCGAGGCGCTCGGCATGGGCACGTCGATGACGGTGCTGCTGCCCGATCGCGGCGCGGCCGGGATCGGCGTGCCGGGCACGGCCGCCGACGGTGACCCGCCGGTGCTCTACCTGTTGCACGGCCTGACCGACGACGACACGGTGTGGACCCGGCGCACCTCGATCGAGCGGTACGTGGCGCCGCTGGGGCTGGCCGTGGTGATGCCGCAGGTGCAGCGCAGTTTCTACTGCGACGAGGCGCACGGCAACCGGTACTGGACGTTCCTCAGCGAGGAGCTGCCCGAGGTGTGCCGGTCGTTCTTCCGGCTGTCGACCCGCCGGGACGACACGTTCGTCGCGGGCCTGTCGATGGGCGGCTACGGGGCGGTGAAGTGGGCGCTGCGCCACCCGGACCGGTTCGCGGCGGCGGCCAGCCTGTCCGGGGCGCTGGACGTGACGCGCCGCCGCCACCATCCGACCCATCCGGTCGACCCCGCGGTGTGGCACACCGTCTGGGGTGACGGCCCGGTGCCCGAGGACGACGACACGGTGGGGCTGCTGGAGCGCTCCGGCGACGACCGGCCGGCGCTCTACGTCGCCTGCGGCACCGAGGACTTCCTGTACGAGGACAGCATGCGGTTCCTCGACGTGGCCCGGAAACGCGACGTGCCGGTCACCGTCGACTTCGGTCCGGGCGACCACGACTGGGCGTACTGGGACGCGCGCATCTCCGACGTGCTGGCCTGGCTGCCGCTGCGCACGCGCTGAAGGCGGTGTAGCGGGCGGTGACCGCGCCGGCTCAGACGCCGACGGTGCCGTCGATCGCCTCGCGGATCAGGTCGGCGTGCCCGTTGTGGCGGGCGTACTCGTGCAGCATGTGCAGCATGACCAGGCGCAGCGAGACGTCCTCGCCCCAGCGGGCCTGGTGACCTGTCACGTCGAGCGACTCGGCCTCCCGCTCGATGCGCCGGGCGTGCTCGATCTCGCGCCGCCACGCCTCGAACGCCTCCGCCGCGTCGGCGTCGCGGGCGTCGTACGCCTGCTGGAAGTCGCCGCTGTCCGACCACACCAGCGGCACGTCCTCGGCGGCGATGACCCGGCGGAACCAGGTGCGCTCCACCTCCGCCATGTGCCGGACCAGACCGAGCAGCGACAGCGTGGACGGCGGCGACGCCGGCCGCCGCAGCTGCTCGTCGGTCAGCCCCTCGCACTTGAGGGCCAGCGTCGCCCGGTGGAAGTCGAGGAAGGCGCGCAGCGACTCCCGCTCGCCGGCGAGCAGCGGCGGGCCGATCCGTTCGGTCTCCATGAGCGCCGAGCCTAGCCGCAATCGATCATGGTGGAACGACCGCCTCACCGCAGCGACGAACCGGCCACCGGGAAGTCGAACCAGGTGTCCGGGTACGGCTCGTCGACGTACCGGTAGTGCCACCACTCCAGCGGATAGTTCTCGAAGCCCTGCGCGGACATCAGCCGGCGCAGCAGGTCCCGGTTGCTCCGGGCGGTGTCGCTGATCCGTGCGTCGGCGGTGTGGGCGCGCGGGTCGAAGCAGTCGAACCCGGTGCCCATGTCGATCGAGTCGTCGGCGAAGCGGCGGCCGGCCGGGTCGGTGCACGGCACGAGCGGCCGGCCGGGCGTGTACGCGGGCTGCGCGGCGGCGGAGACCGGGACCAGGGTCAGGTCGACGGTGCTGCCCCGGCTGTGCGCGGTGGGGGCGCCGATGTAGCCGTCGGCGAACAGCCGGTCCTTGGGTACGGCGGGGTAGAACTCCCCCTTCATCCGCTGCTCGCCGGGGAGTTTCGCCCAGGCGACGAAGTCGTCCGCCGCGCGCTGCGGGCGATAGCAGTCGTACACCTTGAGGCTGTGCCCGCCGGCGAGCGCGGCGGTCTGCACCCGGTGCAGCGCCTGCGCGGCCGGGCGGGTGAGCAGGCAGCGCGGTTCGGCGTACCCGTCGATCGGGCGGCCGACGAAGTTGTGCGGGCCCGCGTACCGGATGTCGGTGCGGACGGTGGGGTCGACGGTGGCGAGGTCCACGAAGTCCGCCGGGGCGCGCGGGCCGGTCGGCGTGGGTGACGGCGGCGCGGACGGCGACGGGGACGGCGCGGGCCGCTGGCAGGCGGCGGCGAGCAACGCGGCCGCGACGGCCAGGACCGCCGTCGCGCGTCTGCCGGTGCCCACCCGCCGTGTCTACCAGCCCGGGCGGGCCGGCATCGGCGGAACCGGTGGTCAGCCGCCCAGCACGGTACGGAGGAAGTCGACAGCGGCGGCGTCGTCGTCGATGCCGCCCGCCTCGTGGCCGTTGAACCGCCACACCGTCAGGTCCTTGTCGCCCCGGTACTCGTGGTAGGCGGCGTAGACGGTGGACGGCGGCGTGATCTCGTCCATCAGCGCGACGGAGAACCGGGCCGGCACCGTGGCGCGGCGGGCGAACGCGACGCCGTCGACGTAGCCGAGCGTGCGCAGCGCCTGCTCCTCGCGGTCCCGGTGCACGGCGAGGTAGTCGCGGATCTCCCGGTACGGCGTGGCGTCGGTGATCGTGATCGCACGCGGGATGTCGCAGAGGAACGGCACGAGCGCCACCGCCGCGCGCACCCTCGGCGCCAGCGCGGCGGCGGCGAGCGCGGCGGCCCCGCCCTGGCTGTGACCGAGCACGGCGATCCGGTCCGGGTCGACCGCCGGCAGCTCGCACGCGGCGTCCACGGCGCGGACCGCGTCGGTGAGGAAGCGCCGGTAGTAGTACCGGTTCGGGTCCTCGATGCCCCGGGTGGCCATGCCCGGCGCCTGCGGTCCGCCCGCGGCGACGTCGGGTGTGTCGCCGCGGCTCCACCCCGAGCCCTGCCCGCGCGTGTCCATCTGGAGGTGGGCGAAGCCGGCCGCGGACCAGAGCAGGTTCTCCAGCGCGTGGCCGCGCCCGCCGCCGTACCCGACGTACTGCACGATCGTGGGCAGCGGCCCGGCGGCGCCGCGCGGCACCCGCAGCCAGGCGCGGATCGGCTGTCCGGCGAAGCCGGGGAACGTCACGTCGAAGACGTCGACCCCGGTCAGCGGCGTCGGCAGCGGGGTCGCCGACACGGGGTCGCCGCACGAGCGCGCCTGTGCCAGAGTGTCAGCCCAGAACGCGTCGAAGTCCGGAGGCTCGTGCAGGTCGCTGCGGTGGGTACGGAGTTCGGCCTCGGTCAGGTCGGTGAACACGCCTCGGATTCCTCGTCCTTCGTCGGGGGTGGACGGCGAGCCGTCGAAGATGGCGGGCGCATTTCCGGAAGGTTTCCGCAACTCGTGCGAACGCTAGGGCCGGTCCGGCCTGTCGTCAAGCCCTCGGCGTACGGCAAGATGTGCGTGGGGCGGGACGGTCTACCGGTCGGTTCCGGCAGCCGGCGAAGGGAACACGGGTGAGCGCGGACGACGAGCGCAGGGTGACCATCACCGCGATCGCACGGGAGGCCGGCGTCTCGGTCCCGACCGTGTCGCGCGTGCTCAACGGGCGTTCCGACGTCGCACCGGACACCCGGGAACGGGTCGAGGAGCTGCTGCGCCACCACGGCTACCGGCGCCGGGGCAGTCGTACGGTGCGCCGGGCGGACCTGGTCGACCTGGTCTTCAACGACCTGGACAGCCCGTGGGCGGTGGAGATCATCCGCGGCGTGGAGGACGTCAGCCACGCCGCCGGGGTGGGCACCGTCGTCTCGGCGATCCACCGCGAGTCCAGCTCCACCCGGCAGTGGCTGCACAACCTGCGCGCCCGCGCGTCCGACGGCGTGATCGTGGTGACCTCGCACCTGAGCCCGGCCGTGCAGGCCCAGCTGCGGCGCCTCAACGTGCCGGTGGTGGTGGTCGACCCGGCGGCCGGCGTGGCCGCCACGGACGTGCCGGCGATCGGCGCCACCAACTGGACCGGCGGCCTGGCCGCCACCGAGCACCTGCTCAAGCTCGGCCACCGCCGGATCGGTTTCGTGGCCGGCCCGCCGCACCTGCTGTGCAGCCGGGCCCGGCTGGACGGCTACCGGGCCGCGCTGGCCGCCGCCGGAGTCGCCGCCGACGACCGGCTGGTGCAGCCCGGCGACTTCTACCACGCGTCCGGCTTCACCGCCGGTGGCGCGCTGCTCGACCTCGACGACCCGCCGACGGCCATCTTCGCCGCCAGCGACCAGATGGCGTTCGGGGTGTACGAGGCGGTGCGCCGCCGCGGGCTGCGGGTCTGCGACGACGTGAGCGTGGTGGGCTTCGACGACCTGCCCGAGGCGCGGTGGGCGTCACCGCCGCTGACCACTGTGCGCCAGCCGCTGGTGGAGATGGGCCGGCTCGCCGCGCGCACCGTGCTGCGGCTGGCCCAGGGCGACGAGATCGACTCGCCCCGGGTCGAATTGGCCACCGAACTCGTCGTACGGGACAGCACCGCCGGGCCCGCCTGCCGCTGATCCGGGCCGCTCCTTTCAGTCCTGTTCCGGAATTTCCGGCTCCCGCAGGGCCGACCCGGTCGACATGGCGACGGCGGCGGCGTGGCGGCGACGCCGGGCCAGCAGCAGCGCTCCCCCGGCCGTCAGCACCGCGCCCACCGCCACTGTCACACCCGCGCCCGGTCGCGGCCCGGGTGCCGATCCGCCGCCGGTCAGGCCGGCGTGCCCGGCCAGGGCCGAGGCCGCCCCGCCCGCCGGAGGCGCGGACCGGTCCAGCTCCCCCGGCTCGACCAGCCGTCCCACGGAGGCGTCGCGCGGCTGCGCGAACCCCCAGTCCAGCAGCGCCGCGCCCTGCTGCCAGCCCCGCTGCGTGGTCACCTCGGCGCCCAGCAGCGTGACCACCAGGCGCCGTCCGCCGCGCTCGGCCGCCCCGACGTACGTGTGCCGGGCCAGGTCGGTGAAGCCGGTCTTGCCGCCGAGCGCGCCCGGATAGTGGTCCAGCAGCATGTTGTCGTTGGAGATGGCGAACGCCTTCGCCCGCTGCGCCGGCTGGGCCGGTATCTGCGCGGACCGGGTGGCGGCGTACCTGCGGAACGCCGGGTCGGCGAAGCACGCCCGCGCGATGAGCGCCAGGTCGTACGCGCTGGTGAACTGCCCCGGTCCGTCCAGCCCGGACGGGGTGACCGCGTGCGTCTGCCGGGCGCCGAGCCGGTGCGCCTCCTCGTTCATCGCCCGTATCCCGCCGGCCAGTCCGTCCGGGCCGCCGCCGAGCCGGGCGAGCGCGTTGGCCGCCTCGTTGCCGGAGCGCAGCAGCAGGCCGAGCCAGATCGTCTCGATCCGGTAGCGCCCGCCCTCGACCAGCCCGGCCGCCGAGCTGCCCGGTTCGACAGCCAGGTCCCCGGCGGTCACCGTGACCTCCCGGTTCGGGTCCAGCCGGGGCAGCATGGTGGCGGCAAGCAGCAGCTTCTGCACGCTCGCCGGTACGCCGTACTCGTGCGGGCCGCAGCCGCCGAGCACCGCGCCGCTGTCCAGGTCCGCGACCACCCAGGAGGTGGCGGTCACCGCCGGTGGCGCGCTCGACGCGGGCGGGACGACCAGCCCGGCGGTGTCCAGCGCCGCGCCGCCGACGGCCCGCGCGGCCGGGTCGGGCGCCGGCGGCGGCTGCGGTGGCCGGGTCGACGGGGCCGGCACGTTCGGGCAGGGCGGCGCGGCCGGCAGCCGGCGTACGGGCGCGCGGACGGCGGCCGCCGCCGGTGTCGCCGGCGCCGGCAGCAGCAGGGCGGCGGCCAGCGCCACGAAGGGTCCCCAGGTCCTCATGACCCGGACGGTAGCCACGCCGACCCGAACGGGTCACCGGCTCCGGGATTCGCGTTCCGGCGCCGGGACCGCGCGGTAGGGTGCCGCCCGCTCAGGCGCGGCGGCGTCCCCGCCTGCGGGCGCGGCCCCGGCGGGCGGCGAGCACCGCCGCCACCCCGCCCACGGTGAGCGCCAGCAGGCCGGCGACCGGCACGATCACCCGCCAGTCCCCGTCGCCGATGCGTTGCAGCGCCGTCCCGGCCGGCCCCCGCCACGGCGGGGAGGCGGTACGGGTGGGCTCGGCGGCCGCCGCCTGCCGGGGCTGCGCCGCCTCGGCGTCCCGCTCGCCCGGCTCGACCAGCCGGCCGACCGAGGCGTCCCGGGGCAGCCGGAAGCCCCAGTCGAGCAGCTGGGCGCCCTGCTGCCAGCCGCGTACCGGGCGGGCCTCGGCGCCGAGCAGCGTCACCACGAGACGGCGTCCGTCCCGCTGCGCGGCACCGACGTAGCTGTGCCGGGCCAGTTCGGTGAAGCCGGTCTTGCCGCCGAGCGCGCCGGGATAGCGGTAGATGAGCTGGTTCTCGTTCTGGATCTGGAACCCGCCCTTCTTCAGCGCGGGCTGGGCCGGGATCTGCGTGCGCTCGGTGAGCGCGTACCGGCGGAACGCGGCGTCGGCGAAGCAGGCCCGCGCGATGAGTGCCAGGTCGTACGCGCTGGTGAACTGGCCGGGTCCGTCCAGGCCGGACGGTGTGACCGCGTGCGTCTGCCCGGCGCCGAGCCGGCGGGCCTGCTCGTTCATCTCGGCGACGCCGGCCTGTGCGCTGCCGGCGCCGAGGCGGGCCAGCATGTTCGCGGCGTCGTTGCCGGACTGGAGCAGCAGGCCCAGCCACAGCGTCGCCACGCTGTAGCGGCCGCCGACGAGCAGGCCGACGGCCGAGCTGCCCGGCTCGATGTCCAGGTCGGCGCGGGTGGCGACGGCGACCTGCTCGGGGTCCAGCCGGCTCAGCATGGTGGCGGCCAGCAGCAGTTTCTGGGTGCTGGCCGGGGTGCCGGGGACGTGTGGGCCGCACGCGCCGAGGACCGCGCCGGTGTCCAGGTCCGCCACCAGCCAGGTGGTGGCGGTGACCGCCGGGGGCGCGGGGCTGCCGGGTGGCATGACCAGCCCGGTGCCGGCCAGCGCCTCGCCGCCCACCGCCGCCTGTTCGGGTGTCGTGGCCGGCGGTGTCGGGCGCGGCGGCCGGCTGACCTTCGGCGCGGGCAGGCGCGGGCAGGGCGCGGTCGCGGGCGCGGCGGGGGCGGCGGGTGTGGTGGCCGGGGCGGCGGCGGCCGGGGCGGGCGCCCCGGTGGCGAGCAGGGTGACGGCGGTGGCGGCGGCCAGGACCCGGGCTCTCATGAGAAGGCACCCTACCGACACCGATGATCAGGTCCGGACGGCTCACCGGTGTCGTGACGCCGTGCCGATCGGGCGGTCCCGTTCGGTGACCGGCGCGGGTGTCAGCGCACGCCGCGCAGCCACCACCGCTGCCACGGTGTCTCCACCGCGCGCCGGTGATAGTGGGACCGGACCCAGGCCACCGCCCGCGCGGGCGGCAGCCCGTCCAGCACGGCGAGCGCGGCCAGCGCGGTGCCGGTGCGCCCGACGCCGCCGTGACAGGCCACCTCGACCCGCTCCCCCGCGTACGCCCGCCGCCGCGCCTCCCGCAGCGCGTCCAGGGCGTCGGCGCGGTCGGACGGGATCCAGAAGTCGGGCCAGCGGACCCGCCGGGCCGGCCACTCCGGCTCGGGACCGGGCGCCAGCAGCAGCGCGAAGTCGGCGGGCGAGGCGGGCGCGGCGACCTTGCGCCCGCGTACGGTGGCGCCCCCGGGCAGCGTGAGCAGGCCGGTCCGGTCGGTCCACGGTGTCGCGTCCATGGCTCATTGTGTCGCGTCGCCCGGACACGTGAGTGCCCGCCGGACGAGGTCCGGCGGGCACTCACGATCGAGCCGGGTCGTCCCCGGCGCGCCCCGGATCAGCCGAGGCGACGGCGGCGCCAGGCCATGGACGCCAGCAGCAGCACCGCACCGGCGGCGGCGAGGCCCCCACCGAGCTTCAGCGGCGTGCCGATGCTGTCACCGGTCACCGGCAGACCGCCGTGGTGCGGCGACTTGGTCGGCCGCGGCGGCAGGACGGTGCCGGTGGCGCTCGCGATCCGCCCGGACGTCAGGCCGGTGGCGGTGAACGTGTACCGGCCCGGCCGGGTCGGCCGGTAGGTGACGGTGAAGTTGCCGTTGGCGTCGGCCGTCACGGTGAACGTGGTCGGCGCGGGCTGCGGCTGGGCGCGGTTGGGCGTGTAGGCGACCGGCGCCATCGCCACCGTGCTGCCGTCGCTGCGCCGCGCGGTCCCCTCGGCCGGGGCGGCCGCGGGCAGACCCGAGATCGCCACGTCGATCCGCACCGTCTCGTTCGGCGCGAAGTTCGAGCCCCGCAGGGTGAACGTCTCGCCGAGCCGGATGGTGGTCGGTGAGACGGTCAGCGACGCGACCTCGGGCGGGTAGACCGGGGGCTGCGGCTGCGCCGCCCCGGCCGCGGTCGGCACGGCCGCTACGGCCAGGCCCACCGTGAGCGCCATGATGATGCGGGATAGCCGCATGATGGATTCCCTCCTACTGTTCACAGCTTGGTGCGTTGACTACTTGGGTGGTCCATGGGGTGACGGTGGGCGTGTGCACCAGCTCGGCCGTCCCGGCGCCGGTCTTGCCGGTGAGCACCGTGACGTCGAGCGTCCGGGTCTGTCCCGGGCGGGCCTCGACCTTCGCGACCGCCACCTGGCGGCGGCCGTCGGTGCCGCTGCCCATCGCGGTGTCCCGTCCGTCCAGCCGGCCGGTGAGGACGGCGCCGCCGGTGGGCGTGTGCACGGAGACGAAGGTGCGTGCGGTGTACTTGTCGCCGGCCAGAGCCAGCCCGGTGACCGACTTGCTCAGGCCCGACTTCGGGGCGGTGGAGTGCACCGTGACCTTCAGCCGCAGCTCGCGGCGTCCGTCCGGGTGGCATTCGCCGACCGTCACGGTGGCCGAGAACCTGAGGTAGTAGCCGAGCTTCGCGCCGCTGCCGTCGTTGAGGAACACGCCGACGGTCGGCACGGTGTCCTTCTCCGGAAGCTGACCGGCCAGCCGGCTGCCGGCCAGTGCGCGTTGCTCCTCAGATCGGACACTCCAGAACAATATCCGACGTTCATTGATTGAACGGGTAAAAACGGTCAAAAGTGCGCGTGGGTCTACCGTCTTGGTGAACAGGGTGTCGAAGACGCCCGAGGCCGCCTTGGTGAAGTACTCGTCCTGGTCCTTCGTGTCCAGGTCCCGGTACGAGTCACTGAGGAGCGTGCGGACGGCGGTGGCGGCGGCGAGCGCCGGCCCGTCCGGCACGTTCACCGGACCCACGACGCCGAGCAGGTACGACAGGACCACCGGGTCCACCGCCAGCACCCCGTCCACAGTGGTGCCGGTCCGGCGACGCACCATGTCCCGGTAGAGCGCGGCGGCGGCCGGGAAGTCCGGGTTGAGGTTCACGTCCGCCGGATAGATGCCCGGCAGATCGCCCCAGAGCCGCTTCGCCTCCGCGTCGATCTTGAGTGGCGGGTCGAAGAACCGCAGGTCGGACGAACTGCCCTGCTTCACGAGGCGGATCCGTCCACCCTCGGCACGCAGGACGGCGTACGCGCCGAACATGCCGCCCGTGGCGCGCAGCTCGGCCGGGTTCTGCGAGACCAGCAGATAGCTGCGCGGTCCGTCCGCGCCGAGAAGTGGCGGCAGCAGCCGCGCGCCGCGATCAGCCGCGGAGGTCAGCTCGCCGAGCTGGTCCAGCTCCGCGCGCAGCGCGGTGACCGCGTCGCGTACCTGCGTCACAAGGTCGCCGGTGGGCACCTTCCGCAGCCGGTCGGCCGTCGTGCGCACCGCCTGGTCGGCGGCGGAGACCTCGGCCGAGACGGCGCGCAGGCGGGCCAGGTCCAGCTTGCCCTGCTTCGGCACCAGCGAGGCGAGGTCGACGCGCAGCAGCGTGGGGAACGCGAGCCGGGCCAGGTCGTCCACCGCCACCGAGATCTGCCGTACCGCGGCCAGGTTGTCCCCCGCGTACGGGGTCTGCTGGCCCACCCACCACACCGGATCCCCGGTCTCGCCGCGCGCGGCGGCGGCCTGCTCCTGCAACGCGGCGAGCGTGCGCTGGGCCCGGGCCACGTCGCCGTCGAGCACCTGGGCGCTGAGCTCCCGGGCCAGCCCGGCGGCGTTGACCAGGTGGGCGCGGGCCTGCCAGCCCCGGAACGCGACCCAGCCGCCGGCGCTGAGCAGCACCGATACGACGACCAGCCCGGTCAGCAGGATCCGGCGGACCCGGGCGCGCCGACGCCGGCGCGAGCGACGCCGCCGGACGGGCGTGGCACCAGGTCCGGTCACGGATTCCCCCTACTTGTCGGTCGAATCGGACACTATTCGCGATCGAGTGCTTTTTAGCACGAAAAAGTGCCTGTTCGAGGCGTTATTCGACACTCTGGTGAATTAGTTGCTGTGTGCGAGTTTTGTTCGGTTCGGCGTCCGCTCGGCCGCCTCGTGCAGCAGCGCCTCGATCCGGTCCACACCGGCCCGCATCGACATGTCCCGCAGGTACGCGTCGCGGCCCCGCCGGCCCATGTCGATCCGGGCGGCCGGCGGGATGGCGGCGGCCAGCCAGAAGCGGTCGGCCAGCGCCGCCCAGTCCTCCGGCGGGCAGGACAGACCGGCGCGGGCCCGCTCCACCACCTCCGCCGTCTCCCCCGCCGCGGAGGCGACCACCGGCGCGGCGCAGGACAGCGCGGCCTGGAGCTTGTCGGGCACCCGGCCACACAGCTCCGGCAGGTCGCGCTGGGCCACGAGCTGGTAGTCGGCGGCGGCGTAGAGCTGCGGCATGTCCACGGCGGACCGTCGTTCCAGGAACCGGACGTTGTCCGCGCCGAGGTCGGCGGCGAGCCCTCGGACCTGCCGCTCCTGCGGGCCCGATCCCACGAGCACCAGGTCCATCCGGTCGCCGAGCGCCGCCGCCGCGCGGACCGCCGTCTCCAGATCCTGGCGGGCGCCGATCGTGCCGGCGTGCATCACCACGCAGCGGTCGTCCCGGCGGACCAGCCGCCGCACCGCCGGGCCGGCCTGGGTGGGGCGGAAGATGCGCTCGTCGGTCCAGTTCGGCGCCGTGCGCACCCGGCCCGGGTCGGCCCCGCCGGCACGGACCAGATCCGCCATGGACGGCGAGCCGACCGCCACCACCGCCGCCTCCCGGTAGAGGCGACGGGTCGCGGCCTCCAGCCGCGCCGGCCGCCCGCCGTCCCGCTCGGCGCGCCCGTCCCGCCCGGTCCACACGTCCTGCACGTGCAGCACGGTGGGCGTACGGCCGAGCAGCCGCAGCAGCCCGGTGGCGGCGAACGTGACCGCCGGGTGGCCGTAGACGTAGAGCACGTCCACGTCGCGCAGCAGTCCCCGACCGGCGAGCGCGGCACTGCCGGCGAAGGACAGCCAGCTCGTGGTGCGGGCACGGGCGGAATCGTCGCCCGCGGCGTACCGGGGCACCCGGCGCACGGTCAGCCGCTCGCTGTGCGTCTGGTGCCGCCAGCGCTGCCGCCAGCCGGGATAGACGTGGCCGCCCGGGTAGTCCGGGAAACCGGTGACCACCCGTACCTCGTGGCCCCGGGCCACCAGCTCCTCGGCCAGGCTGCCCGGGACGAACGCCGGCTCCGGCGGGAAGTGGTAGGTGAGGATGCCGACCCTCATGGCCGCGCTCCCGGCGCGGCTTTCCGGACGGCCGGGCGCCGCACCGCGTACGATTCCCGCATCCCCTCTGCGTCCGGCCGCGACCGCCGGAAGAGCGCCGTCGCGGCACCCTCCGTCGCGACCGTGCCGACGAGAGGGGTGCAGATGGTCGACGAGGTGCTCTTCGTCTGCCACGCGAACATGTGCCGGTCACCGATGGCGGAGTTCATCGCCCGCCGGATGCTGGCCGGCCTGCCGCTGGCGGTGGCCAGCGCGGGGACCGACGCGATCGACGGGGCCGCGATGCACCCGTATGCGGTCGAGGTGACAGCGGCCACCGGCGCGGACCCGGCGGCCTTCCGGACCCGCCGGCTGCGCCCGGAGCACCTGACCGGAGCGGCGCTGGTGCTGACCGCGACCCGCCGGCAACGCTCGGCCTGCACCGCGCTGGCGCCGGCCGCGCTGACCCGGACGTTCACGCTGCGGCAGTTCGCCCGGCTGGCGGCCGAGGCCCGCCCCGCCGAGGCGGAGACGGACGCGGGCACGCCGTTGCGGGCGGCGGTGTCGGCCGCGGTCCGCGCCCGGGGGCGGCTGCAACCCGCCGCCCCCGACGCGGAGGACCTGCGCGACCCGATCGGCGGCTCGCCGGCCGACTTCCGGCGCTGCGCCGAGGAGATCGAGCGGTCGATCCGGCCCGTGCTCGCGCTCATCGCGACAGCCGGGTGAGTTCCTGCGTCCGGTCGCCCACGGCCTTCGCGCCCCGCCGGGAGCCGGCCCGGTCGGCCGGCACGGACGGCGCCGCGGGCGGCACGACCACCTTGTACGCCTCGTACTGGTAGGCGTCCGACTTGGCCACCTTGGCCATGTTGAGCACGCAGCCGAGCAGGCGTACCGAGACCGAGCTGAGCGCGTGCGCCGCCGCCGCGACCTGGCTGCGGGAGGTACGCCCCTGCTGGGTGACCAGGAGCGCGCCGTCGGCCTGCACGGCCACCACCACTCCGTCGGTGACCGCCAGCAGCGGCGCGGTGTCGATGACCACGATGTCGGCCGAGTCCCGCAACGCGACCAGCAGGTCCGCCATGGACTTGGAGCCGAGCAGCTCGCTCGGGTTGGGCGGGGTGGCGCCGCTGGGCAGCACCAGCAGGGACTTCTCGCCCCAGCGCTGCACCACGTCACCGACCTGGACGTCACCGACGAGCACGTCGGTGAGGCCGACGCCGCCGTCGAGCCCGAGGTAGTCGGCGACCTTGGGGCGGCGCAGGTCGGCGTCGATCAGCAGCACCCGCCAGCCCGCCTCGGCCAGCGCGATGGCGGTGTTGCAGGCCATGGTGGTCTTGCCCTCGCCCTGCAGCGCGCTGGTGACCGCGATGACCCGGGCCGGCTCGTGCACGTCCACGAAGCGCAGGTTGGTGCGCAGCTTGCGGACCGCCTCGGCCCGGGCCGAGGTGGCCGCTTCACCGACGATCAGCGGCGCGGACCGCGCGCCGGTCTCGTACGGGATCTCGCCGAGCAGCGGACTGCCGGTCACCCGTTGCAGCCCGGCGCCGTCGCGCATCCGGACGTCGGCCACCCCGCGCAGCACGGCCAGCCCGACGCCGGCGAGCAGGCCGAGCAGACCGCCCAGGACCAGGTTGCGGGTGGGCTGCGGCGAGACCGGGTTGGAGGTGACCCGGGGACCGCTGACCACCTCGATCTTGATCGGCGGGGACTTGCCGTCCGGCGGCGTCTCGACCTTGCGTACCAGCTCGGTGAACTTGGTCGCGAGCATCTCGGTGGTCTTCAGCGCCCGGGTCTGGTCGGTGTCGGTGATCGTCGCCTTGAGCAGGACCGTGCCGGTCGTGGCGGTGGTGTGGATCCGGCTGCGCACCTGGTCGGCGGTGAGGCCGAGCGGCGCGTCGGCCACCACGCTCTGCGCCAGCCGGTCGCTGGTGAGCAGGTCACCGTAGGACTTCACCCGCTGCTGGAGGAAGAGGCTGCCCTGGTAGGCGTCGGTGACCCCCTGGCTGGGCGTGGTGACGAAGAACGTCACCGAGGCCTCGTACCGAGGCGCCGTCCGGACCGTCACCAGCGCGGCGGTGCCCAGGCCGAGCATCACCGTCACCAGCACGATCCACCAGTGGCGTCGGACCAGGCGCAGGTAGCCGAGAACGTCCATCACGCTCCCCCTCGCGACACGCCGGTCTGCCGATGAAACTGCACGAAAGCCCCCTAAAAACCCCAGTCGCCGTGCCAGGATCGAATCGCCTATTCACGACGTTACGTGACTGGACGACAGTAAACGACCGAACAGGCACAGACGGTCTAATCCTTTCAATACGGATAGGACACAGAGGGCAGCCCATGGATCGTGACGCGATCACAGCCGTTCGACCCCCCGGCCGGATCACCCACCGCGCCGCCACCCTTTCCCTGTTAACGCTGGACACGGCCGCGTGGTGCGGAGGTTTTCTCGGCGCGGCCTGGACGCGGTACGAGTTCGACCTCACCGCCGCCGCCAGCGCCCGTACGCTCGGCGTGGCACTGGCCTGCGCCGCGCTGTACGCCGCGCTCACGCTGCTGCGGTCCCGGCTCTACGGCCGGTATCCGATCGGCAGCGCCGGCGACGCGCAGGGCCTGGCCGTCACCGTCGCGCTCGTCACCGCCGTCGGCTTCGTCGCCGTCCTGCCGTGGACGCAGCACCCGGTCCCGGCCAGCACGCCGCTGGTCGGCGGTGCGGTGGCGCTCGTGGTGATGGCGGCCGCCCGGGGACTCTGGCGGGCCCACGCCGACCGCCGGCCGCCCGCCGCCCGACACGCCGAGCGCTGCCTGATCTACGGCGTGGACGCCGCGAGCGAGCGGCTCGTCCGGGTGCTGCTGCACGACCCGGACAGCAGCTACCGGCCGGTGGGCCTGCTCGACGACGCGCCCGACAGCCGCGGGCTGCGGCTGGAGCGGCTGCGCGTGCTCGGCGGCCGGGAGCAGATCGCCGCCGCCGTCCGGGCCACCCGGGCGAGCACGGTCATCTTCTCGATGAGCGGCTTCGACCCGCAGCTGCTGCGCGACGTGCGCACCCGCACGCTGGAGGCCGGGGCGGCGTTCAAGGTCCTGCCGCCGGTACGCGAGGTGCTCGACCGTCCGGTGACCGCCACCGATGTCCGCGACCTCCAGCTCACCGACCTGCTGGGCCGCGCGCACCGGGTGGCCGAGCTGAGCGTCGAGCGCGGCGGGCTGGCCGGACGCCGGGTGCTCGTCACCGGCGCGGGTGGCTCGATCGGCTCGGAGCTGTGCCGCCAGATCGCCCGCTGCGAGCCGGACGAGCTGATGATGCTCGACCGGGACGAGTCCGCGCTGCACGCCCTGCAGATGTCCCTGTACGGGCGCGCTCTGCTGGACGGGCCGGAGCTGATCCTGGCCGACATCCGCGACGCCGAGGGCATCGCCCGGGTGATCGCCGACCGGCAGCCCGACGTGGTTTTCCACGCCGCGGCGCTCAAGCACCTCACGCTGCTCCAGCGCCACCCCGGCGAGGCGATCAAGACCAACATCCTGGGTACGCTGAACGTGCTGGAGGCGTGCCGGGACGTCGCCGAGTTCGTCAACATCTCCACCGACAAGGCGGCCAACCCGGCGAGCGTCCTCGGCTACTCCAAGCGGATCACCGAGCGGCTCACCGCGTACCAGGCGCAGCGGCTCAACGGCCGGTACCTGAGCGTCCGGTTCGGCAACGTGCTCAGCAGCCGCGGCTCGGTGCTCACCGCGTTCCAGGCGCAGGTCCGGGCCGGGGTGCCGATCACCGTCACCCACCCCGACGTGACGCGGTACTTCATGACCGTGCAGGAGGCGGTGCACCTCGTGCTCCAGGCCGCGACGATCGGCCGGGGCGGCGAGGCGCTGGTGCTCGACATGGGCGAGCCGGTCCGGATCGCCGACGTGGCACGCCGGCTGGCCGCCGAGGCGGACCGCCCGGTGGAGATCGTCTTCACCGGCCTGCGCCCGGGCGAGAAGCTGCACGAGCACCTGTTCGGCGCCGACGAGGTGGACAGCCGGCCGCTGCACCCGCTGATCTCCCACGTCCCGGTGCCCGAGCTGGACCCGGACGAGATCCGCGGGCTCGACCCGTACGCCGACCCGGACGAGCTGATCAAGCGGATGGCCGCGTTCTGCGACCCGGCCGGGGTGTCCCTGCCGGCGCTGCCCGGACAACGCTGACCCGCCGGCCGATGGGACGCCCCGCCCAGGTGGTGAGACGGGCGTCCCATCGGCCGGCTCGGCTCGCCGCCGGTGGCGGCACCCGTTAGGGTTGGTTCCGGTGTGCCGGGAAGCCTGGTCGGCGATTGTTCCGCCGACCCCAGCTTCCGAACGGACGCCGCATGCCCCAGCACACCCCGCACCGGTCCCGCCTGCTGTCCCGCCGCTCCTGGCCGGAGGCCCGCTTCCTGGCCGACGTGCTGCGCACCGAGACGGTCGGCGGCGGCCTGCTGCTGCTCGGTGCGGTGCTCGCCCTGATCTGGGCGAACTCGCCGTGGCGTGCCGCGTACGCCGAACTGAGCCACTGGGTGCCGTGGCCCGGCGGCGCCGGCCTGCACCTGGACCTGGACCTGCGCACCTGGGCCGCCGACGGGCTGCTGGCGATCTTCTTCTTCGTGGTCGGGCTGGAACTCAAGCGCGAGTTCGTCGCCGGTGACCTACGCGACCCCCGGCGGGCCGCGCTGCCCGTGATCGCCGCGCTCGGCGGCATGATCGCGCCCGCGTTGATCTACCTGGCGGTGACGCTCGGCGCCGGCGGCGCCGGCCTGCGCGGATGGGCCATCCCCACCGCCACCGACATCGCCTTCGCGCTCGCCGTGCTCGCCGTGGTCAGCTCCCACCTGCCGCAGGGACTGCGCGCGTTCCTGCTCACCCTCGCGGTGGTCGACGACCTGTTCGCGATCACCATCATCGCGGTGTTCTACACCGCCGACTTCCAGCCGCTGCCGCTGCTCGGCGCGCTGCTGCCGATCGCCGCGTTCGGGCTGCTCGTGCAGCGCCGGCGGACCTGGTGGTGGGCGCTGATCCCGCTGGCGGTGGTCGCCTGGACGCTGGTGCACGCCTCTGGCGTGCACGCCACCGTGGCGGGCGTGCTGCTCGGTTTCACGGTGCCGGTGCTGCGCGGCCGCGACGGCGCGCCCGGCCTGGCCGAGCGGCTGGAGCACCGCTGGCGGCCGGTCTCCGCCGGCCTGGCCGTGCCGGTCTTCGCCTTCTTCGCCGCCGGGGTGACGCTGGTCGGCGTGGACGTGGGCGGCGTGCTGACCAACCCGGTGGTGATCGCGGTGGCCGCCGGCCTGGTGCTCGGCAAGGTGATCGGCGTGTTCGGGTCGACGTACCTGCTCGCCCGGTTCACCCGGGCCGAGCTGGACGAGGAGATCACCTGGGCCGACCTGCTCGGGCTGGCGCTGCTGGCCGGCATCGGCTTCACCGTGTCGCTGCTCATCGGCGAGCTGGCGTTCGGCGCCGGCAGCCCGGAGGAGGACGGCGTCAAGGTGGCCGTGCTGCTCGGCTCGTTGATCTCCGCCCTGCTCGCCTCGGTGGTGCTGGTCCGCCGCAACCGGGTCTACCGGCGGATCAGCGAACGGGAGAGCCGGGACGCCGACGGTGACGGCATCCCGGACGTCTACCAGGAGGGCCCGGCCTGAAGCCGGCGCGGCGGGTGCGACCAGCCGGTCACACCCGCCGCACGTGCCACGCGGTTACGCCTCAGCTCCGGCGCTCGGCCGGGCGCGGCTCGCGCTTGCGCTCCGGTTCCTCGAGCGCCTCGGCGGCCGGGCCGGTGAGGTCGTCACCAGGCACGGCCACCTGCTCGGCGCGGTCCTGCTCGTCCTCGCGCCCGCCCGGCGGCGGCTCCGGCGCGGTGGCGCCCCCGGCGAAGCCGTACTCGTTGGGCTCGTCGTGCCTGCTCATGGGCGGAACCTCCCGGTCGTGCCGATTCGTCCTCCGCCGGGCGGTCACCGCCACGGCGCTCACCCGGCTACTTACCCACCGAAGCGGTCTCCGATCATCGGGCGCGGGGTCGGCTCAGGTCAGCTCGGAGACCGCCTCGAAGATCAGCCAGAGGCCGCAGATGGCGAACAGCACCGCCGCGCCGTAGCGGATGGTCCGCTCCGGCAGGTGCCGGCCGAGCATCCGGCCCACCAGGATCGCCAGCGCGTCCGCGGCCACCATGCCGAGCGTCGACCCGAGCCAGGTGCCGAACCAGCCGTACTTGGTGGCCAGCGTGATGGTGGCGAGCATGGTCTTGTCGCCCAGTTCGGCCAGGAAGAACGCCACGCCCACGGCGATGACCGCGGACCGGCCGCCGCGCTCGGCCTTGCGCTTCTCCTCCTCGGTCAGCCTGTCGCCGCGCAGCGTCCACGCGCCGAAGCCGAGGAACGCCAGACCGGCGATCAGCGAGATCCAGTCGGTGGGCAGGGCGGCGTTCAGGCCGTACCCGATGGCCACCGAGGCCAGGTGGACGACGGCGGTGGCGATCGTGATGCCGATGAGCACCGGCACCGGCTTGAACCGCGTGGCGAACGTCAGTGCCATGAGCTGGGACTTGTCGCCCAGCTCGGCGACGAAGATGACGCCGAAGCTGACCACCAGCGCGACGAGGAAACCCTCCATGTGAACCTTCCCGATCAAGCCGGGAGGAGGAACGGGGGCGCCCTCGACCCGGCTGCGACAGCCTGAGTCGAAGGTCTCGCCCGCCCCGGAGACCGGGGCCGCGTGGCCGGATGCGGAACGCACCAGTGTGTCGACCACGACATTGGGGGCTACTCCCCTTCGCGCCGCCCAGCCTAGCCGATCACCGGCGGGCCCGGTCACCGGGTGTGGGCGGGGCCACGGCGGCGCTCAGTCGGCCCGCGCCAGGCTCACCCCGAACAGCCTGTCCGGGTCGGTCCAGAACGCCCGCCGGTCGAACCCGGCGGCGGTCAGCTCGGCCGCGATGCCCTCCGGCCGGAACTTGGCCGACACCTCGGTCCGCAGCTCCTCACCGGCGGCGAACACCACGTCGGTGTCCAGGACCCGCACCCGGGTCGGGTGCTCGGCGCGCAACCGCATCTCGATCCACTCCCGCCGCGGATCCCAGACCGCCACGTGCCGGAACGCGTCGACGTCGAAGTCCGCGCCCAGCTCGCGGTTGATCACCCGGAGCACGTTGCGGTTGAACTCGGCGGTCACGCCCGCCGCGTCGTCGTACGCGGGCACGATCACGCCCGGGTCCTTGACCAGGTCGGTGCCGACCAGCAGCCAGTCGCCGGTCTCCAGCGCCGCGCGCATCGCGGTGAGGAACTCGGCCCGCTCCACCGGCAGCAGGTTGCCGATCGTGCCGCCGAGGAACGCCACCAGACGCCGGCCGCCGGTGGGCAACCGGTCCATGTGGCGGGTGAAGTCGCCGACGATCCCCCGCACCCGCAGCCCCGGGTACGCGGCGGCGATCTGCTCGGTGGACGACCGCAACGCGCTCACCGAGACGTCCAGCGGCACGAACGTGCCCAGGCCACCGTGGCGGGTGAACGCGTCGAGCAGCAGCCGGGTCTTCTCCGACGAGCCCGAGCCCAGCTCGATCAGCGTCTTCGCGCCGGTCATGGTGGCGACGTCGTCGGCGTGCGCGGCCAGCACCGCCCGCTCGGCCCGGGTCGGGTAGTACTCCGGCAGGCGGGTGATCTCCTCGAACAGCTCGCTGCCCCGGGCGTCGTAGAACCACTTCGGCGGCAGCCACTTCGGCGTCGCGGCCAGCCCGACCCGTACGTCCTCCCGCAACCCACGGTCGAGGTCCTGCTGCTCCAGGTGGATCTCCAGCGGCTCCGCGCTCATCGAGTGTCCTCTCTTGCGGTGGGTACGGATCGTCAGGCGGCGGTCGTCTCCCGCACGTCGAACCCGCCCGTGGTCGCCACCACGAGCCGGCCGTCCGGCACGGCCCGCCAGGCCGGGTCGTCGTCGAACGGTTCGGACGCCAGCAGCACCGAGTCCGGGCCGCGGCGCACCGACAGCGCGTGCCCGGCCGTGCTCGCCACCACCGTCGTACCGTCGGTGAGCAGCAGGTTCAGCCGCGAGCCGGGAGCGGCGGCGGCGACCGCCGCGACGGTGTCCGCCACCGCCTCGTCCAGCGGCGCGCCGGCCCGCAGCCGGTGCCGGACCAGCGCCCACAGCAGCGCCGAGTCGGTCGGCACGTCGAGCGTGATCAGGTCGCGGACGGGCAGGCCGGCGGCGAGCGGGACCAGGCTGTCCGGCCAGCCCCGCACCACGCCGTTGTGGCTGAACAGCCACCGCCCCTCGGCGAAGGGCGCCGCGGCGGTCTCGTGCAGCGGCATGCCGACCGTGGCGGAGCGGACCGCGGCCAGCACCGCCCGCACCCGCGTCACGGCGGCCAGCTCCGGCAGCGTCGTGTCGCTCCACATCGGCTGGGCCCGCCGGTAGCGGACCGGGTCGCCGTCGTCCGGGTACCAGGCGACGCCGAAGCCGTCGGCGTTCATCGTGCCGCCGCCGCGCATGTCACGCGGCGCCCACGACTGGCGCAGCAGCCCGTACGGCGGGTCGAACAGCAGGCTGCCCAGGAGCACGGGTGGACCGAGGTACGCGAGGTGACGGCACATCGGGCCGGCTCACTCCTCCGGGCCGGCGTCACGGGCGCAGCGGAACCCGCTGAAGATCTGCCGCCGGATCGGGTAGTCCCAGTTGCGGAACGTGCCCCGGCAGGCGGACCGGTCGGTGCCGAACGACCCGCCCCGCAGCACCCGGTGGTCGTCGCCGAAGAAGACCTCCGAGTACTCCCGGTACGGGAACGCGGTGAAGCCCGGGTGGCCCCGGAACGACGAGGAGGTCCACTCCCAGACGTCGCCGACGAGCTGGTGCACGCCCAGCGGCGAGGCACCGGCCGGGTACGCGCCCACCGGCGCCGGCCACAGGTGCCGCTGCCCCAGGTTGGCGTGCTCGGTGGTGGGGTCCTCGTCACCCCACGGGTAGCGCCGGGACCGGCCGGTCGCCGGATCCCAGCGGGCCGCCTTCTCCCATTCCGCCTCCGTGGGCAGGCGCTTGCCGGCCCACGCCGCGTACGCCTGCGCCTCGTACCAGCAGACGTGCACCACCGGCTCGTCGTCGCGTACCGGCGACCAGCGGCCGAACCGGCGGTACGCCCAGCCGTCCCCGTCGCGCCGCCAGTGCATCGGCGCGCTCAGGTCCGCTTCGACGCGGTGCCGCCAGCCCGCCTCGCTCCACCAGCGCGGCTCGTCGTACCCGCCGTCGGCGATGAACGCCCGGTACTGCCCGTTCGTCACCGGGGCGGCGTCGATGAGGTACGCCGGTAGGTCGACGGTGTGGGCCGGGCGCTCGTTGTCCAGCGCCCACGGGTCGGTGGAGGTGCCCATGGTGAACGGCCCGGCCGGCACCCGTACCTCCCCGCCGGCCCGGGCGCGGGGCTCCGGCGGGGGCGGCGCGTCGAGCACCGGGGCACCCGCGCGCAGCTGGTGGGTGGCGAGCATGGTCTCGTCGTGCTGCTGCTCGTGCTGCACGATCATGCCGAACGCGAACCCGTCGGCGACCAGGGGACGCTCGGTGAAGCGGATGCCGTCGAGCAGGTCGAACACCTTGTCCCGCACCGTGCGCACGTACGCGCGGGCCTCGGCCGGCGGCAGCAGCGGCAGCGCCGGCCGGTCCTTGCGCGGCTGCTTGAACGCGTCGTAGAGGTCGTCGATGTCGTGGCGCACCGGGTCACGGCCGCCGACGTCGCGGACCAGCCACAGCTCCTCCTGGTTGCCGACGTGCGCCAGGTCCCAGACCAGCGGCGACATCAGCGTGGAGTGCTGCCGGACCAGGTCGTCGTCGTCCACCGCGTCGGTCAGCAGCGCGGTACGGGCCCGGGTGCGCTCCAGTTCCGCGGCGATCCGGTCGCGTAGTCGCTCGGTGGTGGTCACCGGTGTCCCCTCTCCGCGGCGGCGCGGTGCCGCCGGATCGCTCGCCGGGTCTCGTCGTGGATGCCGGCCGGCAGGTCGAGCCGGGGCAGGGCCGTCAGGGCCAGGTCGAACAGCGTCGCCGCGGCGGTCGCCAGCGGGCGCTCGGCGAGCCCGCACCGGGCCGCCGCGCGCCACCGGTCGGCGACCGGCGCAGCAGCCGCCAGCGCGTCCCGGGTGGTGGCCGGGTCGGCGAAGATCGCCGCCAGCACCGCCAGCGGCACTGTCCACTCCGGGCCGGGCTGGGTGTCCAGGTAGCGCAGTTCGAGGTAGCCGCGCGGGCGTACCGGCGGGAACAGCGTGCTGAGGTGGTAGTCCAGGTCGTCGGTGGTGGGCGGGCGGGGCAGCGCACCGGCCAGCCAGTCGGCGAACGTGACACCGGGCGGTGCGGTCCAGTCCGGGCCGTCGCCGCGGACGCAGAGCAGCGGCGCGGCGAGCGCGTACCCGGTCCAGGCCGCCACCGGGTCCTCGCCGGCGCGCTCGGGCGACCAGACCGGACGGGTGCGGGCCGGGTCGATGGCCAGCCAGGTGGCCATCCGGGCGGAGGCCCAGCCGGTACGGCGCCCCGCGTGCCGGTCGGCGGTGGCGAAGGCGGCGAGCAGCGGCGGGCCGACGGCGTGTGCGGTGGCCCACCGCTGCGCCAGATGGTCCGGCTCGCCCGCGTCCAGGCAGACCTGGAGGCCGGCGGTGCTGTACATCATCGCCCGTCCCGCCGGGCCGCGGCGGTCGAAGGCGCACCGCATGGCCCGGTAGCGCGGGGTGTCCACGACCGGCCGGGGAAGGCGCCAGGGGTCGATGCCGCTGCGGCCGAGCACCAGGCCGGCCGCGTCCAGCCGGGCCCGCAGCTCGGCGACGTCGGCCTCGGTGGCCAGGATGAGCGCGGCTACCGACGATCGCGGTGTCGCGGAGATCTCCACCTGCCCGCCGGGCTCCACGGTCACGGCGCCGCCGCGCCGGAGCTCGTCGGCCGGGCTGGTGGGGTCGAGGGTCACGGGGCTGTGTCGCCCCAGCGCCTCGCGTAGTCGCTCGCGGTCGACCGGCCGGGCCGGGTCCGCAGCGTCGTGCACGGTCCATTCCAGTTCGACGCCGACGAGTGCGGGTGGCCCGGTCTTGAAGCAGATCCGGGCCAGGTGGCCCCGGGCTGCCTCCTCGTCTCCCAGGACGACTGCCCGGTCCAGATCCGGCGACATCACCATGGGACGGCTCCTCCTCGGCGATGGGCGACGACGTCGTGGCGACGCGCCCGGCCGGGACGGCACGGGACGCCGCCCCACCATCCTCTGTCTAGCAGACGAGTTCCGCTTGCCCGGAGAGATGAATTTTTGTCCGGAATCTGATTGCGCGGTGGCGGTCAGTCGCCCGTCCGCGGACCTGGGCGCTCGGGCTCCGGGTCGTCGTGCGGGTGGTCCGCCGGAGGGCCGACCAGGTTCCGGCAGTACCTCTCCACCTGCTCGGGACCGCCCGCGGCGGCCACCAGGTCGGCGAAGCCCGGCGTGGTGAGCGCCTTCTCCCGCTGCCGCTCCGACTTGGCCAGGTAGGCACGGCAGTGGCCGGCCAGGCCGGCCCCGTCCACCGGGGGTGCGGGTGGCCGGGCCTTGGCGCTCGGCGTACCGGAGGGCACCGGCGTCGGCGCCGGTGGCGACGCCGCTCCGGACGCGTCGCCGGCGGGGGTGCTCGGCGCCGGCCGCGACGGCCCGGTGACGGCGGGACCGGTGGGTCCGGCTGTCGTCGCGGGCGGGAGCACCGGCTCGGGGTTGCCGTCCAGGCGTACGGCGGCGAACGCCACCCCGGCGACCGCCGTGGCGGCCAGCCCGGACAGCGCGGCGGCGATCCGCAGGCGCCGGCGCGGCGCGGCCACCGCCGGGGCGGCCCCGGCCGCCGCGCGGGCCGCCCGGAAGGCGGCGAGCGCCCGCTCCTCCCCGGCGACCTCGCCGGGGGCCGCCGGTCCGGCGGCGGCGGACAGCAGCCGGCTCAGCGGGTCGGCCTCGGCCCCCGGCGGCGTGCCGGCGCGCGCGGCGTCGAGCAGGCGGTCGGACTCCGCCCGGTCGGCGGGCCCGCCGGACCGGCGAGCGTGCATGCCGTCGTCTCCCCTCACGTCAGCCCTCCGCCGGCTCGGCCTCGGGCGCGTGCGGCACCTGGCGGTCGGTACGGGGACGCGGCGCGACGGCGTCCCGGGTGTCGTCCGGCGCGGTCTGCGCCGCCGAGCGCTCCAGCATCGCGGCCAGCCGGCGCAGGCCCCGGTGTGCGGCGGTACGCACCGCGCCGGCCCGCCGGCCCAGCACCCGCCCGGCGGTCTCCGCGTCCAGGCCGATGACGGCCCGCAGCATCACCGCCTCGGCCTCGGCCGGCGGCAGCGTGCGGATCAGCGCCAGCGCGCTCTCGGTGGCGATGGCCTCACCCGCCCGGTCGGCGGTGTCGACGTCGGCGGCCAGGTCGTTGAGCGCCTGCACGGGCACCGGCACGGAGGGACGCCGCCGCTGCCGGCGCAGATGGTCCATGGCCCGGTTACGGGCGATCGTGACCACCCAGGCGCGGAACTCGCCGCCGGTGAACGACGGCAGGTCACGCGAGATCTGGAGCCACGCCTCCGAGGCCACGTCCTCGGCGTCGGCGCCGACGAGCGCGGTCAGGTAGCGCAGCAGCGCGGGTTGCAGGCTGCGGTAGAGGAACCGGAACGCCTCCTCGTCGCCCGCCTGCGCCCCGGCGACCGCCTCGTTCAGCTCGGCCGTCACGCTCGCCGTCCCGTGGCGGCCCGGCGCCGGACGTCGACGGGCGTCGGTGACCACACCGCCATCCGCACTCGGCCCCCCGGTGAGCTGATCAGGCACGCGCACGAGGGTGCGGTGCGCCTTGGACACTGCCGCGCGGCATCGGGCGTCGGCGGGACATACCGTACCGGCGTCCGGGGGCGGCCGGGAGTCGGGCCGACACGGGGACCGGCGAGCTGCGTCGGCAAGCCGTCGGAGGCCGGAAAAACAGAGAGAAATGTCTACCCCTGGCACCGGCGTGTCGGGGTAACACTCAGGACGACCGCGACGCTCCCCCGGACGGATCACCGCCGGCACGGCGGACCGGGAGCGCGGGGGCGCGTGACTTCCTGGCCGATCGTACCGGGTCGATCACGATCAGCCGATCGGCGTCCCGGCTGCCGCACACCCGGCCGAACGGCCCGCCGAACCGGCCGCGGATATCGCGGGAAATACTTCGCGCCCGCAGTGGGTACGGTATGGGGGTGCTGTCCTCAGACGTCGTACTCAGCGGTCGGTACCGCCTGGATGACCGTGTCGCCACCGGCGGCATGGGCGACGTCTGGCGTGCCACCGACCTGGTCCTCGGTCGCCCGGTCGCGGTGAAGGTACTGCTTCCCGCCCTGGTGTCCGACCCCGACTTCATCGCCCGGTTCCGCTCCGAGGCCCGGATCATGGCCTCCCTGCGCCACCCCGGCGTGGTCCAGGTCTTCGACTGCGGCGAGGACGACCTGCCCGGCGGCGGCCGGGCCGACTACCTGGTGATGGAGTTCGTCGCCGGTGAGCCGCTGTCGCGGCGGATCGAAACCGCCGGGCAGCTCGAGGTCGCCGAGACCATGTCGATCGTGGCCCAGGTGGCGCAGGCGCTGCACGCGGCGCACGGCCGGGGCATCGTCCACCGGGACGTGAAGCCGAGCAACCTGCTCGTGCAGGACGACGGCACCGTGGTCCTGGTCGACTTCGGCGTGGCCCGCTCGACCAACGTCACGAGCATCACCAGCACGAACGCGGTGCCCGGCACCGCCCTCTACATGGCGCCGGAGCAGGCCGCCGGCCGGCCCGTCTCGGGTGCCACCGACGTGTACGCGCTCGGTGCCGTCGCGTACTGCTGCCTCACCGGCAGCCCGCCGTTCACCGGCGACAACCCGCTCCAGGTGGCCGTACGCCATCTCGACGACGAGCCGCCGGAGCTGCCGGCGGAGATCCCGGCGTCGGTGCGGGAGCTGGTGTCGCGGGCGCTGGCGAAGGATCCGGCCGACCGCTACCCGAGCGCGGCGGCGATGGCCGACGCGGCGCGGGCCGCGCGTACCGACTCGCCGACGGCGACGGTGGCGCTGCGCGGCGCGGCGGGTCCGGCGCGGTCGCGGGACGACCAGCCGGCGGTCCGCCCGGGCGCCGCGGTGGCGACGTCGCGGCGGCGGAGCCGGCGCGGCACGCTCGTCGGGGCGCTGGGCGCGGTGCTGGTGGCGATGGGGGCGCTGGGCGCTCTGGTGGCGGCCGCGAACGACACCGCCGAACCGGCCACGAAGATCGACAAGACCGCCCCGGCGGTGGCGCCGAGCGAGCAGGCCGCCGAGCCGGTCGTCGACGAGCCGTCGGCGGACGACGACTACACCTACCGACCGGTCGGTCCGGGCGACAGGCCGTCGGCCACGCCCTCGGTGACGCCGAGCTCCTCCCCGACCCCGTCGGCGCAGCCGAGCGTGACCGACGAGCCGGCCCCGACGGACGAGCCGAGCAGCACGCCGTCCAGCGCGCCGACGACGACGGCGCCCACCACGCCGCCGGCGCCCGACCCGACCACCGCCGACCCCGGCACCGGCACCGGTGGTGGGGACACCGGCGGGCAGCCGGTCACCCAGCCCTGACCCACGGCATCCACGAGCCGGCCCCGCCCACGGCGGAGCCGGCTCGTGCGTGTCCGGGCGGTCAGTCCGCGCCGAGCGACGCCACGACCGGCCTGGACAGGGCGCGGCGGGCCGGCAGGACCGAGGCGAGCAGCGCGGCCACCACCGCCACGGCGACGATCAGCCCGATCCGTCCCCAGGGCAGCACCAGCGTGAAGTCACCGCCGATGCGGGCGACCACGGCCGTCGCCCCGGCCGCCGTCCCGGTGCCGAGCGCGATGCCGAGCAGCGTGCCGACGAGCGCGGTGAGCACCGCCTCGACCGCGAGCACGCCCCGCATCCCGGCCCGGCTCAGTCCGACCGCGCGCAGCACCGCCGTCTCCCGGGTGCGTTCCACCACGGACAGGCTGAGCGTGTTGGCGACCCCGACCAGCGAGATCACCACGGCCAGGCCGAGCAGCGCGGTGACGAACCCCAGGACCAGGTCGACGGTGCCGGTGAGCATCTTCTTGTACGCGGCCTGGTCCATCACGTTCACCGTCGGGTAGCGGGCCAGCACCGACTCGACGGCGGCCCGGGCCGCGTCGACGCTCACCCCGGAGGCCGGGTCCACCTCGGCCAGGTAGCCGCGCTCGGCCGGGAACATGGCGGTGAAGTCGGCGTCCAGCACGTCCACCAGATGCCCGGCGGGCACCGGGCTGCCGGCCAGGACCGGCTCCTCGTCGGCCACCACCGCGGCGACCCGGAACGGCCGCCCGGCGAGCGTGATCGTGGAGCCGGCCGTCCAGCCCCGGGCGGCGGCCAGTTCGCGGTGCACCAGCACCGCTCCCGGCCCCAGATCCGCCGGGTCACCGGCGTCCACGGCGGACAGCGTCCGCCGGACCAGCGCCGGATGCGCGGCGCGCAGCTGCACGTCGCCGACCACCCGGCTGCGCTGCTCGTGCACCACGCCCAGCTCCGGGCGGGCGGCCAGTTCGCCGGCGACCGTGGCCGGCAGGTCACCGCCGATGCCGGTGACGAGGAAGTCCACGCCGATCCGGGCGTCCACCGCGCGTTCGATGCCGGACTTGACACTCGCCGCGCCGACCACGAAGGCCGAGACCAGCCCGATGCCGATCACCATGGCCGTCGCGGTGGCGGCGACCCGGCGCGGGTTACGCACCGCGTTCGACACCGCCAGCCCGCCGGTGGCGCCGAACGCCGCGCGGAACGGCCCGCCGAGCACCCGTACCAGCGCCGGCACCAGCACCGGGCCGAACGCCACGATGCCGCCGAAGGCCAGCAGCCCGCCCGCCGCGACCAGCACCACCTGGCCGGTGGCGCCGGCGCCGGCCAGCGCCGCCACACCGGCGGCGAGCGCCAGCGCGCCGACCGCCAGCCGGATCCGACCGGCCGGGCGGACCGGGTCGACCGCCGCGTCCGTGAGCGCCGCCACCGGGGCGACCCGGGTGCCCTGCCAGGCCGGCAGCGCGGCCGACGCCACCGTGAGCAGCGTCCCCAGCCCCAGCGAGACCAGCAGCGTACGCGGGGTCAGCGTGAGCCCGCTGCCCAGCGGCACGCCGGTGCCGGCGAGCAGGAGGCCGAGGCCGCCGGCCACCGCCGCGCCGGCCAGCACTCCGACCACGGAGGCGAGCAGGCCGGTCACCGCCGCCTCGGACAGCGTGGCCCGGTAGATCTGCCCCCGGGTGGCGCCGACCAGGCGCAGCAGCGCGGTACGCCGGGAGCGCTGGGCGAGCACGATGGCGAAGGTGTTGGCGATCACGAAGCCGGCCACCACCACGGCGACCGCCGCGAACGTGCCCAGCAGCATCCCGAACTGCCGCAGGTCGCGTACCGCGTCGTCGACTGCCGCGTCGAGGACGGCGTCCCGGTCCCGGACCGTCACGTCCGGCCCCACCACGGCGCGGATCCGGTCGGCCAGCGCCGCCGCGTCGACACCGGGCCGCGCCGCCACCATGATCCGGCCGTAGCCCTTCTCGCCGCTGACGGTGAGCGCGTCCGGGCCGGTCAGCCCGATGTACGGGCCGCCGACGTCGCGGGAGCTGCCGTCCACGTCGACGGTGCCGACCAGGGTGTACGGGCGGGCCGCGCCGTCCCGCCCGCCGATCGACACCGGTCCGCCCAGTGTGAAGCGCTGCTCGGCGACGGTCCCGTCGTCCAGCACCACCTCGCCGGGGCGCTGCGGCAGCCGCCCGGCCACCACGTCGTAGGACTGGAGGTCCGCCTCGGTGGGGATCGCGGCGAGCACCGCGTACCCGAGCACGGGACGTCCGTCGGTGCCGACCACGCCCGCGGAGCCGGTCAGCTCGCCCGCGGCGGCGGCCACCCCGTCGACGGCGCGTACCCGGTCCACGAGCGCCGGCGGCAGCGGTTCGGTCCCGGCGTACGCGGCCAGGTCGGTGTGTCTGTCGAACTCACCGGCCCGCTCGTACGCCCCGGCGCGCATGCCGTCGACGAACATCAGCGTGCCGGCGACGAACGCGACGCCGAGCACGATCGCCAGCGAGGACAGCAGCAGGCGCAGGCCGTCGGCGCGGACCTGGCGCAGGGTCAGGCGCAGCATCCCGCTCACCGCCCCGCCGGCGCCACGGCCGGGTCGAGCCGGCTGAGCGCGTCCCGGACGTCACCGACTGTCGGCTCGTGCAGCTCGTCGACCAGCCGGCCGTCGGCGAGGAAGACCACCCGGTCGGCGTGCGCGGCGGCGGCCGGGTCGTGGGTGACCATGACGACGGTCTGGCCGAGCGTGTCCACCGCCTCGCGCAGCAGCCGCAGCACCTCCGCGCCGGAGCGCGAGTCGAGGTTGCCGGTCGGCTCGTCGGCGAAGATCACCCACGGCCGGGTGATCAGCGCGCGGGCCACCGCGACGCGCTGCTGCTGCCCGCCGGACAGCTCGGCCGGGCGGTGCCCGAGGCGGTCGGTCAGGCCCACCGCGGCGACCACCTGACGCAGCCACGTCGCGTCCGGCCGGCGGCCGGCGATCGCCAGCGGGAGGACGATGTTCTCCTCGGCGGTGAGAGTGGGCAGCAGGTTGAACTTCTGGAAGACGAAACCGATCCGGTCCCGGCGCAGCCGGGTGAGCCGCTTGTCGTCCAGGCGCGTCAGGTCGGCGTCACCGATGTGGACCGCCCCGGCGGTCGGCCGGTCGAGGCCGGCGAGGCAGTGCAGCAGCGTGGACTTGCCGGAGCCGGACGGGCCCATGACGGCGGTGAACCGGGCGGCGGCCAGGTCGAGGTCGACGCCGTCGAGCGCGACGACGCGGGACTGCCCGTCGCCGTACTCCTTGCGCAGCGCGCGGGCGGCGAGGGCGACGCCTGTGGTCGGTGGTGCGGACACGGTGGTGCTCCTGTCGGACACGGTCTTTCGGACACCTCCGACGCTAGGTCCGGCACCGGTCAGTTGATCTCCACCTGCGCGCTCGACCTCGGTGCGACCACGGTCGTCCCCCACCGGGCAAACCCGTACGACCTGAGACGTACGGCCGGTCAGCCGCCGGGCGTGACCAGGCCGCTCTCGTACGCCAGGACCACCGCCTGGACCCGGTCGCGGAGCTGGAGCTTGGCCAGGATCCGGCCCACGTGGGTCTTCACGGTCGCCTCCGCGACGTGCACCCGGGCGGCGATCTCGGCGTTGGAGAGCCCCTGCGCCACCAGCAGCAGCACCTCGCGCTCCCGGTCGGTGAGCTGGGCCAGCCGCGGGTCCGCCGTCGGCGCGGGGCCGAGCTGCCCGGCGAACCGGTCGAGCAGCCGCCGGGTGATCGACGGGGCCACCACCGAGTCGCCCTGTGCCACCACCCGGATCGCGGCCATGAGCTCCTCCGGCGGCACGTTCTTGAGCAGGAAGCCGCTCGCCCCGGCGCGCAGCGCGGCGAACGCGTCGGCCTCGGTGTCGAACGTGGTGAGCACCAGCACGCGCGGGCCGCCGGCCGAACCGGCGCAGATCCGCCGGGTCGCCTCCACCCCGTCCATGGTGGGCATCCGCAGGTCCATCACCACCACGTCGGCCTCGACCCGGTTCAGCACCCGCAGCGCGTCCGCGCCGTCGATGGCCTCGCCGACCACCTCCAGGTCCGGCTGGGAGTCGAGCACCATCCGGAACCCGGCCCGCACCAGCGCCTGGTCGTCGACGATCATCACCCGCACGGTCACGCCGCCGCGCTCCCTTCCTCGGTGCCGGCCGCCGCCGGCAGTGGCAGCCGCGCCTGCACCCGCCAGCCACCGGCGAGTGTGGGGCCGGCGGCGAGGCTGCCGTCGTACACCCCGACCCGTTCCCGCATGCCGACCAGGCCGTGCCCGCCGGACGGCGCCGGCCGGACCACCGGAGCGCCGCCGCCGTCGTCCACCGCCCGGACCACGACGGCGTCCGCGGCCCAGTCCAGCGTCAGCTCCACCGACGCGCCGACGCCCGCGTGCTTGAGCGCGTTGGTCAGGCTCTCCTGGACCACCCGGTAGACGGTCAGCTCCAGGCCGGGCGGCAGCGCCCGCGGGGTGCCGGCGCCGCCGCAGTTGATCCGCAGCCCGGCGGCACGGAACCGGTCGAGCAACGCGGGCAGCTCCACCAGCGCGGGTCGGCGGTGCGCCGGCTCGGCGGCCGGCTCGTCCGCCGCCGGCAGCGGCTCCGGACGGTCGGGTTCCCGGAGTACGCCGACCAGCCGCCGCATCTCCTCCAGCGCCGCCCGGCCGGTGTCCGCGACCACCTTGGCCGCCTCCCGGGCGGTGGCCGGATCCCGGTCGAGCGTGAACCGCACCCCGTCCGCCTGCACGATCATCACGGCCATGCTGTGGGCGACCACGTCGTGCAGCTCACGGGCGATGCGGGTGCGTTCCTCGGCGACGGCGGCGCGCGCCTCCGCCTCCCGTTCCCGCTCCAGCGTGGCGGCACGCTCCTCCAGGCTGACCACGTAGAGCCGGCGGGTCCGCAGGTTCAGCCCGGCCAGCCAGACCGCGCCGACGATCAGGGCGTAGAAGAACGCGCCCATCCACCAGGGCCCGGTGCCGGGCGACTGGAGCGCGGCGAGCACCCCGCCGATCGCGGCGACGACCCCGGCGACGATGCCGTCGCGGAGCCGGTCGGCGTACTTGACCACGCTGTAGAGGGCGATCAGCACGGCGACGTCGTAGCTGAGCGGCCCCCAGCCGGCGATCACCTGGACCAGCGCGAGCGCGGCCACCAGGACGCCCACCGCCGACGGGTGGGTACGCCGGAAGAACAGCACCGCCGCCATCGCCAGGCCGACCGCGGACGCCGAGAGCCCGGTCAGCCCGGCGAGGTACCCGGACAGCACGAAGAACACGACGAGCCCGCAGACGGCGGCGTCGAACGCGACGCCCCGCAGCGGACGACCGAGGATCAGGCGGTTCACGATCCCCCAGCCTAGGCCCGCCCCCGCCGTCCCCGACCCGTCCCCGGCCCGTCCCCGGCCCGTCCCCGGCCCGTCCCCGGCCCGTCCCCGGCCCGTCCCCGTCGATCATGAAGTTGGCGGCGGTTGCTGTCCGATTTGTCGCAGCCAACTTCATGATCGACGGGGTGAGGGTGGGGTGGGGATGGGGTGAGGGCGGGTCAGGGGGTCAGGAGGGCCTGCATGCGGGTGATCTCGGCGGACTGCTCGACCGCGACCGCGGTGGCGAACTCCTGCATCGGCTGGTCGACGCCGACCTTCAGCAGGTCGGTGGACATGACGATGGCGCCGCGGTGGTGGTCGGACATCATCTGCACGAACAGCCGGTCGAACGCCGCGCCGCGCGCGTCCGCGAGCCGCCGCATCGCCTCGGCGGACTGCATCCCGCGCATGCTGCCGTGGTCGTGCCCGGGCACGTCGGCGGGCAGGTCGCGCGTGCTGAGCCAGGCGCGCAGCAGGCCGACCTCCGGACCCTGCGCGGCGCGGATCCGCTCGGCCACGGCACGGATCCGCGCGTCGGCGGCGCGCTCGGGCGCGAGCGATGCCATCTCCAGGGCCTGCTCGTGGTGCGGGATCATCATCCGGACGTACCAGACGTCGAGGCTGTTGAACCGCGGCGTGCTGGCGCCCCGGACCTGCTCGGCGGCGCGGGTCGCGGCCGGCTCCCCCGGCCGCCCCGGCACCACCACGGGTGGCGCCGACCCGGCGGCGCTCGCGCTCGGCTCGGCCACCGCGACCGTTCCGGCAGCCTCCGGGGTACGGACGTCGTCGTCGCGCCCGGTCAGCGTCAGCGCGCCGACCACCACGAGGGTCACCAGTGCTGTGACGCCCACCCACACTCGCGCCTGCCGGCTGGTCATACGACGCCTCCTCCGGTCAAGGTGACAGCGATCCTATCCATAGACGAAAGTTCCCTAGTGTGACCCAGCTCACATTGATGGGCGTCGTCAATAGGTAAGGTGTGGCGAATCATGACCCCCTTTCGAAGGGTGTTGCCGATGATCAACATCCGCACGTCCCGCATCCGGATCGTCAGCCTGGCCGCCGCCGGCCTGCTGCTCGCCGACGTGTTCACCGCGCCCCCGAGCAGCGCGCAGGAGATCCCCCGCGCCCAGGCCGCGCCGGCCACCGTGGACAACGCCGTCCCCGGTGTCGACGAGATCTCCAGCAGCCCCAACCTGCGTCAGGTGGCGAACCTGCCGAAGCAGGCGCCGTTCGACACCACGGCCGCCCTCGGCACCGACATCGCCTTCCAGGGGCGGTACGCGTTCGTCGGCAACTACGACGGGTTCGTCGTCTACGACGTCTCCCGCCCGAACCGCCCGACGATCGTGTCGCAGGTGCTCTGCCCCGGCTCGCAGAACGACATCTCGGTCCACGGCAACCTGCTGTTCCTGTCGACCGACTCCTCCCGTAGCGACGACTCCTGCGCCAGCACCACCCAGCCGGCGTCGGTCAAGGAGTCCTGGGAGGGCATCAAGATCTTCGACATCCGGGACAAGCGCAACCCGCGCTACATCAAGTCGGTGGAGACGGCGTGCGGCTCGCACACCCACACCCTGGTGCCCGGCAAGGACAAGCGGAACGTCTACTTGTACGTCTCCTCGTACAGCCCGCGGGCCGAGTTCCCGGACTGCCAGCCGCCGCACGACTCCATCTCCATCGTCAAGGTGCCGGTGAAGAGCCCCACGACGGCCTCCGTGGTCGCCACGCCGAACCTGTTCCCGGACGGCGGCTACCCGGGCGTCCCGGGCCAGTCGTCGGCCACCACCGGCTGCCACGACATCACCGCGTACCCGTCGAAGGACCTGGCCGCCGGCGCCTGCATGGGTGACGGCGTCCTGCTGGACATCTCCAACCGCGAGGCGCCCCGGGTGATCGAGCGGGTCACCGACGCGGAGAACTTCGCGTTCTGGCACTCGGCCACGTTCAACAACGCCGGCACCAAGGTCGTCTTCACCGACGAGCTGGGCGGCGGCGGCGCGGCCACCTGCAACGAGGTGGTCGGCCCGAACCGCGGCGCGGACGCCATCTACGACATCACCGGCCGCGGCGACGCTCGCAAGCTGGAGTTCCGCAGCTACTACAAGATCCCCCGCGTCAACACGGACACGGAGAACTGCGTGGCCCACAACGGCTCGCTGATCCCGGTGCCCGGTCGCGACATCATGGTCCAGGCCTGGTACCAGGGCGGCATCTCGGTGTGGGACTTCACCGACTCGCGCAAGCCCAAGGAGATCGCCTACTGGGAGCGCGGACCGCTGGACGCCTCGCAGCTGCGTACCGGCGGCTCCTGGTCGGCCTACTGGTACAACGGCCACATCTACTCCAGCGACATCCAGAAGGGACTGGACGTGCTGGAGCTGCGTGACCCGCGCACCTGGCTGGCGCAGTTCCTGCTGGTGCCCGAACTGAACGTGCAGACCCAGGCCGGTTACCTGAGCTGGTGACCCGCTGACCCGTCCCGGGCCCGGCACTTCCCCTCGCGGGGGTGCCGGGCCCGGCGCGTGCGGCGGCCCGTAAACCCCTGGCCGCACCGGCTGCCGCGGGCGATCCTGTCTTCCGTGAAGCGGTACGTGAGCGACCCGCTCGACGGCGCCGACGTCGTGCTCGTCGGGCTCTTCCCGGCCAAGGACAAGGACTACGAGGCCCGCCTCGACCGGCTCGCCGCCGTGGCCGAGGAACGCGGCGCCCGGGTGGTGGGCCGGTTCGTGCAACGTCGAGGCGTCTCCGACCGGTGGCACGCGCGGCCCGGCGGAGCTGCCCGCATGTCCCAGCCGTTCTCCCGCCGGACGCTGCTGACGCACGGCAGGCTCCGCGAGATCGCCGAGGCGTGCCGGGAGGCCGGCGTCGACGCCGCCATCTTCCTGAACACCCTGACGCCGGTCCACCGGACCGTGCTCGCCGACCTGCTGGGCTGCCTCGTGATCAGCGGCGACGACCTCGGCCGGAGCGGTCCCCCCGGCCCGGATCAGCTCATCGGCAGCCGGTAGTCGCGGGTGCCGCCACCCGCCGTCACCACCCGCACCTCGCCGCTGCGTAGCCCGTACGTCACCGACCAGCGGGTGTGCGACTGCCGTACCGCGTTCAGCAGCCGCAGCGCCCCGGCCGTGTCGACCACCCCACCGGTGCGGTCCAGTTCCTTCGCGAGCACCCCGTACCTGTGGTCCTGCCGCAGTTCCCGGTCCGGCACACCCACGGCCGGCACGTTCGTCAGCGCCTGCCACGGGGCCTGTCGCCGATCCACTGTGAGCTTGCCGTCGACGAACTCCACCACCGCGGACGCGCCGGTCGCGTCGGCCAGCAGGTAGTGCAGCGGCGGCCCGCCGTCGAAGTCCAGGTTGTAGCGCTTGAACACGGCGACCGCCTCGTCGACAGTGGCGGCCGAGTCGAGCACCAGGCGCAGGATGCGCACCGATCCCACCTTGGGCAGGCCGGGCACCGGCTCGGCGCGCGCCCCGTCGTCGGCGGCCAGTCCGACGGCGAGACCCCGCTCGTTCATGCCGTCGAACGGCAGCAGCGGCGCGTCCAGCAGCCGCCGGTCCCCCGTCGGGTCGGCGGACACGCCCAGGTACGAGATGTCGACCAGCGAGATCGAGGCGTACCCGTCCGGCGGGTCGGTGCGCAGCACCAGCGCGGGGTTCGGCTCCCAGTCGAAGTTGCGGGCGAACACCGGCCGGTCGCGGTCGGCGAGCGCGGCGAACAGCGAGCAGCCGAACGGGCTCGGCGGCGTCGACCCGGCCAGCCCGGCGGTCGGGTCGTAGTCGCCGTCGTACGTCATCTCGTACATCGGCAGGTCGTCGATCTTGCGGAGGCTGGCCAGGGTCCGTTCGACCTGCCCCGGGTCCTGCCGCGACGCGGTCGGCGAGCCGGCCGCGGCCGGCGGGTCGGACCGGCGGCTCTCCCCGCAGGCCGTGCCGAGCAGGAGCAGCGCGAGCCCGCCGGCGATGAGGGTCCTCCGCATGACAGCGACGCTAGAAGAGGCGTCCGCCGATGTCCATCCGGGACCCGGTCAGCTCCGCACGACGGCGAACATCCAGCAGCCGTACACGACGTTGCGGCTGTGCAGCAGGTCCACCGCCGGGTCGGCGAACAGCTCCGCGATCACCGCCTCCGGGTCGCCGCCGTCGTGTCGCCGTCCGCCCACGATGCGGCCCCGGCTGTCGTACGCGCGCAGCACCTGCTCGCGTCCGCGCCACCCGGACGGGTACGCCGTCACGTCGTCCGGGCCGGCGCAGCCGGTGGCGTGCGCGAACACCGGCCCCACCTCGCGGTACGGGCCCGGCGGCAGCGGCGGGGCGTACCCGAACAGCAGCAGCGCCTCGTCCGGCCGGGCGTCGCGAAGGCAGCAGCGCAGCGGCTCGCCGCCGGTGGCGCGCCGGTGCTCGGGCGGCTTCCCGGTGGCGTCGCGGCCGGTGCGTCGCAGCTCGGCGAGCGTCGCGGCGGGCAGCGGGTGGATCCGGAACTCGGTACGGGTGGTCGTCACGGTTCCAGCCTGGCGCGGCCCGGACCGCGGCGCTGGCGGTGATCGGACCTGGCATTCGGGTGCCGGGAAATTGCGCGCCGAGCGGGCACCCGCCGGCCGGGTCCGGCGCCGACAATGGCCGGATGGACGTCGACGACTACCGGACCCACTCCCCGTACAGCGATCCCCGCCACCACGCGGCGCTGCTCGACGCCGTGCCCGCCGACCTGCCCACCGTCGCGGCGATCGCCCGCAACGTGATCGTCCACTACCGCGCCGGTGGCGTGGAGCTGCCGGACGTCCGCCGGGCCGAGGTGAACCTGCGCTGGATGGACCGCATCCTCGACGCCGACCAGTCCCGGTTCCCGCTGCCGCTGGCCGCCGAGCGCCCGGCGGCCGAGCGGGTCGCCGGCTGCTGCCGGGACCACACGCTGCTCACCGTCGCGGCGCTGCGCCAGCACGGGATCCCGGCTCGCAGCCGGATCGGGTTCGTGAGCTACTTCGTGCCCGGCTGGCACCACGACCACGTGGTCGCCGAGTGGTGGGACGGCGAACGCTGGGTCTGGTCCGATCCGGAGCTGGACCCGGCCGGCGACCGGCCGTTCGACGGCTACGACATCGACCCGGAGGCGGGGCACTTCGAGTCGGCGGCCCGGGTGTGGCTGGCGTACCGGGCGGGCCGGATCGACCCGGACACCTACGGCGTGGACCCGTCGCTGCCGATCCGGGGCGACTGGCTCGTCCACGACTACGTGCTGCTGGAGCTGGCCCACCGGCACAAGGACGAGGTGCTGCTCTGGGACGGGTTCGGGGCGATGACCGAGGACCTGACCGGCGCCGACCTCACGCTCGTCGACGAGGTCGCCGCGCTGCTGGTGGCCGCCGACCGCGGCGACGCCGCAGCCGAGCGGGAGCTGGCCCGGCGGTACGCCTCGGACGCCCGGTTGCGTCCGGGCCCGACGGTCCACTGCGTCGACCCGGTCTCCGGCACGGCCGCCGACGTCGGCCTGCGGCGCTGACCGGAGCGGCGGCCGTGCACCCGCTGACCGGCGTGACGGACGGCCCGGCGCTGACCGGGCTCACCCGGGCAGGGGCGCCTCGTCGCCTCGGGTGCGGCGCGGGTTGACCAGCCGGCGGACCATCGGCGCGGCGTTCCAGCGGGCCGCGCCGACCAGGTCCCGGGCGTGTTCCAGCACCGTGTAGTCGGGCCGGGCCATGCCCTCCGCGATGGCCCGGTCGAGGTCGTTGCCGCAGCGGGTGAGCACGCTGTCGAAGTCCCGGCGGACCGGTTCGAGCAGGTCGTAGCCGAAGGAGCGGTGCAGCCGGGCGAACAGCGGCTTGTAGAGGCGGGCCCGCTCGTGCAGCCCCGACGAGTACGACATCGGGTTCTTCGGCCGCTGCCGGACGTAGGAGGGCAGCACGTCCGCGAAGGCCCGCCGGACGATCCACTTCTCCTGCCCGTCGCGCAGTTTCACGTCCAGCGGCAGCCGCATGGCCAGCTCGACGACGCTGAGGTCGAGGAACGGCACGCGGGCCTCCACGCCGTGCGCCATGCTGGCCCGGTCCACCCGTTGCAGCTCGGTCCGGCACAGGTTGCGGATCTTGTGCAGGAACAGGCGGCGGGACCGCTCCGGCCCGACCCGGTGGTACATCGGGTACCCGCCGAACAGCTCGTCGGAGCCGTCGCCGGTGAGCACCACCCGTACGCCCAGCTCGTGCAGCCGCCGGAAGATCGGCACGGAGACGACCGCGTTGATGATGTCGCCGTACTCGGTCAGCTCGGAGATGCGGATCGCCTCGCGGACGTCGGCGAGCCGGATGTCGCGCGGGCGCAGTTCGATCACCTCGTGCGGTACGCCGAGGTCGGCGGCGAGCCGCCGGGCGTACGCGACGTCCGGGCTCTCCGGCACGCCGATGGTGACCGCCACGCAGTCGGGGTGCAGTTCCCGGGCGTGCAGCAGCGCCAGTGAGCTGTCCAGGCCGCCGGAGAGCACCACGCCGACGGTGAGGTCGGTGTCCAGCCGGGCGCGCATCGCGTCGGTGAGCGCGACGCGGACCAGCAGGGCGGCCTCGTCCGGGTCGTCGATCACCGGCAGGCCGTCGCCGAGGGTGAGCAGGTCGACGTGCGGGCCGAGCCGGACCGGGCGGCCGGGCTCGACCCAGCCGTGGTGGCCGGGCGCCACCTCGCCGATCGGCGCGCCGTGCCCGACCAGCGCCTTGACCTCGGAGGCGAGGTGCAGGCAGCCGGGCAGGCGGGACCAGTACAGCGGCTTGACCCCGAGCGGGTCGCGGGCCAGGTACGCCCGGCCGGTGTCCCGCTCGACGATCACGAACGCGTACTCGCCGCGCAGCCGGCGGACCGCGTTCCCGCCCCACTGGTGGAACGCGGTGAGCACCACCTCGGTGTCGCCCGTGGTGCGGAACCGGTGCCCGAGCCGGGTCAGCTCGGCGCGCAGCTCGTGGTGGTTGAAGATCTCGCCGTTGAAGCAGAGCAGGTGCCGCTCGTCCGGTGACATCCACGGCTGGACGGACCGTTCCCGGTCCACGATCTTCAGCCGCCGTACGCCGGCGAGGAGGCCGTGTTCCTGCCGGGTCTCGGTTACCTCACCGCGCGGTGCGAGCGCGGCGAGCATCCGCCGGAAGGTGGCCGGATCCGCCTCGGGGCCGATGCTCAGCGCGATCCCGCACACCGGGTCACACCCCCATCTCGGCCTCGTACGCCCGCCGGTACCGGCGGCGGGCGTCCGGGGCGAGGCACACGTGCCAGGCCTGTCCCTCGTCGACCACGTTCACCTCACCGGCGTCCTGGCGGGCCAGCAGTAGTCCGGCGAGCGCCGGGCGGGCGCCGAAGCGGTCGTACCACTCCAGTTCGACGTCGGCGGCCCAGCCGAGGCAGTGCCCGCTGGGCACCATCGCGGCGTACCCGAGGCGGCGCAGCCGGTACTGGTGTTCGGCGCTGCGGGCCAGGCTGGTCACCCACAGCGGCGGCGTGCCGTCCGGCGCGACGGCGGTGAACTCCCGGGCCAGGTCGTTGAGGAAGCCGATCATCTCGCGCCGGGCCCGGCGGAACAGCAGCCCGGCGGTACGCGGGGTGGCGTCCGGGCGCAGCCGCCGCCGGACCGCCCGCAGTCCGCGTCCCACCACTGTGGCGGGTTGTTCCTGGTAGCGGAACTCCAACAGGCCGCGGCGGCGCAGCCACTCCAGGTCGACCAGTTCGGTGCTGGCGCGTACCTGGTCGTCGGTGAGGAACGTCGGGCTGTCCCGCCACCAGAGGACGTCGACGCGGGAGAGCAGGTAGATCCGGACCAGCGCGGTGAGGTCCTGCGCCGAGCTGCGCGCGTTGGGCTGGTAGCGGGCCATCTCCAGCAGCAGCGTCTCCCGGGCGCCGATCAGCCCCTGCGGGGTGGCGTCGAGGACGGCGGCGATGGCCGGTTCGCGCAGCCGCTGGTCGAGCAGCACCTGACGGGCGGTGGTGGACGGCGCGTCGGCGAGCGCGCCCACCTCGACCAGGAGTTCCGCCACCGCCGCCCGGTACGCGGACAGGTCCGGCTCGGCGCCGACGCGCCGGCCGCCCGCGGGCACCCGCCGGGCGGGAGCGGTGGACGTGACGGCGGGACCGGGCTGGCGACCGGGGCTGCGGCTGGGCACTCGCATGGTCTCCGTCCCCTCTCGGTCAGGACACGGCGTGATTGGGCCTGCACACACCGTAATGAGACGAGAGGGTGACGATCGTCCCATCTCCCCCGAAGTGCCCGATCAGGTGGCGGACGGCTGCACCAGCGCTTGCACCTCCTCGTACCCGGGCGGCGCCGGCAGGCCCGCGTCGCGCCCGGCGCCGATCGCGTCGGTCAGGTGCAGCGCCGCGCCGAGCGCGGCCCGGAACAGCAGCGATCCGGTGCTGACCCGGGCCACCCCGAGCCGTCCGAGCGCGGCCAGGTCCGGGCCGCCCGGCCGGTGGAGCACGTTCAGCGGCAACCCCACCTCGGCGGCGAGCACGCCGACCAGGTCGTCCGGCGCGCCCGGCACGAACAGGCCGTCGGCGCCGGCGGCCCGGAACGCGGCCGCCCGCCGTCGTGCCTCGGCCAGCGGCGACGGCACGCCCAGCCACCAGGCGTCGGTGCGGGCGTTCACGAAGATCTGCGGCAGGGCGGCGCGGACCGCCGCGATCACGGCGGCGACGTGCTCCACCGGGGCCAGGCGCCCGTCCGGGCGGCCGTCCTCCAGGTTCACGCCGACCACGCCGAGCGCGGCCAGTTCGCCCACGAACCCGGCGACCTCCGCCGGGTCGTCGTGGAAGCCGTCCTCGACGTCCACCGTCAGCAGCGCCGGCAGGTCCCGCAGCCGGTACGCCAGCTCCAGCGTCTCGGCACGGGTGGCGCGGACCGCGTCCGGCCGGCCGGCGGCCGCCGCCACGCCCAGGCTGGTGGTGCCGATCGCCGGGTGGCCCCGGGCGGCGAGCGCCGCGGCGGAGGCGTGGTCCCAGGCGTTCGGCAGGAGCAGCGGTTCGCCGGGCCGGTGCAGGTCACGGAATGCGCGGTACCGGTCGGTCATCGCAGGATCACCTCGAGTCGGGTCGTCGGGACGTCAGGGGCCGGGACGGCGGGACGGCAGCGGCGGCGCAGCACGCCGACCACGCCGGCGGCCAGGGCGAGCGCGTGCCGCTGCCCGGGGCAGCCGCGGGGACCGGCGCCGAACGTCAGCGCGGCGTTCGCCCGGCCGGCGCGGAAGCGGTCCGGCTCCGGGAAGGCCGCCGGGTCGCGGTTGGCGGCGTCGAACCGCAGCAGCAGCCGCTCCCCCGCGCGCACCGGTTGGCCGTCCAGGCTCAGCGGGTCGGCGGCGACCCGGCGGGTGACCCGGACCGGCGGGTCGAGGCGCAGCACCTCGGCGAGCAGCGCGTCGGTCCCGAGCCCGTCCGGCGCGTCGAGCCCGTGCCGGACGGCGGCCACGATCAGCCCGGCGGTGGCATCGGCGGCCTGCACCAGCAGCCCGAGCCGGTTCGCTGTCACCTCGGCCGGAGCGGGCGGCGACATGGCCAGCAGCGCCGCCACCGCCCGGTCCGCCCGCCGCACCGCCGCCGGTTCGGCGCCCGGGTGGTAGGCGGCGGCCACCGCCGTCACCTCCGCGACGGCCGCCGCCGGGTCGGCCAGGCCGAGCCGCTCCGCCAGCACCACGAGGGGTACGCGCCGAGCCAGATCACCGGTCACGTCCACCCGGTCACCGCCGTTGTCCCCGGTCGCGGCGCGGTCGAGGATCCGGCCGGTCAGCCGTTCCGCGGCCACACACAGTTCCCGTGGGTCGAGGGTGTCGAGCGCCGCCACCCCGACGGCTCGCCGCGCGGCATGCCGGTCCGGCGGACTGAACCGGCTCACCGAGGCGCGCAGCCATGCCAGGCCACCCTCCGGCGCCTCCTCGGCGGGCGGCACCACGCAGCGGGGATCGGTCAGGACGGAGACGACGTCCGCGTACCGGGTGACCACCCAGCCGCCGTCGTCCGAGGTCGGCGGCCCGCAGGGCGGTGTGCCCGGAGCAGCCGTGATCGTCGGTGAATCCATCGTCCGACCGTAGGGCGCCGACAGTTCGGTCCGGACCGAACGATCCGGCCGGGCACATCCGGCGGCCCGGCGCGGGCGGGACGGGTGCCGCGAGGCACGGGCGGGTCAGGCGCGGGCGGGACCGCTGTCGCGGGACGCGGGCGGGGCCAGCAGCGCCGGGTCGAGCGCGAGCGCGTCGGCCAGCGCGTCCCGGCCGGACGGCGTGAGCCGTACCGCTCGCCCGGCGCCTCGCACGGTCCAGCCGAGGTCGAGGAAGCGTCCGCACAGCGCCGCTCCGAGCGCGCCGGCCAGGTGCGGGCGCCGTTCGGTCCAGTCCAGGCAGTCGCGGACGAGCGGGCGCCGCGTCGCGCGCAGCGGTTCGACCGGTACGCCGAGACCGGCCAGCCAGGTCACGCCGTTGCCGGTCAGCGCCAGGCCGCCGGAGCGGTCGAGCACGCCGCGGTCGAGCAGGGCGTCGTACACCAGCACGCCGAGCCGTCCGGCCAGGTGGTCGTAGCAGGTGCGGGCGTACGCCAGGGCGACGCCGGCCGACACGGCGCGCAACGTGCGGGGCGGGGTGGCCGGTGCGGGCGCCCGCGCGGCCAGGTCCTCGACGAGTTGGGCGACGCCCGGGTCGGCGAGGCGGACGTACCGGTGGCGGCCCTGCCGCTCCTCGACGAGCAGGCCGCCGGCCACCAGCCGGGTGAGGTGGTCGCTCGCGGTGGACGCGGCGACCCCGGCGGCGCGGGCCAGTTCCCCGGCGGTCCAGGCGCGGCCGTCGAGCAGGGCGAGGCAGAAGCCGGCCCGGGTGGGGTCGGCGAGCAGCGCGGCGAACCCGGCGAGTCCGCGGCCGTCGGCGCCAGTGGTCATCGGCCCATGTTGACACGGGCACGGTTCGGGCCGCGCCGAACGGTCCCGGGGTTCTTTACAGCACTCTCTCCAACGTTGTAGAAACGGTGGCACCGCACCTCCGTCTACTCCCGAGGGCAGGCCCGATGGGACACCTCCGCCGCGGTGGCGCGCTCGCCGCCGTACTCACGCTTCTGCTCGCCGGCGCGGCCCCCGCGTCCGCCGCCGGGCCCGACCGCTACCGCAACCCGGTCTCCGCCGGGTTCGCCGACACCTTCGCCGACCCGGTCGTGGTGCGCGGCGACGACGGACTCTGGTACGCCTTCGGCACCTCCGACCCGCTGCGCGAGGGCGAGGGGCGCACGCACCGGGTGCCGATCGCCCGCTCCGCCGACCTGGTCGACTGGGCCTACGTCGGCGACGCGTTCGCCCCGGACCAGCGGCCCGCCTACGCCGCGCCCGGTGCCGCGTTCTGGGCGCCCGACGTGCGGCGGGTGGCGGGCCGGTGGGTGATGTACGTGACGGTCACCGACACCACCGTCTCCGACGACACGTTCGACACCGCCGTGGGCGTGGCCACCGCGCCGAGCCCGGCGGGCCCGTGGACGTTCGCCGACACGCCCGTGGTCGCGCCGCGCCCGGGCGCCGGCGGCGGTTACCTGTGGACGATCGACCCGAGCCAGCTCACCGGCGCCGACGGCCGCCACTGGCTCTACTACGGCAGCTACTACGGCGGCATCTCGGTCACCGAGCTGTCCCCGGACGGGCTGCGCGCGGCCGGCACGCCGACGGCGGTCGCGATCGACAACAAGTTCGAGGGCGCGTACGTGCTGCGCCGCGACGGCTGGTACTACCTGTTCGCCTCCACCGCGAACTGCTGCGCCGGCCCGGCCACCGGCTACTCCGTCCAGGTCGGCCGGTCCCGTGACCCGCGCGGCCCGTTCACCGACCGCGACGGGCAGCGCCTCGACGTGTCCCGGGCCGGCGGCACGCCGGTGCTCACCCAGAACGGCAACCGCTGGATCGGCACCGGGCACAACGCGGTGCTCACCGACCTGTCCGGTCAGGACTGGATCGCCTACCACGCGATCGACCGCGCCGACCCGTACCTGGACGAGCCGTTCGGCGTCAACGAGCGGCCGATGCTGCTCGACCGGCTCGACTGGATCGACGGGTGGCCCACAGTCAACGCGGGCGCCGGTCCCTCCGACAGCGTCCGGCCCGCGCCGGTCACCACCGGCCCGATCGACGCCCGTTTCGCCACCGCCGACCTGCGCGGCTGGCGGGCCGAGCACGGCCGGTGGCAGGCCGCCGGCGGGGTGCTGACCGGCAGCGGCACGCTCACCTCGCGTACCCGGATCGGCGGCGACCTGCGCGTGGAGACCGACCTGCGGCTGACCGGCGCGACCACCGCCGGGCTACGGGTGGACGGCGTGGACGTCCGCGTCGGGCGCGGCCGGCTCACGGCGGGCGCCGCGTCCACCGCGCTGCCCGCCGGCCTCGACCTGCGCGACCGGCACGATCTCGCGATCGAGGTACGCGGGCGGCAGCTCGTCGCCACGCTCAGCCCGTCCCGCCTCGGCGACCCGGTCGCCCGGGTGACGGTGCGGCTGCCCCGCCCCGCGACGGGTGAGGTGTCCGTGCGCGCCCAGGGCGGCCCGGCCGAGTTCGACAACGTCAGCGCCGTCCGGCTGTACCGCCCGGCGCGGCACACCGTCCCCGACCCGCGGGTCGGCCCGGTGCTGCGCAGCTTCTCCGACGAGTTCACCGCCCGCCTCGACCCGGCCTGGCAGTGGGTCCGCCAGGACCCGGCCGCCACCGTGAGCGGCGGCGCGCTGCGCTGGCCGGTGCAGGACGCCGACCTCTCCGGCACCGGCAACACCGCCGGGGTGCTGCTGCGCGACGCGCCGGCCGGCAACTATGTCGCCGAGACGAAGGTGACGCTCGACCTGGGCGAGGACAGCGTGCGCAACTACCAGCAGGCGGGCCTTGTCGCGTACGTCGACGACGACCGGTTCGCCCGGCTGACCCAGGTGGCGATCTGGAACACCCGGCAGGTCGAGTACGGCTACGAGCTGCCCTTCGCCGGGCAACCCGTGTACGGCGGCAGCATCGTCGGCACCCCCGGCACCACCACCTGGCTGCGGCTGGCCCACCGGGTCGACCCCGTCAACGGCGAGCACGAGTTCCGGGCCGGGTCCAGCCGCGACGGGAAGCACTGGACGTGGGGCGCGGTGTGGACGTTCCCGGCGGACACGACGCCGCGGATCGGGCTGGTGGCGCACGGCGGCGCGACACCGGCGGTGACCGCGGAGTTCGACTACCTGCGCTTCCACCGCTGACACTCGGGGCCGTCCCCTGTCGTGGGGGCGGCCCCGGCTCAGCCGCCGGACCGCGGGCAGGCGGTGGTCAGCTCGCTGATCGTGCGGGTGTCGCCGTCGTAGCTGCGCGCCGCCACGAACGCACCGGCCGGCGGATGCGCCCCGGCGACCGCCCGGGCCCGGCGCCGATCGGCCGCGCCGAACCGCAGCGCCAGGCTCAGGTGCGGCACCCACCGGCCGGGCTGGTGCCACGAGTGCCCGCCGGACGCCTCGGCGAGCACGTCCCAGACCGCGCCGTGCAGCGCGACCAGCTGCGGCGTCGCCCGGACCAGCCACACCAGCGGCGCGCTGCCGTCGAGGACCGCCACCCGGCCCAGCCGTACCGGCAGCGGCAGCGCCGCGTCACAGAGGTCGGCGAGGCGCTGCTCGGCGCCGGGCGGGAACTCCTCGACCGAGGCGAGCGTGAGGTGCGGCCGGTTCGTCGGGTGCGTGTTGCGGGCCAGGCTGGGCAGCCCGGCGGCGGCGAGCCGGTCCCAGGCAGCGCGAACCGCCGCTTCCAGTTCGGGCGAGCAGAGCAGTTCGACCGTCCGCACGTGATCAGGCTAGTCGGCGTCAGCCGCCCGCGACGTCCCGTACGTCAGAGCCAGCCGGCCTCCCGCGCCCGCCGTACCGCCTCCGCCCGGTCGGCGGCGCCGAGCTTCTGCACACATGCGCTCAGGTGGTTGCGGACCGTGCCGGCGGCCAGGTGGGTGCGCCGGGCGATCACCGCGACCGGGGTGCCCAGCTCGGCCAGCCGCAGCGTCTCCAGCTCACGCGGTGTGAGCGGGCACTCCGGCAGGGTCAGCGCCTCGGCCGCGAGCGCCGGATCGACGTAACGCGCGCCGGAGTGCACCCGGCGGATCACGTCGGCCAGCGCGCCACCGGGGGCGCCCTTGGCGAGGAACCCGCGCACCCCGGCGGTGAGCGCCGGCCGGAGCTGGGCGGGCCGGCCGTGTCCGGTGAGGATCACCGGGGCGCAGCCGGGCAGCGCCCGGGTCAGCTCGGCGGCGACCTCGACGCCGCCGGGCGGCGGCATCTCCAGGTCGAGCACGGCGACATCCGGGCGGTGGGCCAGCGCCGCGTCCAGGGCGCTGCGCCCGTCGTGGGCGTGCGCGACCACCTCGATGTCCGGTTCCAGGTCGAGCAGGGCGGCCAGGGCGAGCCGGATCAGCTCCTCGTCGTCGGCCAGCAGCACCCGGATCACGGCGTCACCGGCACCGTCGCCACCAGGCTGAACACGCCGTCGGCGGCCTCGGCCCGGACCCGTCCGCCGGCCGGTGCGAGCCGGTCGGCCAGGCCGCGCAGGCCGCCGCTGAGCCGGTCCGGTCCGCCGTCGTCGCGGACGCCGTCGTTGCGTACGGTCAGCGTCACCACGCCGCCCTCCCGGGTGATCTCGATCCGGCACCAGCCGGCCCGGCTGTGCCGCAGCACGTTCGTCCCGGCCTCGCGCAGCACGGCGGCCAGGTCGGCGGCGATCGGCGCGGGCACCTCACCGTCCGGCGGGACCACAGTCGTGCGTACCCCGCTGGACCGCAGCACCTCCCCCACCGCGGCGGCCTGCTCGGCCAGGTCGACGGCACGGTAGCCGTGCACCGCCGCCCGGACCCGGGTCAGCGCCGAGCCGGCCAGCCGCCGCGCCTCGGCCGCCTCCCGGGCGGCCCGGCCGGCGTCGCGCGGCGCCAGCCGCTCCGCCAGCTCGGCCTTGAGCGCGATCACTGTGAGGTCGTGGCCGAGCAGATCGTGTACGTCCCGGGCGAAGCGCAACCGTTCCTCGGCCGCGGCCAGCCGCGCCTGGGCGGCCTGCCCCTGCCGGGCCTCGACGAGCAGGTCCCAGAACCAGACCTGCACCCAGGTGAGCGCGGCGATCCCGGCTCCCACCACGCCGGTGACCAGCAGCGCCGTGGGCACCGGCCCGCCCGTCGACCAGGTGACGGCGGCGGACACCGCGAGGACGCCGGCCGCCGCCACCGCCGCGACGACGGGCCGGAACAGCAGCGGCACCATGCCGACCAGGGACGCGCCCAGCCACGCCCAGGTGGGCCAGGAGCCGGCCGCGACCGGGCCGAGCAGCGGCAGGCTGAGCAGCGCCGCCACTGTGAGCGCGGCGTGCCGGGTCCGGCGGGCCGGTACGGGCAGCCACGGCGTGACGGCGGCGTGCAGCACCGCGATCTGGGCCGCGGTGAACGCGAGCAGCCCGGCGGCGCCGAACGCGACGCGTACCGGGTCGGGTTCACGGGTCAGGCCGACGACGGGCAGCAGCACGGTGGTCCACACGTTGGTGGCCAGCGACAGCAGGGTGACCCGCCGGGCCCGGCGCAGCCGGTGGTCGGCGGAATCGACTGTCATGCCCGCCGATCCTAGGGCGTGCGCCGGCCCGCCCGCCCCTGCGAGATGTCACGGCCGGATCGTGCGTTCCGCACGGTTTCCCGGTGACTGATGCGCCTTCTCCGGTGCGCCCGGCGGCGGCAGGGTCGGGGCATGACGGAGATGACTGTGGTCGTACCCCGGCGGTGGGCCGGGTGGGCGCGGACCCGGCACCTGGCCGGGATGGTGGTGGCGATGGTGGCCGGGATGGTGCTGCTCGGGCCGCTGTGGCAGGTGGGCGGCCGGCTGCTGGGCGGCGCGGCGGTGCTGGCGCGGCCGGACGTGGGCGCGCTGGTGATGGCGACGAACATGGCGGCGGGCATGGCCGGCTGGATGTGGTACCGGGGGGACGGCCGGGCCGCCACCGCGGAGATGTCGGCGGCCATGTACGTGCCGTTCCTGCTGCTGCTCCCGCCCTGGTGGGCCGGGTGGGTCGGGGACGACATGCTGCTGCTCGGCGGTCATCTGCTGATGGTCCCGGCGATGCTGCTGGTGGCGCTGCGGCACCGGCACGCGCCCGCGGCGCCGCCGCGCCGGCACCCGGTCGCCGCGGCGGTGGCGCGGGGGTGGCCGGCCGGGCTGGGGCTGCTCATGACCGTGGACATGTGGTTCGCGCCGACCGTCTTCGCGCCCTGGACGCTGCTGGTCCTGCCGGCCGGCTACCTGCTGATCGGCACCTGGCGGCGGCAGTGGGGCGACCGGCGCGCGCTGGCCGCGCAGCTCGCCGGGGCGGCCGTGTGGGGCGGCCTGGCGGTCGTGGCGACGACCGCGTCCGCCGAGGTCGCCGGGGTGCTCGTCGGGGTGGGCTGGCTCGTGCACGCGGCGTGGGACGCCTGGTACCACCGCACCGGCGCGGTGGTGCCGCGCGGGTACGCGCTGTGGTGCGCGGTTTTCGACGTCGGGGTGGGTCTCACCACGCTGCTGGCCGTCCTGTCCCGGTGATCCGGCGGGGGCACGGGGCCACGCCGGATCACCCGGAGGGGACGGCACAGGGGTGGCGCGGCGAACGTTTGCCCCGGTCGCCGCGACCGCCGCGCGGCGGTGATGAAAAACTTGTCGCATGACCGCCGCACCGACCCCGACCGACCCCGCCGTTCCCGACGACGCCGAGGACGCCTTCGCCTTCGCCGATCTCGGGCTCCGCACCGAGTTGCTGGGCGCGCTGTCCGCGCTCGGGTACGAGGAACCGACGCCGATCCAGCGGGAGGCCATCCCTCCGTTGCTGGCCGGGCAGGATCTGCTGGGACAGGCGGCGACCGGTACCGGCAAGACCGCCGCGTTCGCGCTGCCGCTGTTGCAGCGGATGCCGGTCGGCCGGGCCGAGGGCGACCCGGTGTCGCTGGTGCTCGTGCCGACCCGTGAGCTGGCCGTGCAGGTCTCCGAGGCGTTCCACCGCTACGGCAAGGACCTGGGCGCCCGGGTGCTGCCGATCTACGGCGGGCAGCCGATCGGCCGGCAGTTGCGCGCGCTCGACCACGGCGTGGACGTGGTGGTGGCGACGCCGGGTCGAGCCCTGGACCACATCGCCCGGGGCACGCTTCGGCTCGGCGCGCTGAGCACGGTGGTGCTGGACGAGGCGGACGAGATGCTCGACATGGGCTTCGCCGAGGACATCGAGGCGATCCTGGAGCACGCCCCGGCCGGTCGGCAGACGGTGCTGTTCTCGGCCACCATGCCGGCCCGCATCGACGGGCTGGCCCGGCAGCACCTGACCGACCCGGTCCGCATCCGCATCGAGCGGGAGCGGCCGGTCGCCGGGGAGGCGCCCCGGGTGCGGCAGAGCGCGTACATCGTGGCCCGGGGGCACAAGCCGGCCGCGCTGGGCCGGGTCCTGGACGTGGAGTCGCCGACCGCGGCGATCGTGTTCTGCCGCAGCCGCGAGGAGGTGGACCGGCTCACCGAGACGATGAACGGCCGGGGCTACCGGGCCGAGGCGCTGCACGGCGGGATGAGCCAGGAGCAGCGGGACCGGGTGATGGGCCGGCTGCGCGCCGGCACGGCGGACCTGCTGGTCGCGACCGACGTGGCCGCCCGAGGGCTGGACGTCGAGCAGCTCACCCACGTGGTCAACTACGACGTCCCGTCCGCACCGGAGTCGTACGTGCACCGGATCGGGCGGGTCGGCCGGGCCGGCCGGGAGGGTGTGGCGATCACGCTCGCCGAGCCGCGCGAGCACCGGATGCTCAAGACCATCGAGCGGGTCACCGGGCAGCGGATCGCCATCGACAAGATCCCCACGGTGGCGGACATGCGCACCCGGCGGCTGGAGCTGACCCAGGGCGCGCTGCGGGAGAGCCTGCTGGAGGACGACCTCGACCCGTACCGGGCGATCGTGGAGTCGCTCACCGACGAGTTCGACCTGGTCGAGGTGGCGCTGGCGGCGGTGAAGCTGGCGCACGAGGCGACGTCGCCGGGCTCGGACGACGAGGAGGAGATCCCGCAGGTTCCGGTCCGCGGTCCGCGCGAGGGCCGGCCGGAGACCGGCGGGCGGGGCGAGCGCCGCGGCCCGGGGCGCCCGCGTACCGGCGGCACCACCCAGGTCTTCATCGGGCTGGGCCGCCGGGCCGGGGTACGGCCGCAGGACCTGGTGGGCGCGATCACCGGGGAGACCCGGATCAACGGCCGGGACATCGGCTCGATCGAGATCGCGGACCGGTTCTCACTGGTCGAGGTGCCGCAGGGGGTGGCCGACGAGATCATCGCCGGGCTGCGCGGCACCACCATCAAGGGGCGCAAGGCGACGGTGCGCCGGGACCGCGACGGCGACGGTACGGGCGAGCGCCGCGACCGGGGCTACGAGCGGCGCGACCGCCGCTGAGCCCGGCGCGACCCGCGGGCGGACACGACGGCGCCCCGGCCACAGTGGGTCTGTGGCCGGGGCGCATCGGTCGTCAGGCCGCGGCGAGCGCCGGACCGTCCAGCGACTCCGTGTCGATCTCGGCCGGTCGCAGCGCCAGCGCGAGCACGTCCGCCACGTCGGAGAGGGTGTGCACGGTCAGCGCCTCCCGCACCTCGGCCGGCAGGTCGTCCAGGTCCGGCTCGTTGCGCTTCGGGATGATCACCTCGGTGAGACCGGCCCGGTGCGCGGCGAGCAGCTTCTGCTTCACCCCGCCGATCGGCAGCACCCGGCCGGAGAGCGTCACCTCGCCGGTCATCCCGAACTCGGGCCGCACCGGCCGCCCGGTCACCAGGGACGCCAGCGCGGTCACCATGGTGATGCCGGCGCTCGGGCCGTCCTTGGGCACCGCGCCCGCCGGGACGTGCAGGTGGATCCGCCGCCCGGCCAGGGCGTTCGGGTCCAGGCCGTACCGCCGTCCGTTCGACCGCAGGTACGACCACGCGATGTGCGCGGACTCCTTCATCACGTCGCCGAGCTGGCCGGTGAGCGTCAGCCCCGGCTCGCCCTCCATCGTGGTGGCCTCGATGAACAGCACGTCGCCACCGGCGCCGGTGACGGCCAGGCCGGTCGCCACGCCGGGCACGGCGGTCCGCTCGGCCGACTCCGGGGTGAACTTCGGCCGGCCCAGGTAGCGGGCCAGGTTGCCGGCGTCGACGTGCACCGGTGCGGAGTCCGCGGCGAGCGCGACGGCGACCTTGCGCAGGATCTTCGCGAGGGCCCGTTCGAGCTGCCGGACGCCGGCCTCCCGGGTGTACTCGCCCGCGATCAGCGCCAGCGCCTCGTCGGCGACGTCGACCTCGTCGGCGGTCAGCCCGGCCCGGTCCCGCTGCCGGGGCAGCAGGTGGTCCCGGGCGATGGCGACCTTCTCGTCCTCGGTGTAGCCGTCCAGCGCGACGAGTTCCATCCGGTCCAGCAGCGGGCCGGGGATCGCCTCGACCACGTTGGCGGTGGCCAGGAACAGCACGTCGGACAGGTCGAGGTCGACCTCCAGGTAGTGGTCGCGGAACGTGTGGTTCTGCGCCGGGTCGAGCACCTCCAGCAGGGCCGCCGCCGGGTCACCGGAATAGCCGGCGGCCAGCTTGTCGACCTCGTCGAGCAGCACGACCGGGTTCATCGAGCCGGCCTCGCGCAGCGCCCGCACGATCCGGCCGGGCAGCGCGCCGACGTAGGTGCGCCGGTGGCCGCGGATCTCCGCCTCGTCCCGGACACCGCCGAGGGAGACGCGGACGAAGTTGCGGCCCAGAGCCCGGGCGACCGACTCGCCGAGGCTGGTCTTGCCGACACCGGGCGGGCCGGCCAGGGCCAGCACCGCGCCGGAGCCGCGCCCGCCGACCACGCCGAGGTTGCGCTCCGCGCGCCGGTTGCGCACCGCGAGGTACTCCAGGATGCGGTCCTTCACGTCGGCCAGGCCGGCGTGGTCGGCGTCGAGCACGGCCCGGGCCGCGGCCAGGTCCGTGTTGTCCTGGGTACGCGTGCTCCACGGCATCTCCAGGACGGTGTCCAGCCAAGTACGGATCCAGCCCGCCTCGGGTGAGGCGTCGCTTGCCCGCTCCAGCTTGCCGACCTCGCGCAGCGCCGCCTCGCGCACCTTCTCCGGCAGGTCGGCGGACTCCACCCGGGAGCGGTAGTCGGCGGAGCCGTCCGGCTCGTCCTCGCCGAGCTCCTTGCGGATCGCGGCGAGCTGCTGGCGGAGCAGGAACTCCCGCTGGGACTTCTCCAGCCCTTCGCGGACGTCGCTGTTGATCTGCTCGGTGACCTCCTGCTCGGCCAGGTGTTCCTTCACCCAGCCGACGAGCAGTTCCAGCCGGGCGGTGACGTCCGGCGCGGCGAGCAGTTCGGTCTTCTGCGTCAGGCTGAGCCAGGGCGCGTAACCGGCCGAGTCGGCCAGCTCGGACAGGTCGGTCATCCGCTCCATCGCGTCGATCACCTGCCAGGCGCCGCGCTGTTGCAGCACGGACGTCATGAGCGCGCGGTACTCGCGGGCGAGTTCCCGGGCGCGGCCCGCCGGTGCGGGCTCGTCGAGTGCGGTCGCCTCGACCCAGAGCGCGGCGCCGGGGCCGGGCACGCCGGAGCCGATACGGGCGCGGGCCAGGCCGCGGATGACCGCCGCCGGCTCGCCGCTGGGCAGCCGGCCCACCTTCTCGATCGTGGCGACCACGCCGACGGAGCCGTACTCGCCGTCGATGCGGGGTACGGCCAGGAGTTCCTTGTCGCCGGTGGCGCGCGCCGCGTCGACGGCGGCCTGGGTGGTCGGGTCGAGGGTCACCGGGATGACCATCCCGGGCAGCAGGACGGCGTCGGTCAGAGGAAGTACCGGAAGAGTTGCCATCGAACACCTGCCATCACGTTGGTTGAGCGTGTCTGGCTCAAGTAACAAAACGTGTCCCTTGTTCCGGGTTGTGACCCACGCCACTCCGGAGCGCCTCGTTCCCGCGCCGCGCACCCAATGGCGGCACCGTTTACCGCGACCCGCCGAATGGAAACAGCGGGCTATTGTTGCGGAATTACCGCACGGTAGGTCAAACTCTTAGCCACACCCCGCCCGACACAGGGAGTAATGGCGATGGCAAGGAAAGTAATCACCGTTCTGACCGACGACCTCGACGGCGGAAAGGCCGATCGGACCGTCGAGTTCAGCCTGGACGGCGTGGCGTACACGATCGACGTCTCCGACGAGAACGCGGGCGTCCTGCGCAAGGCGCTGGATCCGTACATCAGCGCTGGCAGGCGAATCGGCCGGGGAGCGACCGAGGTCACCCGCGGCGCCCGCCGCACCACCCGGCCGAGCACCTCGGGAATGGACCGCGAGCAGAACCGCGCCATCCGCGAATGGGCCGCCAAGAACGGGTTCGAGATTTCCGAGCGCGGGCGCATCCCGGTGTCGGTGGTCGAGGCGTACAAGAACCGCTGACCGTCACCGGTTCACCGTCGGGCATCCCGGGGTCACGCTGAGAAATCGGTGTGGCCCCGATCGGCTTTCTGTGGTCGGCGCTTTTCATCCGGCTGGATACCGCCGGCACGAGATTTCTTCCGGGATCACCTCCCACCGTGCCCGTACGCGGGAACGGCAGCGGCCGCCCGGAGGAGTCCCCCGGACGGCCACGGCCGTTCGCCGGCTCAGTTGACCCGGATGCGCACCACGTCGATGGCGGGGGTCTGGTTGGCCCGCTCCATCATCGGGATGCGGTGCGAGCCGTCACCGGCCCAGACCGCGCACTGCGCCACGCCCGACTGCGCCAGGCCCGGAATCTGGATCAGCACGTCGTCCGGCTGGTCACCGCCCCGCCCGTCCTCGGTGGCGACGAAGAAGGCCGGCACGTCCTGCGGGTTCGGAGGCTGCCGGGTGCTGCCGAGCATCCGGCAGGCGGTGTGGAAGTGACCGCGTACCAGGCCCTGACCGTTGAGCAGCGAGCTCTCCAGGTAGTAGCCACCCTGGCCGGCGGCGAGGAAGCGGTCGCGCACCAGGTTCTTGGTGGTGACCCGGAGCGTGAACGGCTGGTTGCGCCGCACCTGGTTCGGGAACTGCGTGATCAGCAGCGACGGGTTGTTCGCCGCGGCGCCCACCTCACCGAACGCGGTGCTCACGCACCGGTTGCCGTTCTGGAAACCGTCGTGCGCCTGGAGCTGGCTGCCGGAGCAGTCCTTGGCGAGCACGTTCAGGCCGTTGCCGCCGCCGTTGTTCTGGCCACCGCCGTTGTTGTTCCCGCCGCCGTTCTGGCCCCCGTTGTTGCCGCCGTTCTGGCCGCCGTTGTTGTTGCCGCCGTTCTGGCCGCCGCCGGTGCCGGGAGTGTCGGTCAGCGCGCACTGGGCGAGCTGGTCCAGGCCCTGCGGGCGCTGGGCGACCCGGCCGATGGCGGTGGCGATCCGGTTGAGCGCCGCGGTGCGCTTGTCCGCGAGCGGACGCAGGATCGCGTTGTTGATGAAGTCGCCGCCGTTGCGGCCGTCCGCGGCGAGCCGCCGGTTCGCGTCGGCGATCTGCGACTCCAGCAGCGCCAGGGTGCGGTCCACCTCGGCGCGCGCCCGGTCGGGCACCTGCGGCAGCCGGCCGCGGACGTCCGGGCAGGCCACGGTCGGGGTGCCGGCGCCGGCGCCGCCCGCGTTGGTCTGCTGACACTCGGCCGGTGACATCTGGCCGTCGCCCCAGTGGCTGCGGACCCAGCGGCCGTTCTGCCAGGTACGGGTGGTGCTGCCCTGGCCGTTCGGGGCGGTCGCCCCCGGGCTCGCGGGCACGCAGGACGCCGACGCGGCGCGGGTGGTCGTCCGCCGGTCCTGGGCGGACGAGATCTGGGTGACGGCGACGATGCCGCCGAAGACCGCGAGCGTGCCGACAACCGCCAGCAACCGCTTGCTCCGCGCGTTACCGGATGACCGGCGCGCCCGTGTGGACCTGCGCATCGAATTGCTCTCCTTCTCGATCCGGTAGTTGACTGGTGATCCCGGCGGACCGACGAATTCGGGGTGTGAGATCACTGCGACGCTCGGTCGCACGTCAATGGCCGACGATGCCCTTTCCGCACCGTCTCCGCGCCGTCCGGGCGCGGCGGGGAAGATCTGCGTCCATTCCCGATGAGGTACGGAGCGCCGTCGGCGAAGGTTCAACCGGAGATCGGAAAAAATCGAAAGTCGCCGTCGTCGCCGGCGAGGACGGTTCAGTCGGCGCAGAGGTGATCGAAGGCGAAGCCGCCGTCGAAGGAGTCCCGCCGCGCGGCCAGCGCACGTACCCGCCGGAGAAGCTCGTCACGGTCCAGCAGGGACGGCGCGGCGGCGTCGAGGTCACGCAGCCGCTCCCCCAGCGCCACCACGGCCAGGTCCTCGGCGAGCCGGCCCGGGTCGACGCCGCAGGAGAAGCCGCGCGCTGTCAGCCGGACCCGCTCCAGCAGGCAGCGGCCGGGCCGCACCTCGGCCCAGGCCCAGCCCTCCGCCGGGCCGCCGGTCCAGCGCACGTGCAGGCCGCGCACGATCGGGTCGGCGATCCGGCCCGCCACGTACGCCTCGACCGCCTCGACCCGGGCCAGCGCGCCCAGGTCGTTCACCGGTCCCTGCCGGCCGTCCGGCAACCGGCCGACGATGTCCCGGAAGCCGACCGCGTCGCCGCCGTCCGGGTCGGTGCCGTCGGCGTAGGCCCGCGCGTCCAGCACGTACTCGGCGAACCGGCGGGCCTGTTCCGCGCCGCCCAGCGCCGGCGACTCGACGCGCAGCAGCGGCAGGCCGACGGCGACGCAGACGGCGTCGGTCAGCCGTTCCTCCCGCCGCGCGGGCGATCCGTCGCCGGCGGGCGCGGTGAACCGCACCGCGAAGCGCGGCAGCCCGGTGTCGGCGGCGCAGACCACCAGGTCGAGCGACGCCCGCCCGGCGGTGCTCCACTGGCTGCCGGTGACCCCCGGCGGGCGGCCCTGCACCAGCTCACCGAGCCGTCGCCCGGCGTGGCCGAAGTGGCCGGCACGGACCAGGGACGGCGCGACACCGGGCGGGATCGGCCGCAGCCAGGAGGCGGTCACGCTGCCTGTGCTCGTCATCTCGCCCCGATCCCCCTCGTCCGGTCGACGCCCGAGTGTAGGCGGTGCGGCAGGACCGGTCCGGCCGACCGGTGCGCTACCGCGCCCGTCCCTCTAGGCTCTGCCCGTGCCCAGCGGACGGACCCCGGAACAGTTCACCAAACGCAGTCTCGTCGCCGTCTCCCATGCCATCGAACGCGCCGCGCTCGCCGAGGCCGAGGACGGCCCGCTCGTCGTGCTCGCGCTGTTCCAGCGGCTGCCGTACTTCGCCCGGGAGCGCGAGGTCTACCGGCGCATAGCCGGCCGCGCCGCCGTGACGGTGGTGGCGATGGTCGGCGGACCGCCGCCCGACCTGCCCGAGGGCGCCTACGGCGTGGCGCTGGACGAGGCGGAGGCGCTGGCCGGGGAGTGGACGGTGGTGGCCCTGAGCCCGCGTTTCGGCGCCACACTCGTCGCGCACGACCGGGCCGACGTGATGCCCGCGCCGACGCTGGAGTCCGGCCGCCTGTTCGAGGGGCGCTGGGGGTTCCGCCGCGACGAGGCGCTGCACGAGGCGATCCGGCTGCGCGAACAGCTCGCCGAGCGGCTGCCCGCCGCGGCGCGTACCGCGCTGGACGAGGCGATCGCCCGGGTACGGGACATCCCGGCCGGGCCGGGCGAACCGCGCGCCGAGGCGGCGCTGCGGCTGCTGGCCCGCCGCGGCGACCGGAACGACCAGCCGGTCGAGCCGGCCGAGGCGATGCTGGACGAACCCGGCCTGGCCCGGTGGTCCGGCGCGGACGGGGTGACCGCCTCCGGCACGCTGCCGGTGGCGCTCGTCGGCCTGCGGGTGGACGCGCCGCCCGGCTCGCCGGAACGCTTCGGCCGCCGCGGTGTCGCCCGCGAGGGGCACGCCGTGCTCACCGCGATCACCGCCGTGCTGCGGCCGGTCGACCGCGCGCTGCGCGTCACCGAGAACGAGTTCCAGCTCCTCCTGCCAGGGCTCGACGAGCCGGCGGCGCTGGACGTGGTACGCCGGCTGCACGACGCCATCGGCGCGCTGGCCCGGTCGTACCCGTTCATGGCGTACACCGTGCACGCGGCGGTCGGGGTGACCACCCGGCGGCCGCTGCCCACCGCGGACCTACGCGCGGCGGTCGACTGGGCGGTACGCAAGGGCGTGCCGGTGGCGGGCCTGCCGACGGAGACCGCCGACGCCGTGGCCGCGCCGGCCCACTGACCGGCCGGTCCGGCCCGAGGGGAGGAGACGCGGTGCGGGTGGTGTCGCTGGTGCCGTCGCTGACCGAGGCGGTCGCGGCCACCCGCCCGGAGGTGCTGGTCGGGGCCACCGACTGGTGCACCCATCCGGCCGGGCTGGACGTCGCCCGGGTCGGCGGGACGAAGTACCCCGACCTGGACCGGGTGCTCGCGCTGGAGCCGGATCTGGTGCTGCTCAACGAGGAGGAGAACCGGCTGGCCGACGCCGAGGCGCTGCGCGCGGCCGGGGTGCCGGTCCGGGTCACCTTCCCGCGTACCGTGCCGGAGGCCCTCGACCAGCTCGGTGAGCTGGTGGTCGCGCTCGGCGCGCCGGCCGAGCCGCCGTGGCTGCGCGAGGCCCGCCGCGCGTGGGCCGCGCTGCCGCCGCCGGGACGGGTCCGGACCGCCGTGGTGCCGGTGTGGCGGCGGCCGTGGGTGGTGCTGGGGCGGGACACGTTCGCCGGGGACGTGCTGGCCCGGCTCGGTGTGCGCAACGGCTGGGCCGACGACGCGGACCGCTATCCCCGGCCGGGCCTGGACGAGCTGCGCGCCCGGGCGCCGGACCTGGTGGTGCTGCCCGACGAGCCGTACCGGTTCACCGCCGACGACGGGCCGGAGGCGTTCCCCGGCGTGCCGGCGGCGCTGGTGTCCGGCCGGCACCTCACCTGGTACGGCCCGTCGCTGGCCGAGGCCCCGGCGCTGCTCGCCGCCCAGCTCGCCACCGAGGGCCCCACCTGACCGGTGGGGCCCGGGCGGCGGCGCTCAGGCCACCGGGGTGGCGTGCACCGGGTCCAGTTCCATCAGCGTGGTGTCGTCCACGTCGTACCCGATCGCGTTGTGCACCGCGACCACGCCCGCGACCTGGGCGGCGAGACGGCCGGCCAGGTCGACGGCGCTGCGCCGGTCCAACCGCCCGTCCATGGTGACCTCGCCGCCGCGGACCTGGACGGTGACCAGGCCGTCGCGCACCGACAGCACCCGGCGCAGCACCTCGTGCACGACCTCCTCGCGGATCTCCGCGTCGGTACGCAGGTGCACGCGCAGCAGGTCACCGCGGGTGACGATGCCGGCCAGGCGGCCCAGGTCGTCCAGCACCGGGAGCCGCTTCACCGCCTCCTGGTCCATCAGCCGGGCCGTCGCCGCGAGCGACGCCCGCTCGTGGGTGGTGACCGCCGGGGCGGTCATCAGGTCCCGGGCGACGAGCGCGCCCGCCTTCTCCCGCGCGGTACGGCGTCGCCGCCCCTCGAAGACCCGCCGCTCGTCCGGGTGGCCGGACCGCTCCACCTTGTGCAGCAGGTCCGCCTCGGAGATCACCCCGAGCACGCGGCGGAACGAGTCCACCACCGGCACACCGCTGATCCGCTGCCGGACCAGCACGTCGACCACCTCGCGGTACGGGGTCTCCTCCGTCACCGTCGCGACGTCCCTGGTCATCACGTCGGCCACCTGCCACGTCCTCATCACGACCTCCTCGTGCCGGGCCTCCACCTGCGACGGTAGGCGGCCGGCGGGCGCCCTGGTCAGGGGCGGCGGACCGGCCGCGACGGGCCGACCGGACCGGGTACGGACGGGACCAATGACCCGGTCACGAGGGCACCTCTCGGCCCTGCTCCCGGACGCCGCGCGGCGGTGGAATGAATGTGCCACCGGGAAGCGCGGTGCGAGGCACAGGAAGGGACGTGGAGACAATGACCGCGACAATCGAGCGGACCCCCGCCGTCAAGCGGACCCCCGCCGCCACCATCGCTCCGGCGGCGCACACCGAGACCACCCGCCAGAAGGCCACCCGGTACGTCTGGGCCGGTCTGCGGCTCGCCCTGGGCTGGGTGTTCCTCTGGGCCTTCCTCGACAAGATGTTCGGCCTCGGCCACGAGACCCCGGCGAAGAACGCCTGGATCAACGGCGGTAGCCCCACCAAGGGCTTCCTCGGCAACGCCGTCGAGGGACCGTTCGCGGGCTTCTACCAGAACCTGGCCGGCGCGGCCTGGGCGGACACGCTGTTCATGGTCGGCCTGCTCGGCATCGGTGTCGCCCTGATGCTCGGCATCGGCATCCGGGTCGCCGCGGTCGCGGGCGGTCTGCTCCTGGTCCTGATGTGGACGGCGGTGCTGCCCCCGGCGAACAACCCCTTCATGGACGACCACCTCATCTACGCGGGCCTGCTGGCCGGCCTGGCCCTGGTGGGCGCCGGCAACACCCTCGGCCTCGGCCGGGTCTGGGCGAGGCTCCCCCTGGTCCAGCGTCTCCCCTGGCTGAAGTGACCAGCTCGCCCCGGGGCGGGCGTCGCCGACAGGCGGCGCCCGCCCCCTTTCGTGTCCCCGCCACGCCGGTGTGCGGGGACCGGCGCGTATCGGCCGGTCGCGATCCGGCAGGATCGACAGTGACCACACCGTCAGCATCCGAGGAGACCCGCTCATGGACAAGCCCGAGGTCGGCCCGATCGAGGGCGCGCCGCCCGCCGATCTCGTCGTCGAGGACATCACCGTCGGCGACGGCCCGGAGGCCCGCCCGGGCCAACTGGTGAGCGTGCACTACGTGGGCGTGGCCCACTCGAACGGCCGCGAGTTCGACGCCTCGTGGAACCGGGGTGAGACGTTCGAGTTCCCGCTCGGCGGCGGCCAGGTCATCGCCGGCTGGGATCAGGGCGTCGTGGGCATGAAGGTGGGCGGCCGGCGCCGGCTCACCATCCCGCCGCACCTGGGCTACGGCGCCCGGGGCGCGGGTGGCGTCATCAAGCCGAACGAGACGCTCGTCTTCGTGGTGGACCTGCTCGGCGTGCGCTGAGCGCAGCGCCGTCCACGTCGGGCCGTCGGCACTCGCGCCGGCGGCCCGACGTGTGCCCGGCCGACGCGCGGCGGCCCGGTTCGTGCCCGGCCGACCTGCGGCGGCCCGGTTCGTGCTCGGGGCGCGCGGCGGCTCCGCTCGTGCTCCGGCCGCCCGGCGCCCCGCTCGGGCTCAGGCCGCGCAGGCCACCAGGTCGTGGGAGCGGCCGGGCAGGTCGTGGGCGCGGCCGGGCAGGGCTTGCGAGCGGTCGGAGCAGCGCACCGGGAGCACCCGGTGCAGGCCGGTCACCCGCAGCACCCGGGCCACCACCGGGTCGGGATCGGTGAGCACCAGCTCGCCACCGCGGGCCCGGACCCGCAGGTGGGTGGCGACCAGCGCGCGGACCCCGGCGGCGGAAAGCAGCCGCACACCGGACAGGTCGACCCGCAGCACCGGCCGGGCCGGCGCCGCCCAGAGCGCGGCCCGGAACGCCGTCACGGAGGCGATGTCGATCTCGCCGACCGGGCGCAGCTCGACCACGTGATCGTGCACGTCCATCGCCACGTGGAAGCGCTCAACGCTGTGTACCATGCGGCCAAACCTACCCGGCCCCACCGACATTTCCGGGCCTCGCGGCGGGGGTTCCGGGTACTGTCCGGGACCCGACCCCGAGCCGTCTCAGGGTCATCCCGCAGCCGCCACGCCACGCCGCGCGGGCCGCCGCGAAACGCCGTCGGGGACTGCCCAGCGCGACGCCGCCGGGCCACAATGAGCCGATGGCCGTCCCCCGCCCGCGTGCCCCCCTGCTGATCCGGCCGGTCCGCGAACCGGCCACGGTGCCGCCGCCGCTCACCGGCCCCTGGACGCCCGCTGACACCCGGCTCGACCGGGCCGACCTGCTGCCGCTGCCGGCCGGCGGGCACGGCCCGGAGGACGTGGTGGTCGACGGCGACGGCCGGGTGGTCAGCGGCGACGAGGACGGCCGGCTCTGGTGGTGGCCGGCCGACTCCCCGCCCGGCACCCCGCCCACGCTGCTGGCCGAGACCGGCGGGCGGCCGCTGGGCATCGAGCACGATCCGGTCGACGGCGGGTTGCTGGTCTGCGACGCGTACCGGGGACTGCTGCGGGTCGACCCGGCCGGCCGGGTGCACGAGCTGACCGGCACCGCGCCGCCGGTGCACCTGGCCGACAACGCGGCGGTGGCGCGCGACGGCACCGTCTACTTCACCGACTCGTCCGACCGGTTCCCGCTCTCGCACTGGAAGCGCGACCTGCTGGAGCACCGGCCCAACGGGCGGATCCTCGCGTACGACAGGGGCACCGGGCGCACCGACGTGGTCGCGGAGGGGCTCTACTTCCCCAACGGGCTCGCGCTGACCCCGGACGAGTCGGCGCTGATGCTCGCCGAGACCGCCACCCACCGGCTGCTCCGGGTGGACCTGCCGAGCGGGCGGGCCACGGTGCTCACCGATCTGCCCGCGTACCCGGACAACATCTCCGCGGTCGGCGACGGCACCTACTGGGTCGCGTTGCCCAGCCCCCGGCTGCGCGCCATGGAACGGCTGCTGCCACACCCCCGGGTGCGGCAGATCGTGGCCCTGCTGCCCGGCGCGGTGCAGCCGCAGCCGCGCCGCTACGGGCTGGTCGCGCTGGTCGACGGCACCGGCCGGGTGCTGCGCACGCTGCACGGCCCGAGCGGGGCGTACCCGATGGTCACCGGCGTGCGGCAGCACGGCCGCCACCTCTGGCTGGGCAGCCTGACCGCGACCGGGGTGGCCCGCGTCGGCCTGGACTGAGCACGACGGGGGCCGGCCCGCGCGGACGCGGGCCGGCCCCGTGGCCGTTCCTCCCCAGGTTCAGCCGCCGCTGTTGCTCCGCGAGGGGGCCGGGGCCGGTGACGACCCGCCGGCCACCGCGCCCGGGTGCGGCGTGGCGCTCTGCGTGGGCTTCAGCCCCGCCGGTACGGGCAGCGCGCTGCCCTTGGCGAACTCGTCCCAGCCGACGTTCCAGGCGGTGAAGCCGTTGCCCTGGTCGAGCTTCACCTCGGTGCCCTTGACCGTCACCAGGTCACCGACCTGCGTGAAGCCCATCAGCCAGTCCGCGGCGGTGGCCGAGACGTTGGTGCAGCCGTGCGAGACGTTCGTGCTCCCCTGGTCCCCCTCCGACCACGGCGCCGAGTGGATGAACTCGCCGCCCCAGGTCAGCCGCTGGGCGTCGTCCACGTCGACCACGTAGCCGCCGTTGGGCTCACCACGGGTGTCGAATGTGGTGTGCTCGTGCTTCTCCATGATCACCATGTTGCCGCTGGACGTCGGCGTGCTCGCCTTGCCCAGACTCACCGGGATCTTCTTGAGCACCTTGCCGTCCTGGTAGACGGTCATCTGCTTGGTCCCGTTGTCGATGTCGAGCGTCACCTGGCGGCCGACCTTGGCGCTCGCGACCCGGTCGGAGTCGCCGATCGCGTCCTTGCCGATGGGCAGCCCCTGCAACGCGCTGCGCACGCTGATCTTCGTGCCCGGCTTCCACCGGTCCGGCGCCCGGTACTCGGCCTGCTTGCCGTCGGCCACCCAGGACCAGGTGCCCGGCTGTGGCGGGTCGGTCTTCACGAACAGCCGGCGCTGGACGTCCGCGCGGGCCTCCTTCGGAATCGGCGGGTCGAATCCGAGCACGACCGGCATCGCCGTCCCGTACGTCTGATTCGGCCGGAAATACAATTCGCTGGTGACGGCCGGTTTGGTGGATTTGGCCATCGTCGTGAACGTCGTCTTCTGCGTGGCGGTCTTGCCGGAATCGCCGGTCGCGGTCACCTCCGCGGTGTACGTCCGGGAATTGGCGAGCGGCCGGTCCGGCACCCAGCCGGAGCCGTCCTCACGCGGCTGGGCCGGCACCGCGTTTCCCTTGTCGTCGGTCAGCTTGACGGCTGTCACCTTGCCGTTGCTGACCTTCGCCCCCACCTCCGCGCTGATCGGCACGTCCCGGGTACGGTCGGCCGGCGACACGGAGACCGACGGTGGTGCGGCCTCGGCCCGCTTCGCCACCGACTTCGGGCCGGCGGTACACGCGCCGACCGCCAGCGGCGCGGCTGCGACGGTCATCGCGAAAAGCGTCAGTCGGCGCCTCGCAAACATATTTCGCCCCCCATTTCCGAACCCTCTCGCCCACATTCTGTAGGCCCGGGATCGCGCCGTGGCACCTTCGGCGGAATTGCTCGGAAACAGCTGCGCGAATTGTGCCGGACAGGTAATTCCCGTCCCCGCTTGCGCCCCACGCCCCCTCCGCCCGGTTCCCCGCCGCTCGCACCCGCCGCTCGCGCCCACCCCGCCCACGCCACCGGACCACTGCCGCGATCTTGCGATTGCGGCCCTCCAGAAGGGGGCGAATAGGGCACGTCGGGGGCAGCGAGTGCAAGATCGCGGAGGGGCGGCGGGCGGGGACGGGTGCGGCCCCGGCCCTCTTGGTGAGGACCGGGGCCGGAGGAGGCCGGGTCAGACGTTGGCTACCAGCAGGGCGGGCTGCTCGACGCAGTCGGCGACGTGGCGCAGGAAGCCGCCGGCCACGCCACCGTCGCAGACCCGGTGGTCGAACGTGAGACTGATCTGGGTCACCTTGCGGACGGCGAGCTGCCCGTCCACCACCCACGGCTTGTCGACGATCCGGCCGACGCCGAGCAGCGCGGCCTCCGGGTGGTTGATGATCGGCGTGGAGCCGTCCACGCCGAACACGCCGTAGTTGTTGAGCGTGAACGTCCCGCCGGTCAGCCGTGCCGGTGGCAGCGTCCCGGCCCGGGCGGCCGTCGTGGTCTCGGCGAGCGCGGTGGCCAGTTCCCGGGTGGTGAGCCGCTGCGCGTCGCGTACCACGGGCACGACCAGGCCCCGGTCGGTCTGCGCCGCGATGCCCAGGTGCACGCCCGCGGACTGCACGATCCGCTGCCCCTCGGTGTCGACGTGCGCGTTGAGCTGCGGGTACCTCCGCAGGCCGCTGAGGCAGATCCGGGCCAGCAGCGCCAGGATGCTCACCGGCGCGTCAGGGGTGGCCGCGTTGATCGCGGCGCGCGTCTCCAGCAGGCCGGTGGCGTCCACGTCGACCCAGATGGTCACCTCGGGGATCTCCCGCCGGCTGCGGGAGAGCTTGTCGGCGATCACCTTGCGGATGCCGGTGAGCGGGATGACCGTGTCACCGTCGCCGGCCGGGGCGAGCCCGACGTGCGCGACCGGGGCGTCCGGCACCGCGGCGAGCCGGGCCGCCGGGGCGGGGGCGGCCACTGCCGCGTCCAGGTCCGCACGGCGGATCACGCCGCCCGGCCCGGTGCCGCGCAGCGACGCCAGGTCGATGCCGTGCTCCTTCGCGAGCCGCCGCACGATCGGCGAGATGACCAGCGGCGCCGCCGGTCCGCCGGTCGGTGCCGGCTCGGCCGTGCGGTCCGCCGACGCGGACACGCCGCCCAGGGCCGGCGAACCGGCTGGACCCGGACTCGCCGGGGCCGGAGAGCCCGCGTGCGCCGAACCCGCCGGGGCGGGAGAGCCCGCCGGAGTCGAAGCCGCCGGGGGCGGAGAGCCTGACGCGGACGCCGGACCGGGCACGGGGCCAGCCGCGTTCGGCGCGCCGGGGTCGGGAGCGAGCGCCAGCCGCGGACGGCGCCGCCGCCGGCCCGTGCCGCCGTGGCCGGTGCCGTAGCCGATCAGGACGTTGCCGGAACCGGCCCGCTCCTCCTCGCGGTAGGTGGCGTGCGGGTCGGGAGCGCCGTCGAGCGGGGCGATGGTGATCAGCGGCTGACCCACCGGGCGGACCTCACCGGCCGCGCCGTGCAGGGCCACGACCCGTCCGGCGTACGGGCACGGCACGTCGACCACGGCCTTCGCGGTCTCCACCTCGACCACGGTCTGGTCCACGGTGACCACGTCGCCGACGGCGACCCGCCACTCGACGATCTCCGCCTCGCTCAGCCCTTCCCCGAGGTCGGGCAGGAGGAAGTCGCGGGTTCCGATCGCCGCTGTCATGCCGCCACCCACCGCGTGTCGGGCTGGTCATCCCACTGAAGGCGGGCCACGGTGTCCAGCACCCGGTCGACCGAGGGCAGGTGGGTGTGCTCCAGCATCGGCGCCGGGTACGGGATGTCCAGCCCGGACACCCGCAGCACCGGGGCGTGCAGGGCGTGGAAGCAGCGCTCCTGCACCCGGGCGGCGATCTCCGCGCCGACACCGGCGAAGCCCTGCGCCTCCTGGATCACCACGCACCGGCCGGTACGGCGTACCGAGGCGGTCACGGTGGCGTCGTCGAACGGCACGATGCTGCGTACGTCGACGACCTCCAGATCCCAGCCCTCCTCGCGGGCGGCCTCGGCGGCGGCGAGCGCGACCGGCACCGCCGGGCCGTACGCGATCAGCGTGGCGTCGGTGCCGGGGCGGCGCACCACGGCGGTGCCGATCGGCGCGGTACGGGCCGGCAGCTCGGCCTCGGCGCTGGTGAAGTAGAGCTTCTTGGGCTCCAGGAACACCACCGGGTCGGGGTCGTCGATGGCGGCGCGCAGCAGCGAGTACGCGTCGTCCACCGTGGCCGGGGTGACCACCTTCAGGCCCGGCGTGTGCGCGTAGTACGCCTCGGACGAGTCGCAGTGGTGCTCCACGCCGCCGATGCCGCCGGCGTACGGCACCCGGATGACGATCGGCACGCTGAGTGCCCCGCGGGTGCGGTTGCGCAGCTTCGCCACGTGCGAGGCGATCTGCTCGAACGCCGGGTACGCGAACGCGTCGAACTGCATCTCGACCACCGGTCGCAGCCCGGACATGGCCAGGCCGACGGCGAACCCGACGATGCCGGCCTCGGCGAGGGGGGTGTCGAAGCAGCGCTTGTCGCCGAAGCGGGCCTGCAGCCCGTCGGTGATCCGGAAGACGCCGCCGAGCTGGCCGACGTCCTCACCGAAGACGAGCACCCGGTCGTCGTCGAGCATCGCGTCGGCGAGCGCGGCGTTGAGCGCCTTCGCCATGGTCATGGTGGCCATCAGGCGTCCCCCTCCGCGTCGGCGGCCAGCTCGGCCCGGACCATCTCGCGCTGCTCGGCCAGCTGCGGCGTCGGCTCGGCGTACACGTGGTCGAACAGGCTCAGCGGGTCCACAGTCGGCTGGGAGTCCATCCGGCGGCGCAGCGCCGCGGCGTACTCCTCGGCCTCCGCGGCGATCGCCGCGACGGCGTCGTCGTCGAGCACGCCCTTGGCCCGCAGGTACGCCTCGAGCCGGGCGATCGGGTCGCGGTCGCGCCACGCCTCGACCTCGTCGGCGTCGCGGTAGCGGGTCTGGTCGTCGGCGTTGGTGTGCGGCTCCATCCGGTAGGTGTGTGCCTCGATCAGGTAGGGGCCCTTGCCGGCGCGGGCGTGCGCCACGGCGCGCTCCAGCACCGCGAGGACGGCCACCGGGTCGTTGCCGTCGACCTGCTCGCTGGGTACGCCGTAGCCGACGCCCTTGTAGGCCAGGCTCGGCGCGGCGGTCTGCCGGGACAGCGGCACGCTGATCGCGTACTTGTTGTTCTGCACCAGGTAGACGACGGGCGCCTTGAACACGGCGGCGAAGTTGATGCCCTCGTGGAAGTCGCCCTCGCTGGTGGCGCCGTCGCCGATGAACGCCAGGGCCACCGTGTCGCGGCCCTGGTACGACTCGCCGTAGGCCAGCCCGGCGGCGTGCACGCACTGGGTGGCGAGCGGGGTGCACTGCGGCGCGGTGCGGGTGGCGGCCGGGTCGTACCCGCAGTGCCAGTCGCCGCGCAGCAGCGTGAGCACCTCGACCGGGTCGAGGCCGCGCGCGGTCAGCGCCATCGACTCGCGGTAGGTGGGGAACACCCAGTCGGTGTCGCGCAGCGCGAGGACGCCGCCGATCTGGCACGCCTCCTGGCCACGGGCGGACGGGTAGACGGCGAGGCGGCCCTGCTTGGTGAGCGCGGTGGCCTGGACGTCGAAGCGGCGGCCGACGACCATCCGCCGGTACATCTCGCGCAGCGTCTCGACCGGCGGCTCCGGGTAGTCGTCGCGGGCCGGCAGCGGGGTCCCGTCGGGTTCGAGCAGCCGGACCGGTTCCCGCTGCGGCATGAAGCCGGCCGACGGGTCGGGTGCGGCCGGGGTGGTCTTCCGGCGGGTGCGCGGGGATGCCCTGCGGACCGCCTGGGGTGTGGTCGTCACGGCGGGGACCTCCTGGACGTGTGGTGGCCCTATGCTCCCGGTCGTGGATGATTGACTCAACATGCGGGATGAACGCGGGACGAATGGCACGGGAGGGCGGCTGAGGTGAGCCAGGAGACCGGCACCACACCGGGCGCGGCGGGCGGAACGGGACGTTCGGCCGGGCCGCTCGACGAGGTGGACCGGCGGATCCTGCGTGAGCTGGTCCGCGACGCCCGGACGTCGATCCGTACGCTCGCCGAACGGGTGCACGTCTCCCGCACCAACGCGTACGCCCGGGTGGAGCGGCTGCTGCGCGACGGCGTGCTGACCGGGTTCACCGCGCGGGTCGCGCCGGAGCCGGCCGGGCTGGGCACGTCGGCGTACATCGCGCTGACCATCGAACAGAACACCTGGCGGGAGGTCTCCGCCGAGCTGGCCCGGGTGCGCTACATCGAGCACGCGGCGCTGCTCAGCGGCGAGCACGACGTCCTCGCGCTGGTCCGGGCGCCGGACAACGCGACGCTGCGGGACGTGGTGCTGGACCGGGTGCAGAGCATCGCCGGGGTGCTGTCCACCCGCACCTGGCTGGTGTTCGAGGAGTTCGACGGCACGCAGAGCCCCTGGGACTGACCGGTCAGCGTTCCGGCGGCGACTCCAGCCCTTCGGCGTCGGCCCGGTCCAGCAGCGGCTGGAGCGAGTACCGCCGCCCGTCCAGCCCGGCGTGCGGGTCACCGCGCCCGGCGAACCGCGCGGGCATGCTGACCACGTCGAAGTCCTCCGGCCGGGCGTCGTCCAGCTCGGACCAGTCCAGCGGCGCCGAGACCAGCGCCGCCGGCGTCGGACGGATCGAGTACGCCGAGGTCATCGTGTGGTCGCGGGCCATCTGGTTGTAGTCGACGAAGACCGGCCGGTCCCGCTGGTCACGCCACCAGGTGGTGGTGACCAGGCCGGGCAGTCGGCGCTGCATCTCCCGGCCGAGTGCCAGCACGGCCCGCCGGCACTCGCCGAAGCTCCAGCGCGGCTCGATCGAGACGTAGACGTGGATGCCGCGACCGCCGGTGGTCTTCGGGAAGCCCTCCAGGCCCAGCTCGGCCAGATACGCGCGTACCTCGTGCGCCACCGGCACCACCTGCGCGAAGTCCACGCCCGGCATCGGGTCGAGGTCGATGCGCAGCTGGTCGGGGCGTTCCACGTCGTCCCTGGACACCGGCCACGGGTGGAAACGCAGCGTGCCCAGGTTGGCCGCCCAGATCACCACGGCCAGCTCGCTCGGCGCCACCTCGTCGGCGGTACGGCCACTGGGGAACGTGATGTGCGCGGTGCGCACCCAGTCGGGCGCGCCGGCCGGAAGCCGTTTCTGGTAGAACGCGTCGCCCTTGTTGGTCTGCCGGGTGGCGACCTTGGCGCCCTCGAACACGCCGCGCGGCCAGCGTTCCAGCATGGTCGGCCGGTCCCGCAACGCGCGCAGGATGCCGTCGCCGACGGACAGGAAGTAGCGGACCACGTCCAGCTTGGTCAGCCCGCGCTCCGGGAAGTAGGGCTTGTCGGGGCTGGAGACACGGACCAGCCGCTCCCCCACCTGGATCTCCTGCGCCGCCGTGGTCGCCACCGTCACACCGTAGCGATCCTTCCCGGCCGTGGGGACCGGCTCACCGGGACTCCGCCGTCACCGACAGCCGGATCCAGGCGTCGACCCAGGCCCGGACCGCCGGTTCGCCCGGGTCGGCGCCGAGCGTCCCGGCCAGGCCGGACAGGGCCGCGCCACAGCGCTCCAGACCGACTCCGGCGAGACCGGCCGCCGTCGTGCGCAGCCGCTCGGGGAAGCCGGCCGCCAGGTGCCGCAGGCCGGTGTGCGCGGCCTGGGCGAGCAGCGCCGACGCCGTACCCAGCGCGGCCGCGACCGGGTCGGGCCGGACGTCGACCGCGCCGGCCAGCCGCCCGTCGCCCGCACCGGGCGCCAGATCGGGTACGACCACCGCGTCGGCGACCACCGCCAGCGGCTCGACGACGAGTCCGTCGGCGCCACGGCGGACCGTCCCGCTGACGTAGCGCGGCCGCCCGTGCGTGCCGTCGAGCGCCGCCGCGAGCGCGTCGAGCGCGCCCGGTGCGGCGGCGTGGTGGGTCGCGGTGACGGTAGCGGTGCCCCCGTCGGCCCCGGTCACTGTGGCGTCGAGGCGCTGCTCACCGGCCGCGTACCCGATGGCGCGCACCTCGCCGAGCGCGAGCACCCGCACCGCCTCGGCGGCGGTGCGGGGGCGCAGCAGCCGGGGTGGCCGCCCGGCCAGCTCGGCGGCGAGCGCGTCCGGGTCGCGGGCGAGCAGGCCGGGCGGCAGCCCGGACCACTCTCCGGCGCCGGGGGTGACTGTGGTGCGGGCCAGCCGGCCGGCGGCGAACCGGAGCCGGTGCGCGGCGCTGCGCACCGCCGACTCGGAGACCACGTTCCCGGCGGCGAGCGCGCCGAGCGTGGCTCCGGTGACCCGCCGCCCGGCCAGTTCGTGCCCCGTGGGCGTGCCGTCGTCGGTGACGGGGTAGGCGCGGCGCAGCACCAGCACCGAAACGGCCGCCGGGTGGGCGAGCACCACGTCCACGCCCACCTCCCCTCCGCTGCACCGGACCCGGGCGCCGAGACCGGTCAGCCGTACCCGCCGCAGCGGCGTCTCCGCCGGCTCGTGGGTGCCCAGCACCCGCTCCGGTGGCGTGGCGCCGGCGTTGACCACCGCGCGCCGCCGGGCGGGCAGCTCGGCGAGCAGGTCGGCGAACGTCTCCGGCCGGTACCGGGCGCCGCGCGCGGCGTACGCCTCCAGTTGCCCGGCCAGGTCGTCCACCGCCAGCAGCGGCCAGCGCAGACCGGCCGCGTCGAGGTCGCGCCGGACCGCCGCGAGCCGGGCGTCCACCCCGGAACCCAGGTGCGCGGCCCCGGTCAGCAGCACGTCGGCGGCCAGCGTCACCGCCGCGTCCAGCGCCGGACGGTCCACGACTGTTGCGGACCCGCCGACGCGTACCTGGGCCTCGGGGCGGTCCGGCTGCTCCCGGTCGGCCGTCCGGCACGCCCACACCGCGAGCGCGATCGCCTCGCCGCCGTCGTCGGCCGCGTCGCCGCGCGCGTACCCGACCTGGCGGGGCACCAGGAAGCGGACCGTGCCGGTGGGCAGCTCCACGCGCGGGACCGGGTCGGCGGCGTCCGGCCGGTGGACCACGGCGGTGTAGCCGCGCCGCCGGCGCCGCTGCGCGGCGGCAAGCGCGGGCGCGCCGATCGCGGCGGCCAGCTCGTCGTCGGTGACGTCCCCCGGCGACCACCGCCACGGCTCACCACCGGCCCCGGCGTCGTCGCGGCCCGGCTCGGCGTCCCGGCCCGGCTCGGCGTCGTGGCCCGACCCGGCGGCGTGGTCCGGTGCGGCCTGCCGGTCCGGCGCCGCGGGTCGGTCCGGTGCGGCCGCGTGGCTCGGCGTGGTGGCGGCGTGCGTGCGCTGGTAGGTCAGCACGACGGCGAGCAGGTGCCGGCACACGCCCGGCGCGGGGCAGGAGCAGCAGGCCGCCGCCAGGCCACCGCCGCCAGGCGGGAGCGTGACAGTCACCCCGTCCGGGTACGCCGCGCGCACCGCGCCGTCGGTGTCCTCGATGAGCGTGGGCCGCTCACCGGCGTCGACCCGCTTCGTGGCACGTTTCACCAGGCCCCTGTTGCTCAGCGCGGCGAGCACGTCCGGGGTGAGCGCGATCAGGTCGGCGCGGGTCATGCCTCGTCCCCCTACCGGCCGACGTGCTCGGCCACGAACGCGGCCAGCTCGCCCGGCGTCATCGCGCCGACCGCGACGCCCACGTCGGCCAGCCGCTGCGCGGTGGCCCGGTCGTACGCCGGGTCGGCCTCCTCGTCCAGCGCGGCCAGGGCCAGCACGTGCGTGCCCTGCTCCACGAGTTGCTTCACCGACCGGACGAGACGCCCGGCGTCGCCGCCCTCGTAGAAGTCGGACACCAACGCGACGATCGCGCGGCGAGGGTTCTCCACGAGCTGCGCGCCGTACGCGACCGCGCGGGCGATGTCGGTGCCACCGCCGAGCTGCACCTTCATCAGCAGCTCGACCGGGTCGTCCACGTCGGACGTCAGGTCGACGACCTCGGTGTCGAAGGCGACCAGGTGGGTCCGTACACCGGGCAGTCCCCACAGGCAGGCGGCGGTCACCGCGGCGTGGATCACCGAGCCGAGCATCGAACCGGACTGGTCCACCAGCAGGATCACCTGCCAGCGGTCCAGGTGGCGGCGGGTCCGGGAGAAGAAGTGCGGCTGCCGTACGTGCAGCCGGCGCTCGTCCGGCCGCCAGTGCGCCAGGTTCGCCCGGATGGTGCGCCGGACGTCGAAGTTGCGGGCCTGCCGGAACCGGCTGGGGCGTCGCGCCCGGGGCCCGGAGAACGACTGCCGGACGTCGGCGGCCAGCCGCTCGACCAGTTGCCGCACCACCGCCTCGACCAGCCTGCGGGCCAGCCGCAGCACCTCCGGGTCCATCAGGTGCTTGGTGCGCAGCACCGCGCGCAGCAGCGCCGGGTTCGGTTCGACCCGGGCCAGCACCGCCGGGTCGGTGACGACCTCGTGGATGCCGTACCGCTCGACCGCGTCGCGTTCCAGCCGCTGCACCGTCTCCTTCGGGAACAGCCGGGTGATCCCGTCCAGCCAGTCCACAGTGGTCAGCGCGGACGGGCCGGACCCGCCGCGCCGCACGTCTCGGCGGCCCAGTTCGGCGTCGCGGCCGTAGAGCCAGTCCAGCGCGGCGTCCCGGCCGGCCGCCTCGGCCGACAGTCCGCCCAGGCTGTCCTGCGCGGCGTCGCCGAGCACCAGCCGCCAGCGTTCCCGCATCGGGTCGCTCACGTCCCGTCCCCCTCCCACAGCCCTTCCCGGGTCAGCACCGCGTCGACCCGTTCCTCCACCGCGCGGGCGGCGGCCACCAGCAGCGGGTCGGCGTCCAGCCGCAGCAGGTCACCGGGCGGCGCGTCGCCGCCGTGCAGCGCCTGCACGTGCCGGGCCACCTCGGCCCGTTCCCGGGGCGGGAACCAGCCGAAAGCCTGCCGCAGCGCCGGCAGCGCCACCAGGAAGTCGTGCGCGCCCATCGAGGCGAGCAGTTCGTCCACCACCGTCAGCAGCGCCGCGTCGCCGCTGACCACCTCCTCCCGGGCCAGCGCGAACAGCCCGCCCAGCCAGTCGCCGAGCGTGTCCGGCGCGGCCACGGCCCGGACCGCGCGGGCGGCGTCCGGCACGTCGCCCAGCGACCAGGCCAGGCCCAGCGCCGCGCCGCGCAGGTCCGGCGGGGCCGCCGCGTCGCCCGCCACCCGCCCGGCCACTGCGAGCGCGCCGTCCCGGTCGAGCCCCAGCGCCGGACCGGCGTGGCGGACCGCGTCCCGGACCGCGACGAGCGCGGTGAGCCGCCCCGGGTCGGCCGGCGCGGCCACCGCGCGCACGCCCTCGACGAGCCAGAGCGCCCGGCGTACGGCGGCGGTGATCAGCGCGCCCAACGGGGCCGTTCCGGCGCTGCCGAGGAGCCGGTCGTGCCGCCACAGGGCCAGTGCCACGGCCAGCGCCCGGCCCAGCGCCCGCAGGTCGGTGACCCCGCCCGCGGCGCGGGCGATCGCGGTGAGCGTGCGGGTGGAGTGCTCGGGCAGCCCGGCCAGCGCGGTGTCGAACAGCGTCGTGGCGAGCGCGTCCACGTCCGCGCCGAGCAGCGTCACCCGCTCCTCGATCCGGGCGGTGACCGCGTCGAGGACGGTCGGGCCGTACCCGCCGGCCTCGATCACCCGGGCGAGCCGGTCCGCCGACGGCGCGGGCGACCAGCGTTCGGTGAGCAGCGCGTCAGCACCCACCCGCGGGCCGCTCTCGCGGGCATGGCCGGGTACGTCGAGCAGCCGCAGCCGGTGCAGCAGGCGGCTGCGGGCCAGGTCGTCCGCGTCGGTCAGGTCCAGCTCGACCGGTGCGCCCCCGTCGATGCGGTGCCGTGCCAGTTCGGCGTCGACGTCGTGCACCAGCGGCGGCAGCGGCGTGTCCGGGTGCAGGCGGCCCACCCGGTCGCCGCTGAGCGCGGCGACCATCTCCACCACCACCGGATGCGCGCCGGGTGCCAGGGTGCCCCGGGTCGCCCACGGCAGCGGCTGGTCGAGCGCGTCGGTGACCAGCGCGGACACCAGCCCGTCGAGCACGTCGACCCGGCCCGGGTGGGCGTGGCCGCGCAGCCGGGCCAGGCCGCCGGCCATGCTCCGGGCGGCGATCAGGTCCGCGGTGGAGACGGGCTGCCGCCGGGCCCGCAGCCGGGCCGCCACCGCCTCGGTGAGCGCCTCCGCGGCCCGGCGCGGACCGTCCTCCCAGACCCGCTGGTAGTACGCCGGGGAGGGCATGCCGGACTGGTAGCCGACGAACGCGTCGAGCCGCCGGAACGAGTACGGCACGAGGTAGCTGCCCGCCACCGCGTCCGGTGCGGGAGTGGGGACCTCCGGCCAGTCGTCGTCCGCCCCGTCACCGTCGGCGGTCAGCCGGACCAGGGCGGGGCGGTGGAAGCCGCCGGTCACCACCAGCACCGGACGGCCGGCGGCCCGGCGCCGGGCGGCGCGGACCCAGCGGGCCATGTACGCCTCGCGCGCGGTGTCGTCATCCCCCGCCGCCGACTCGCCGCGCAGCACGTCGAAGTACGTGTCGAGGCGCTCGGCCAGCCCGTCGTCCGGGCCGATCTCGAACAGGTGGTCCCAGAGCGCGTCCACGTTGTCCACTGCCAGCGTGGCGCAGAGCCGGCGTACCGCCTCGGCGTACCGCTGGTCGGCGTCGGCGTACCGGTTGGCGCGGTCGGACAGCGCGGGATGCCACGCGGGCAGGTCGATGAAGCGCAGCTGCGCGCCCGCCTCCCGGCCGGCGGTCAGCGCCACCCACTCCGGCGAGTACGCGCAGAACGGGCTCCAGGAGGCGTGCCGCCGCGTGCCGTCGCGGTGCGCGGTGAACACGGCGATCGGCAGCTCGTGGTCGAGCAGTAGCTCGTCCATCCGCCCGTTCAGGTCCGCCGGCCCTTCCACCAGCACGTACGCCGGACGCAGCCGGGCCACGGTGGCCGCCACCAGCCGGGCGCAGGCCGGACTGTGGTGCCGGACGCCGAGGAACGTGACGCCGTCGGGCGCCCCGGTGACGCTCACCCGGGCAGCAGGTGCCGGGCGTCGTGCACCGCCCGCCACTGCGCGCCGGAGCGGCGGGACACCTGCTGTTCCAGGTAGCGCCGCAGCCGGGCCAGGTCCTCCGCGTCGTCCTTCGCGGCGGTGCCGGCCAGGCAGGCGACCAGGTCGGCGGCGTCGCCGGGTTCGCCGCGCAGGAACCAGCCCCGCAGCCCGACCGCGTGCGCCACCGAGACCGCCTCCGCGGTGCTCATCACCGCCGACAGCCGCTCCATCGCGTCGCCGCGTTCGGTGACCCCGGTCCGCAGTTCCCGGAACGTGGTGACCAGCACCTCCAGCAGGTCGCGCCGGGGCGGCGGGGTCACGCCGGAACGGCGCAGCAACTCGCCCGCCTCGGCCTCGACCAGTTCCAGCTCGGTGCCGAGGTCGGGGATCGGGAAGACGGTCTCGAAGTTGAACCGCCGCTTGAGCGCGGCGCTCATCTCGTTGACGCCGCGATCACGGGTGTTCGCGGTGGCGATCACGTTGAACCCCTCACGGGCGAACACCATGGCGTCGGCGCCCGGCAGCTCCGGGATGGCGAGCACGCGGTCCGACAGCGGGGAGAGCAGGCAGTCCTGCACCTCCAGCGGGCAGCGGGTGATCTCCTCGAACCGGACCACCCGCCCCTCGGCCATGCCGCGCAGCAGCGGCGCCGGCACCAGCGCGCGCGGGGACGGGCCGTCGGCGACCAGCAGCGCGTAGTTCCACGAGTAGCGGATCTGGTCCTCGGTGGTGGCCGCGCCACCCTGGATGGTGAGCGTGGAGTCGCCGCTCACCGCGGCCGCGAGCAGCTCCGACAGCAGCGACTTGGCGGTGCCGGGCTCGCCGACGAGCATCAGCCCGCGGCTGGTCGCCAGCGCCACCAGCGCCCGGTCGATCAGGGACGGGTCGCCGACGAACTTGCGCCGGATCCCGGCCGCCGGGTCACCGAGGATGAACCGCCGCGCGGCACGCAGGCTCAGCCGCCAGCCCGGCGGGCGCGGGTCACCGTCGTCGGCGGCCAGCGCGGCCAGCTCGTCGGCGTACCGAACCTCGGCCGGCGGCCGCTGGGCTCGCTCGGCGGCCGGGTCGAGCGCGGTCACCGGGTCACCTCCGCCAGGTCGCGCAGCACCTCGGAGACGGTGACGTCGTCCAGGTCGCCGAGGCGGACCCTGCCGCCGCGCTGGAACCAGTCACCCTGCGGCACGTCGTTGACCCAGATCGCCTCGATCTTCTGGTCGGGGAACATGTCCACCACGCCGACCGCGATGCCGGGGTCGAGGTCGATCACCACGGCCCGGCCGCCGGGGACGTCACGTTCCAGCCAGCCCTGGATGCCGGCGTCCTGCGGGGTGCCGCGTCGCCAGCCCCGCCGTTCCAGGCTGAGCAGCCGCCCGGCCGGGACCGTGACGCCCATGTGCCGGTGCAGCAGCGCCTCACCGCGCTCGGCCGCGTCCAGCCGGTGCACCTCGCGCCCGAGCTGCGGGAAGGGCTGGAGGATCTCGTAGTCGGCGAAGACCTCCGCCCAGGCCGGCACCGCCGCGCCGAGGTGCAGCGGGTGCGCGATGGTGACGGTGGCGTCGTCGGGCAGCGCGTACGTCTCGTCGTCCACGTCGGCCAGCGTGCGGTCCTCGGCCACCCGGAACGCGGCGCCCACCGTCCCCGCGTCGTCCACCGTGGCCCAGACCAGTCGGCGGACGACGTGCCAGAGCAGCGGGTGGGACAGGAAGTAGCGGCGGAAGTCCGCGGCCGGCCAGCGCCGCCCGGTCACCATGGCCGCCTCGAAGCGGCGGATCTGGTCGGCGGCGAGCGTACGCACGTCCTTCTTCAGGCCGGCGAAGCGTTTGTGCGCGGCGGGCGCCAGCGTCGCGTCGTCCCGGGCGCCGGGCTTGGGCAGATCCTTGCGGCGGGCGCCGGTGCCGTCCACCACGTACGGCTTGAGCTGCTCGTCGAAGCCGACTGTGAACCGGCGCGGCCCGTAGTCGAGGACCAGGCTGCCGTCGGCGTCCAGGCCGAGGTCGGGCACCAGCCGGTCGCCGAGCTGCTCGGGCGTCAGGCCCAGCCCGTCGGCGACCTCGGTGACCTTGCGCGCCGCCTGCTCCCGCAGGCCCCGGAACTTCACCTTCTGCGAGATGCCGTAGAGGTGCATCAGCGCCACGTCGGTGCCGATCTGCGCCAGCACCTCCAGGCCGGTCACCGCCCGGGTGTGCTGGCTCTCACCGGGCCAGGCCCGGACCAGCGGCGCGAGCCGCCGCGCGGTCGAGTCGTCGCCGAGCAGGCCCAGCGCGGTGAACGCCCAGCCGTCCTTCGACGGCGCGCCGGCGCTCTGCCAGCTCTCGAACAGCGCCCAGGCGAACTCCGCCAGGGAGTCGGCGTCGCACGCCGCGCGGACGATCTCCACCCCCGGGTACGGCTCGCCGGGCGAGGAGATGGCGAGCATCGTGCAGAGGTGGCGTACCGCGTCGGCGGGCAGCGCCGCCGAGCGGTCCCGCAGCAGCACCTGCGGCAGCACCGCCGGGTCCAGCCAGGCCGGCAGGCTCGGCATCCGGGCCGGGAGCTGGGCCAGCGGGTCGGCGTCGAGCATCGCCGTGGCGGCGGCGAGCGCCTCCTCACCGTGCTCCCCGGCCACGCCCAGGAGCGCCTCGCGATGCTCCGCGGCGACCAGGCGCAACGCCCGCTCGGCGGCCCGGCGGCGCGGTCCGGGCGCGCCCAGGGCGGCCGGCAGCAGCGCCCGCGTGGCGTACTCCGGGTGCCGCCGCAGCCAGGCCCGGGCGGTCGGGCGGACCGTCTTGAGCCGGTCGAGCCAGTCGGCCATCAGGTCGGCGACCTCACCGTCGGCGTACGGCAGCAGCACCTCGCCGACGCTCTTCGGCGCGCTGCGGGCCAGGTGCAGCGCGGTGGGCAGCGCGTCCAGCTCGTACCGGCCGGCGAGGCGCAGCATCCACCGGTCGGCGCCCCAGGACTCGTCGGGCCGCCAGGACGGCAGCAGCGGCCGGGCCAGCTCCTCGGTGGCGCGGACGAAGAAGTGGATCGCCGCATACGACCCGGCCCGCCCGGCGGCGACCTCGGTGGCGAGCGCGCCCAGGTCGTTCCCGTTCCAGTGACCGGCCCAGCGGGGCACGATCGCGGCCCACCGTTCCCGCTCCCCCGGCAACCAGGCCATGGTGGACGCGGCGGGCCGTTCCAGCCCGTCCACCACCGGCGGGTTGGCTCGTGGGCGCCGGACCGACCAGGGCGGCGTCACCAGCACCGGCGGCAGCCGGTCCGGCACGGCGACCGGCAGCGCGGTCGCGTCGTCGCGGATCCGCTCGATCCGTTCCCGCCGCGCCGGGTCCAGCGCCGGCAGCGCGGCCTCGACGGCCGCCGGATTGGTCAGCACGTGCGCACGCAGCAGGGTGGCGGCCTCCCGCGCGGCCGGGCTGCGCCCCTGCGCGGCGGCGGAGAGCAGGCGCACGCCGCGCACCGGGAAGCGGCGCAGCATCTCCGTCACCGCGGGCGGGACGTACCTGCGGTCCAGCCGGTCGAGCAGCGCCGCCATCGGCTCGTCGCCGGGCAGTGCCGCCAGCAGCGACACCAGCCGCTGCCGCGCGTCCGCGCCGGCGTGCTCGTAGTCGAACCACGCGGTCAGCACCGGCGCGATCGGCGACCCGACCGCCGCGGTGGCGGTGACGACCGGCCCCTGGTCGTACATCAGGCGGTAGACCGCCAACTGCCCGTGGAGGGCGTGGATCGCGTCCACGTCGTCGACCGCGCAGAGCAGCAACTCGGCCAGCAGCGCGCCCCCGTCGCGCGCCACGTCGGCGACGTCCCGCGCCACCCACTCCCGCTCGGTGGGCAGCAGGAACGAGGTGACCGCCCGCGCCGCCAGCGCCCCGGACCGGTACGGGACCAGCGCGGCGCGGGCGGCGGCGTAGTCGGCGTCACCGGCCACCGCGAGATGCGCGCGAACCCGGTGCAGCACGGACTGACGCAGACCCCAGTGGCCGTAGTTGTGTGCCTTCTCCGCCTCGGTGCGGTCGCGCCGAAGCGGGGACGCCGACCCGGTGGCCGCCACGGTGATCTGCTCGGTCACGGCGACCGCCGCGCCGACCGGGCCGAGATCGGCGACCAGCAGGTCGGCGAGGGCCACCCCCTGCTGGTCGCGCGCGTGATAGCCGAGCGCCACCGCCGCCGCCGCCACCAGCGCGGCCCCGCCCAGCGGACCGGGCTCGCCGTCCAGGTAGCCGCGCAGCGCCGGGCCCAGCTCCGGATCGTCGGTGGCCCGCGCGGTGGCGGCCACCGGGACGGCCACCGCGTCCAGCACCTTCCGCCCGGCGGCACGGCCCTTCGCGGCGCTCGGCAGGGCCGTGCCCGGCGTGCCGCCCCGGCGCGGGACCAGCATCCGCCGCCAGCCGGCCGGAACCTCGAACGCGTCCTCGTCCGGCAGCTCGCCGGCGGGCGACGTGGCCGACTGCGCCCCGGCCGGGTCGCTACCGGCCGCACGAGCACCGGCCGAACCAGCACCGGCCGGATCGGCGCCGGTCGGATCGGTGCCGGTCGCTTCCGGATCGCGGCTCGGCGCGGCCGGCTCGGCGGCGGGCGCTCCGACCTGCCCGGTGAACGGCGCGGCTGTCGTCTCGGCGTACCCCTTGCGCAGTTTCTCCGCGATCAGCCGGTCGGCGTGCGCGGCGGCCTCGGCCGGCGAACCCAGTTCCTTGACCTGGGTGCGGCCCTGCGCGCCGATCGATCCATAGCGGACCGTCACCGTCGCGTCCCGCTGCCCGACCTCCCAGAACTTGGCCGAACCGCCGCCCACGAACTCGAATCTGCGCACACCGTCTCCTTGATCGCCCGCAGTGTGCCGGGACCATAACCGGCCCCACCGACACCCGTGGAACCGCCGGGGCGCTACTCGCTCCGCAGGGCCGTCGCGGTCCGGGTCCGGGCCGCCCACCCGGCCGGCAGCAGCGCTCCGAGCAGTGCCGTCAGCGGCCCGCCCAGCGCCAGCGCCGTCAGGAGGAGCGGCCCGTACACGTCGAGCAGCGCCTCCGGCAGGTGCAGTCCGCCGCTGGCGGCCATCGTCGGTACGACGAGCCGGTGCATCGCCACACCCGCGGGTACGCCGAGCAGCCCGCCGACCAGGCCGACACCGGCGACGGAGGCGACCACCATGGCGATCGTCTGGGCCGGCGTCATGCCGAGCGCCTTGTGCACGCCGAGATCGTGGACCCGGTCGCGCAGGTCGAGGACGAGCATGTTGAGCACACCCAGCGCGGCCACCGCGAGCAGCAGCAGGGTCAGCGTGGCGGTCAGCCCCTCCACGACCAGCAGGAGCGGGTCGGTCTCCGTGCCGCTCGACCGCGCCGTGAGGCCCCGGCCGGCGAGTGCGCCGGTCAGCGCCCGCGCGTAGGCGCCGGCGTCGGTGTCCGGGGCGAGCGCGACGCGGTACTCGGACGGATTCCGGCCGGTGGACGTGGCGGTACCGGTGAACACCGCCATGACGGACTCGAACACCTCGCCGACGATGCGCAGGCGTACCGGCGTGCCCTCGATCCGGACCGTGACGGTGTCACCGATCCGCGCTCCGGTGGCGGTCAGCAGGGGTCCACCGACGACGGCCTCGCCGGGTGCGGCGAACCAGCGTCCGGACACCATCTCGAAGCCGTCCCACGCCGCGTCGCCGGTGATCGTCGTGACGGAGACCGGATCGGCGATGCCCGCGACGGTGCCCGGTGCCTGCGTGCGGCCGTACCGGGCGCGGGTGCCCGGCTGCGCGTCGATCGCCGCCAGCACCGCGGCCGGATCGGCGGTGGGAGCGGCGACCGGTCCGGCGTCCGGGTCGCCGGTCACCGTGACGTCCGCGACGTCCTGGGTGAGCGCGGTCTGGATGCGCAGCAGCGACGCGGCGAGCCCGGTCGCGAACGTCATCGCCGCCGCGCCGGTCGCGACCGCCAGCAGGATCGCGACCGTGCGGGCCGGCCGGGCGAACGGGCGGGCCAGGCCGAGGCCGACCGGCCTGGCCACCGGCAGCCGCGCCGCCAGCCGCGACGCCCAGCGGCCCCGCGCCGGACCGGACGCCCGTCCGACAGCGATGGCGTCCACCGTACGGAGCCGGCCCGCTCTCAGCGCGGCCGTCCACGCGGTCAGCGTCACCACCGCCAGCACCCCGCCGGCGGCCAGGACGGTCACCCACCAGGCGATGGTGGTGTTCGCCGAACCGTAGATCTCCTCGGTCTCGGCCAGTACCGGCAGCGCGAGGAGGTTCCCGGTGACCGTTCCGGCGACGGCACCCACGGCGGCCGGGAGCACCGTCTGCGCGACGAACGCGCGGACGACACCCGCGGGGGTGCAGCCGAGCGCCTTGAGGATGCCGATCCGGCGGGTGGCGGCACCGACCGTCCCGGCGACGACAGTGCCGACCACCAGCAGCGCCATCACGATGCCGAGCAGCGCGAACGCGACGAGGAACGGCACGAAGACGGCCGCGTCCTCGACGGCCTGCTGCCGTACGTCGAGCCAGGATCGGGCGCCGGTGACCGCGCCGGCGGGCAACGTGGCGACCACGGCGTCCCGGCCGGCCGCGACCTCCGTCGCGGTGCGCGCGTCCGTGAACCGGTAGAGCATCTGGTACCCGTCCGCCGTGTCCGGCCCGTCGAGTACGCCGACGGCGGACGGCAGCACCCAGGCCCCGGCGGTGTCGCTGATCGACCGGGCCGTACCGACCACCGTGAACTCGGCGCCGCCGGGTGTGGCCAGGCGGGAGCCGGGCGGCACGCGGACGGCGCCGCCGCTCAGCACGATCTCGTCCGGACCGGCCGGCCACCGCCCGCCGGCCAGCTCGATCCGGTCGACCGGGCCGCCGGGATCGGCGCGGGCGACGACTGTCAGCGGCGGCGTCCGCATCCCGCCGCGCTCCGTGAAGGCGACCACCAGCACCCGGTACGGGCCGGCGGCGGCAACCACGCCCGGCGCCGAGGCCGACGCGGCGAGCTGCGGTTCCGTCACCGCACCGGAGTCCGCCCGCACGGTCAGGTGCGCTCCCCGCTGGGCGGCGAACGCGTCGTCGAAGGGCGCCTGCGACGCGACGAGCAGCCCGCCGCCGAGCACCGTGGCGGTCACGGCGGCGGCGGTGACCAGACCGACGACGACTGTCTGCACCCGGCGGCGCCGTACGCCGGACCGGACGACCCGGCCGAGCCCGCTCACCGCCGCACCTCGACCCGGCCGTCGCGCAGGCGGATCGTCCGGCCGGCGGACGCCTCGGCCAGCCGCAGGTCGTGGGTGACGAGCACGATCGTCTGGCCGCTGCGGTGCAGCTCGTCGAGCAGGCGCCGGACGTCCTCCCCGGAGGCGGTGTCCAGCGCGCCGGTCGGCTCGTCGGCCAGCAGCAGCGCGGGCCGGTTGATCAGGGCGCGGGCGACGGCGACGCGCTGGCGCTCACCGCCGGAGAGGCGTCCCGGGTACGCCTGCGCGTGCCGGGCGATGCCGAGCGAGTCCAGCAGGGAGGCCGCGTGTGCGCGCGACGCCCGGGCCGGGGCGCCGGCCAGCTGGGCGGGCAGCAGGACGTTGTCCAGCACGGTCAGGTCGTCGAGCAGGTTGAAGAACTGGAAGACCAGGCCCACGTGCGCGCGCCGGAACCGGGCCGACGCGGCCTCGCCGAGCCTCTCCAGCCGGGTGCCCGCGACGGTCACCGTGCCGGCGTCCGGCCGGTCCAGCGCGGCGAGCAGGTTGAGCAGCGTGGACTTTCCGCTGCCGGACGGGCCGAGCACTGCCACGCACTCGCCGGGCCGGACGGTCAGCGAGACGTCGTGCAGTGCGGGCGGCCCCTCACCGTAGCGGCGGGTCACCCCGCGTACGTCGATCACCGGATCGGTCATGTGTCGCCCCTTGTGGTCGGGCCGGTCGATTGGACGCCGTGACGTTAGGTGCCGGCCGCAGGTCGGGGCATCGGTCCGGCGACGCACCGCCGTACCGCCGGAGGTGGATCTTCGTCCGGGGTCATCCCTGCGATGTAGTCGCAGTGCACACCGTGGCCGATGCCCCGGCCGGCGTACGGCGGCGAGAATGTGGCTCGTGAGAGGCATCGTGGCGACCGGACCGCTGCCGAGGCCGGGCTGGCGGGCGCTGCTGCTCGACGCGGCGCTGGCGGGTGTGCTCGGGCTGGTGTGCTTCCAGGCCGCCACCGACGACGTCGGCGTCCCGCCCCCGCCGTTGCCGCCGCCACTGCCGCTGCCGCCGTTGGCGGTCCCGCCGGAGGTGCAACCGGCGCCGCCCGGTTCGACGCTCGGGGCGCTGCTGCTGGTCTTCGTCATGTGCGCGCCGCTGGTGCTGCGCCGCCGGTATCCGCTCGCGGTGCTCTGGGCGACGACGGCCGCCGCCTCACTGGTGCTGGTGACCGACGGGGACCGGCAACCAGCCCTGTTCCCGTGCGTGGTACTGACCTGCCTCGTCGCCGTCTACAGCGCGGCGGCGCACAGCCCGTACCGGCTGCCGGTGCTGGCGTCGGTCCCGGTGGTGGCGCTGCTCGCCCTGGGCCTGCGGGAGCTGATGGTGGTCACGGTGCCCGCGGACCGTCTTCCGTTCGTCGTGCTGGCTCCGCTGGTGGCCGCCGCGGGTGGCCACCACGTGTGGCGGCGACGGGCGGGCGAGGACCGGCAGCGGCTCACCGCCGAGGCCCGCGCCCACGAGCAGGCGCTGCGCGACGCGGTCGCCGGTGAGCGGGCCCGCATCGCCCGCGAACTGCACGACGTCGTGACGCATCACGTCAGCGTGATGGTCATCCAGGCCGGCGCCGCCCGGACGGTGCTCGCCGCCGCGCCGGATCAGGCACGGGAGGCGCTGCTCGCCGTCGAGTCGACCGGGCGGTCCGCGCTCACCGAGCTGCGGCACGTCATGGGCCTGCTGGCCGAGTCCGAACCGGACGACCCGGAGGACCCCCAGCCCGGCATCGACGACCTGCCCGGCCTGGTCGCACGCATGCGTGACGCCGGCGTGCCGGTGGGTCTGACCGTCTCGGGCGAGCGCCGGCCGGTCACCTCCGGTGTCGGGCTGACGGCCTACCGGGTGGTGCAGGAGGCGTTGACCAACATGGTCCGGCACGCGCCGGGCGCCGCCGGCACCGTCGTCGTCGAGTACGCGCCGGAGAGGCTGCGGATCGAGGTCGGCAACACCGAGCCCGGCGTACCGGCCGCGACCGGCGCGACGGGCGGGCGCGGCCTGATCGGGCTGCGGGAGCGGCTCGCCGTCTACGGTGGGACGTTGCGCGCCGGAGCGCGGCCGGGCGCCGGCTACCACGTCGAGGCCCTGATCCCGTGGGAGGCGACATGACGGTACGAGTGGTGGTCGCCGACGACCAGGCGCTGGTCCGTACCGGGTTCCGCATGATCCTCACGGCCGGCGGAGTGGACGTGGTGGCCGAGGCGGCGACCGGCGCGGAGGCGGTGGACGCGGTGCGCCGCACCAGGCCCGACGTGGTGCTCATGGACGTGCGCATGCCCGAGCTCGACGGTCTCGAGGCCACCCGCCGCATCCTCACCGGGGCCGTCGCGGCGCCGCGGGTCATCATCCTCACCACGTTCGACCTGGACCAGTACGTCTACGCCGCGCTCGCCGCCGGGGCGAGCGGCTTCCTGCTCAAGGACGTGACGCCGGAGCATTTGGTCGCGGCCGTACGCCTGGTCCAGGACGGGGACGCGCTGCTCGCGCCCGCGATCACCCGCCGCCTGGTGCGGCGTTTCGCCCGCCGTGACCCGCAGACGGCGGCGGTGCACCGCGACCTGGCCACGCTGACCCGGCGCGAGACGGAGGTCCTGCGCCTGCTGGCCGGCGGCCTGAGCAACGCCGAACTCGCGGACGCGCTGCACCTGTCCGAGGCGACGGTGAAGACCCACGTCGCCCGGATCCTCGCCAAACTCGGTCTGCGGGACCGGGTCCAGGCGGTGGTGGTCGCCTACGAGACGGGTCTCGTGAGTCCCGGTTCGCCGGAGGACTGACCGGTCCGGCGACGGCCGGCAACGTGCTCAGGTGATCAGCAGCGCCCCGACGACGATCAGCGGCACCGAGACGAACAGGAAGATGCCGACGCCGGTGAGCACCCGCCCGCCGCCGCCGTCCTCCCGCTCGGGCGCCAGGCCGAACGTGGACCGGGCCGGCAGCATGCCGATGCGGCTCAGCGTCAGGTCACCGGTCATCCCGATCACGGCACCGACGATCATGAACGCCACTCCCACCCGGTGCGTGAAGTCGCCGCCCCCGACGGCCACCCAGATGCCGACCGCCGCGGCGATCACCACCGCGGCGATCACGAAGAGCACCAGCGCCTCCCGCAGACCCCGCACCACCGTCGACATGTGCGCCCTCCCTCGGACCCGGGGGTCGTCCCGAGTCGTGGGACATTCTGCCGCGTCGATGCAACGGCGCGCAGCCCGTGTGTCGCCGGTCCGGCGCGGTTATCCCCGGCCGGGCCCGGGTACCGGGAGCCGCATGGCGGAGATGGGATCGCTCTGGATCGTCCGGCACGGCGAGAGCACGGCGAACGTCGCGGCCACGGCGGCCGAGACGTCCGGCGCCGAGCTGATCGACCTCACCCACCGCGACGCGGACGTGCCGCTGTCGGCTACCGGTGAGGAGCAGGCACAGGCGACCGGCCGCTGGCTGGCCGAGCTGCCGGACTCGCAACGGCCGGACGTGGCGGTGGTGTCGCCGTACCTGCGGGCGGTCCGGACGGCCGAGCTGGCGCTCGACGGCACCGGGATCCCGACGAGCGTCGACGAGCGGCTGCGCGACCGGGAGCTGGGCATCCTCGACGGGCTCACCGCCCACGGCGTGACCCGGCGCTACCCGGAGGAGGCGCAGCGGCGTACCCGGCTCGGCAAGTTCTACTACCGGCCGCCCGGCGGCGAGTCCTGGACCGACGTGGCGCTGCGGCTGCGGGCGCTGCTGGGCGACCTGCGCCGCGACCACGACGGGGGCCGGGTGCTGCTGTTCGGCCACGACGCGCTGGTCTTCCTGCTGCGCTACCTGGTGGAAGGGCTCACCGAGGCGGAGCTGATGGCGCTGACCCGCGAGCACGTGATCGCCAACTGCTCGGTCACCGGCTGGCACGCCGACGACTCCGGCCGGCTCGTGCCGGACGTGTTCAACGACGTCACCCACCTGCACCGCCAGGGGGCGACACCCACCAGGGAGGACGAGGTCCATGCCGAGCCGGTCTGACGTGATCACCCCCGCGCTGCTGCGGGACTGGGCGCTGCCGGTGCCCACCGGCGGCAAGGAGGCGCGCGGCACCGTGCTGGTGGTCGGCGGTTCCCGGTTCACCCCCGGCGCGGTGCTGCTGGCCGGGGTGGCCGCGCTGCGTGCCGGGGCCGGCGTGCTCCAGCTCGCCGCGGCCGAGTCGACGGCCCCGTCGCTGAGCATCCAGGTGCCCGAGGCGCTCGTGATCGGCCTGCCGGAGACCGACGACGGCGCGGTACGCGGCGACCCGGGCGACCTGCTCGGCGGGCTGGTCGCCGAGGCGGACGTGGTGGCCGTCGGCCCCGGCCTGAAGGACATCGACGCCACCGGGGAACTGCTGCGCCTGGTCCTGGACGCGGCCGGGCGGGAGACCGCGCTGGTGCTCGACGCGTACGCGCTCGGTGCGCTCAGCCACGCGCCGGATCTGCTGGTCGGGTCCGGCCGCAAGGTGGTGCTCACGCCCAACCTGACCGAGGCCCAGCACCTGCTGGGCCGCGATCCGGGCGACGACCTGGACGCCGAAGCGGTGGAGCTGGCCGGCCGGTACGACGCGGTCGTGTCGCTGTACGGGCACATCGCGACGCCGGACGGCCGGGCCTGGCGGGAGGAGAGCGGGGACGCCGGGCTGGGCACCTCGGGCAGCGGCGACGTGCGCTCCGGGCTGCTGGCGGGCCTGCTCTCCCGGGGTGCCGACCCGGCACAGGCGGCCTGCTGGGCGGCGTTCGCGCACGCGGTGAGCGGGCAGCGGCTGGTCCCCCGGTACGGGCGGATCGGCTTCCTCGCCCGGGAACTGCTGGACGAGATCCCCTACACGATCGCCACCGTCTGACGATCGACTTCACGGGCGCGCGGGACGTGTAACACCCGGGGGCGCGGCGGCGCTGGTCCGGGCGAGGCCGGTACTTCGCCGTGCCTCCGCCCGGACCGCAGCCCGTTCAGGGGTGCGGTCCACCCGCACGAACCCCTGGGAGTCTGTGTGAACAATCTCCGTCGCAAGACACTCGCCGCGGCGTCCGCGGTGACGCTCGGCGCCGGGCTCGCCCTCACCGGCGGCATGGCGCCGGCCGCGGCCGCCGGACCGGAGACCTCGTATCTGGTGCTCGCCCCGCAGGGCAACGGCACCGCCAAGGCCGCCGCCCGGGTGGCGGCCGCCGACGGCACCGTGGTGGCGGCGTACGACAAGATCGGCGTGCTGGTCGTGCGCTCGTCCGCCCCGGACTTCGTCACCCGGGTGGCGGGCGCCGGCGTCGAGTCGGTCGCCTCCACCGCCGGCCTGGGCACTGCCCTGGACGAGGGCGAGACGGTCGAGGTGCCGGCCGCCGCCGTCGCCGCGGCCACCGGCGACCCGACCGCCGAGCCGCTCTACAACCTTCAGTGGGACATGGACCAGATCCGCGTCCCGCAGGCGCACGCGGTGACCGGCGGCAGCCCGTCGGTCGTGGTGGGTGTGCTGGACAGCGGCATCTCCAGCAGCCACCCGGACCTGGCGACCCAGATCGCCAGGGACAAGAGCGCCTCCTGCGTCGGCGGTGTCCCGAACACCGCCGAGGCCTCGTGGAACCCCACCACCAGCGACCACGGCACCCACGTGGCGGGCACCATCGCCGCCGCCGTCAACGGCGCCGGGGTCACCGGCGTCGCGCCGGGTGTGAAGGTCGCCGCCGTCAAGGTGGTCAACGACGACGGCTACATCTTCCCGGAGGCCGCGGTCTGCGGGTTCATGTGGGCCGCCGAGCACGGCTTCCAGCTCACCAACAACAGCTACTACATCGACCCGTGGCAGCTGAACTGCCGCAACGACGCCCGCCAGCGCCCGGTGTGGAAGGCCGTGCAGCGGGCCCTGCGCTACTCGCAGTCCCAGGGCGTGCTGCACGTCTCGTCGGCCGGCAACTCGAACTGGGACCTGGCCCACAAGATCACCGACACCGGCAGCCCGAACAACGGCACGCCGGAGGACCGCGAGAACCTCACGAACGCCTGCCTGGTCCTACCGGCCGAGGCGCCGGGCGTGGTGACGGTCGCCGCGGTCGGCCCGACCGGTGAGAAGAGCTACTACTCCTCGTACGGCCAGGGCGTGATCGACGTGACCGCGCCGGGTGGCGACACCCGGTTCCGGACCCGGGGCGCGGTCTCGACGTCCGCCGACGGCATCCTGTCCACCACCTTCAACACCGCCACCCGCACCAACGGGTGGGGCTACAAGCAGGGCACCTCGATGTCCAGCCCGCACGCCACCGGCGTCGCGGCGCTGGCGCTGTCCGCGCACCCGGGCATGAACCCCGGCCAGCTGGCCTCGTTCCTGGAGCGCACGGCGGTGGCGAAGTCCTGCCCGTCGGGCGTCTACAACCCGGTGCCGCTGATCCCGGCGGGCCCGAACGCGTACGACGCGACCTGCTCCGGCGGGAACCGCAACGGGTTCTACGGCGCCGGCGTCGTGGACGCGTACAACGCGGTGAAGTAACCCCGACCCGCGTGGACCGGGCCCGGCGATCACGCCGGGCCCGGTTCCGTTTGTCCTGGTCGGGCACCGGGTAGGGGGGCACCGTCAGCCGACTTAGGAGGTAACCGGTGTCCACCGACGCGATCGTCCTGCTCAAGGAGGACCACAAGGAGATCCGCCGCCTGTTCAAGGCGTTTCAGGAGGCCGAGGAGGGGCCGGCGAGCAAGCGCGGGAAGATCGTCGGGCAGATCCTCGAAGCTCTGACGGTGCACACCTACCTGGAGAACGAGGTGATGTACCCGGAGGTCCGCAAGCTGGTGCCCGACGTCGAGGACGACATCCTGGAGTCGTACGAGGAGCACCACGTCGCGGACGTGCTCTGCTTCGAGCTGTTCACCATGGACGCCGACGACGAGCGCTTCAACGCCAAGACGACGGTGCTGATCGAGAACGTGCTGCACCACGTCGAGGAGGAGGAGCAGGAGTGGTTCCCGAAGGTGCGCGAGGCGCTCGGCCGTAACCAGCTCCAGGAGATCGGCCAGCGGATGCTCGACCTGCGGCCGAAGGCGCCGAAGACGCCGACCGCCCCGAAGGCGCTGAAGAAGTCGCTGGACGCCGTGGTCGCCTGACACCGGGCCCGGAACGCGAGCGGGACCGCCCCTTCCTTCGGGGCGGTCCCGCTCGCGTCGGTGCTCAGTCGCCCGAGCCGGGCTCGGCCATCTTCCGGTGCTGCTCGGCCTTCAGCCGGTCCGGGACGATCTTGCCGGCGGCCACCTGGATCTTGTTGACCAGCGAGCCGGCGGCGACCTTGTGCTCCCCCTTCATCAGCGCCTCGAACGCGTCCTCGGCCACCTTGCGGGGGTCGTCCTTGCGCCCCTGGCCGACCCGCGTGTCCTCCATGTCGGCCCGGTCGAAGAACTCGGTGTCGGTCGGGCCGGGCATCAGCGAGGTCACCGTGACGCCGCTGTCCTTCAGCTCGTTGCGCACCCCCTCGGCGAAGGACTGCACGAACGACTTCGAGGCGTTGTAGACCGCCTGGTACGCCCCGGGCATGGTGGCGGCGATGGACGAGGTGAACAGCACCCGCCCGGCGCCCCGGCGGACCATGTCCGGCAGCAGCAGCTTGGCCAGGTGCACCGTCGAGCGGACGTTCAGGTCGATCACTGTCAGCTCGTCGGCCAGGTCGGTGCCGCCGACGAAGTCCCCGCCCGCGCCCCGGCCGGCGTTGAGCGCCAGCGCGTCGACCGGGCGGCCCAGGCCGGTCACCTCCCCGGCCAGCCGCCGTACGCCCTCGGGCGTGGCCAGGTCCACCTGGACCGGGTACACCTCCGGGCCGCCGTCGCGCCGCAGGTCGCCCGCCGCGCGCTCGATCGCCGCGTCCTCGGCGGCGACCACCACGTCGTACCCGTGCTCGGCGAACTGGACCGCCAGCTCGTACCCGATGCCGCTGGACGCGCCGGTCACCACGGCGAGCGGCCGTCCGGTGCTCGGTGTGGTCATGGTCGTGCCTCCTCTCCCCCGGGCCGGGTCGGGGCCGGCCTCCCCCACGGTGTGCCCCGGGACGGGCGGCCCAACCCCGCAGGTCCCGGCCGGGCCGGTAGGATCGGCACGGGCCGTGACTGGCGCGTGGAGATGGAGCACCATCGGGGAGCGGCCTCGTCATGAGGACGCATGCCGAGCGCCTGGGCCTTCCGCACGTCACCTGGAGGTCGCATGTCGCGCAACGCCGAGTCCACCGCCTTCCGCAGCGCGTTGGAGGTCGTCCGCGGCGTCGAGCCGCGCGTGGCCGACGCCATCGCCGCGGAACTGGCCGACCAGCGCGAGTCGCTCAAGCTCATCGCCAGCGAGAACTACGCCTCCCCCGCGACGCTGCTGGCCATGGGCAACTGGTTCAGCGACAAGTACGCCGAGGGCACCGTCGGGCGCCGGTTCTACGCCGGCTGCCAGAACGTCGACACCGTCGAGGCGCTCGCCGCCGAGCACGCCCGGGAGCTGTTCGGCGCGTCCCACGCGTACGTGCAGCCGCACTCCGGCATCGACGCCAACCTGGTCGCGTTCTGGGCGATCCTGGCCGACCGGGTCGAGTCCCCCGCGCTGCGCAAGGCGCAGGCGCGGCAGGTCAACGACCTCACCGAGGCCGACTGGTTCGCGCTGCGCCGCGAGCTGGGCAACCAGCGGATGCTCGGCATGTCGCTGGACGCCGGCGGGCACCTCACCCACGGTTTCCGGCCGAACATCTCCGGCAAGATGTTCGACCAGCGCAGCTACGGCACCGACCCGGCCACCGGCCTGATCGACTACGACCGGGTGGCCGAGGCGGCCCGCGAGTTCAAGCCGCTGATCCTGGTCGCCGGTTACTCCGCGTACCCGCGGAAGGTCAACTTCCGGATCATGCGGGAGATCGCCGACTCGGTCGGTGCCACGTTCATGGTCGACATGGCGCACTTCGCCGGGCTGGTCGCCGGCAAGGTGTTCACCGGCGACTTCGACCCGGTGCCGCACGCGCACATCGTCACCACGACCACGCACAAGTCGCTGCGGGGCCCGCGCGGCGGCATGGTGCTCTGCGGCCCGGAGCTGGCCGACCAGGTCGACCGGGGCTGCCCGATGGTGCTCGGCGGGCCGCTGCCGCACGTGATGGCCGCCAAGGCGGTCGCGCTGGCCGAGGCGCGCCGCCCCGACTTCGCCGACTACGCCCAGCGGATCGTGGACAACGCGCAGGCGCTCGCCGACGGGCTGCTGCGCCGGGGCGCCACGCTGGTCACCGGCGGCACCGACAACCACCTGGTGCTCATCGACGTGTCCGGGTACGGCCTGACCGGCCGGCAGGCCGAGCAGGCGCTGCTGGACTCGGGCATCGTCACCAACCGCAACTCGGTGCCGCAGGACCCGAACGGCGCCTGGTACACCTCGGGCATCCGCATCGGCACCCCGGCGCTGACCACCCGAGGGCTCGGCGCCGCCGAGATGGACGCCACCGCCGAGCTGATCCACACCGTGCTCAGCCAGACCACGCCGGGCACCGGCCCGGACGGCGCGCCGTCGAAGGCGAAGTACGTGCTGGACCCGGCCGTCGCCGAGTCCGTCGGCAAGCAGGCCGCCGACCTGCTCACGCCGTTCCCGCTCTACCCCGCCGTGGACCTGGGCTGACAGTCGTGACGGCGGCGCCCCGGGAGAACGATCTCCCGGGGCGCCGGCGGTTACGGGGTCAGCGCAGCGGGCGCTTCAGGTGGTAGCGGTGGACCTCGGTGCTGCCCTGCACGTTGTTCACGTCCTCGGCGGCGGAGACCAGCTCCCACCCCTCCCGGCCGACCCGGTTGAGGTGCGCGATCGCGGTGTCGCCGTACGCGGTCACGTCGGTGCGTGACCCGTCCGGGCCGTACCACACGAACGAGACGTGGAAATTGCGACCCTGACCCTGATACCGACGAACGAGCAACGCGTACTCCCAGGCAACCATTCGTCCATTATCAACAGAGCGACGGCGTCAGGAAACACGCGCTGTGGCGGAACCCTGACACTCCGGCGTCACGCCGCCCGGCATGGTGTCCGTGACCAGCGCGGCCAGCCGGTCCAGGCCCAGATCGATGGACTCCGGTGTGACAGCGCTCACCGACAACCGCAACGCATTCACCGGTGTGCCCGCGTCGTAGAAGTGCGCCATCGGGGTCCAGAGCACGCCGTACTCGCGGGCCGAGCGGTGCAGCAGCGCGTCGTCGACGGCGAACGGCACGCTCACCACCACGAAGAACCCGCCCGCCGGGACGGTCCAGGAGACCGGACCGCCGGCCGGGAAGCGCCGGGCCAGGCCGTCGACCAGGTGGCGCAGGTTGCGGGCGTACGCGGCCCGCTCCCTGGTGTTCGCGGCCACCAGCGAGCAGTCGTGCGCGAGCAGCGCGCCGCCGATCACCGCCTGGCTGATCGGCGACGTGTTCACGGTGACCATGCTCTTGATCTTCGCAAGGTGGTCGGCGAACGGGACCACGGTGCCGTCGGCCTCCCCCACCCGCTGGTCGGCCACCACGTAGCCGACCCGCGCGCCCGGCAGCACGGTCTTGGCGAACGAGCCGAGGTAGACCACCCGGCGGGCGGTGTCCAGCGCCTTGAGCGTGGGCCGCCGCGCGGTGCCGTCGGCCGGGAACAGGCCGTACGGGTTGTCCTCGATCAGCAGCATGTCCTCCTCGGCGGCCAGGTCCAGCAGCCGCCGCCGGTGCGCGGTGTCCATGCTGACCCCGGACGGGTTGGCGAAGTCGGGCATCACGTAGCAGCCGCGGGGCCGCAGCCCTTCCGCCCGGGCCCGGCGCAGCCCGGCGCGCAGGTCGTCCAGGTCGACGCCGCCGGGCCCGCCGGCCACCGGGCGTACCGGCAGGTCGACCAGGCGGGCCGCGCCGGTGAGCCCGACGTACGTGGGCGCCACCGCGAACAGCACGTCGGCCGGGCCGGCCCGCAGCGCGCGCAGCACCAGGAACATCGCCTCCTGGCAGCCGACCGTCACCACTATCGACTCCGGGTCGACGGTGAGCCCCTCGTCCACGGCGAGGTGACGGGCGATCAGGTGGTGCACGACGCCCTTGGTGCGGCCGTACTGCAACAGCGTCCGGTCCACACCGGCCCGGTCCAGCCCGACCTCCTCGGCGAGGTGGCGGCGGAACCGGTCCAGGTGCGTGTGCAGCAGCGCCGAGTCGAAGAACTCCTCGTACGGCCGCCCGGCCGCCAGCGACACCGCGTCCGGGTAGTGCTGCGCCACCTCGTTGAGGAAGTTCATCGAGTTCAGCGCCGGGTCGCCGACACTGCCGTGCAGCGCCGTGACGGCCAGGTCGACGGGATCCACGTCAGCCTCCGATCCGGGTACGCAGCCGCCGGGCCGAGGCCGGGTCGGGGCAGCCGCTGAGGATGAGGGCGTCGCGCAGTTCCGCCGCGAGCAGCGCCAGCGCCGCCTCGGCACCGGCCCGGCCGCCCGCCGCGAGCGCCCAGAGAAGCGGCCGGCCCAGCAGCACGCCGTCCGCGCCGAGCGCCAGCGCGCGCAGCACGTCGACGCCGCTGCGGACGCCGCTGTCCAGCAGCACCGCGCACCGCTGGTCGACCGCCTCGACCACCTCCGGCAGCACGGCCGCGCTGGCCGGGGCCGCGTCGAGCTGCCGTCCGCCGTGGTTGGAGACCACCACGGCGTCGACGCCGGCGTCCGCCGCGCGGACCGCATCGCGCGGGTCCAGGATGCCCTTGACCAGCAACGGCACCCGGGTACGCTCGCGCAGCCACTCCAGGTCCGCCCAGCTCAGCGCCGGGGCGAACACCGCGCCGGTGTGCACCGCCACCGCCGAGACGCCCGGGGTGCCCTGGTGCGCCAGGTCGTCCCGGCCGCCGGGCAGGTTCGCCGCGGTGACGTGCGGCGGCAGCGCGAAACCGTTCCGGGCGTCGCGCAGACGCCGCCCGAGCACCGGCACGTCCACAGTCACCATCACCGCCGCGCAGCCGGCCGCCTCCGCCCGGTCGAGCAGGTCGGCCACCAGGGCCCGGTCGCGCAGCCAGTAGAGCTGGAACCACACCGTCGCTCCGGTCGCCGCGATCTCCTCGATCGGCGTGCTGGACAGCGTGCTCGCCACGTAGGGCACGCCCGCCGCGCGGGCCGCCGCCGCGAGCGCCGGCTCGCCGTCGGGGTGCAGCAGCCGCTGGTACGCCATCGGCGCCACGGCCACCGGCAACGCGGCCCGGCCGCCGGGCAGCGCCGCCTCGGTGGACGGGTCGTCCACCCCGGCCAGCATCCGGGGCAGCACCGCCACCCGGTCCAGCGCGGCCCGGTTCGCGGCCAGCGCGGTCTCGGTGCCGCTGCCACCGTCGACGAAGTCCCACACGTCGGCCGGGAGGACCGCCCGGGCCGGCGCGGCGAACTCGGCCAGGCTGGCCGGCGGCACGAAGCCGTCCGCCGCGTCACCCATGGTCGGCACCCGCCGCCGCGTGCGCCGGGTCGAGCCCGAATGCGCGGCGCAGGAAGGCGGCGGCCCGCTCCTGGGCCTGGCGGCCCGCGTCGAACACGCCGGGCATCGCGAAGAACCCGTGCACCATCCCCGGGTAGTGGGCCGTCTCGGTGGGCACGCCCGCCTCACGCAGCCGGGACGCGTACCGCTCGCCCTCGGCGCACAGCGGGTCGTACCCGGCGGTGACCACGAGCGCCGGAGGCAGGCCGGACAGGTCCTCGGCGAGCAGCGGCGACGCGAGCGGGTGGGCCGCGTCGCCGGGATCGGCCAGGTAGTGGCCGCGGTACCACCCCACCGAGTGCCTGTTGAACAGCATCGGGTCCTCGTCGTCGCCGGGCCGGTGCCCGGGCCGCTGGTCGGTGTTCGGGTAGACCAGCAGCTGGGCGGCGAGCCGGGGACCGCCGTCGGCGCGCGCCAGCAGCGTCACCGCGGCAGCCAGGTTCCCGCCCGCGCTGTCGCCGCCCACCGCCAGCCGGTCCGGGTCCACGCGGAACTCGGCGGCGTGCGCGGCGAGGTGCCGCAGCGCGGCGTGGCAGTCCTCCACCGCCGCCGGGAACGGATGCTCCGGGGCGAGCCGGTAGCCGACCGTCACGGTCTGGGCGCCGGTGAGGTTGACCAGCCGCCGGCAGATCCCGTCGGCCGTGTCGACGCTGCCGAGCGTCCAGCCGCCACCGAAGAAGTAGACGAGCGTGGGCAGCGGCCCGTCGCCGTCCGGCCGGTGGATCCGCACCGGCAGCGGCCCGCCCGGGCCGGGCACCGTCGTGTCGCGTACCTCGGCGACCGGCTCGACCGCGCCGGAGCCGGCGCGGATCGCGGCGAGGTCGGCGGCGCGGGCCTCGGCGAGGGTCTGGGTGTAGAGCGGCACGGTGCCGGCGGCGGCCCGCGCGGCCCGCCACGCGACCACCTGCGGATCGAGTGTCATCCGGCCTCCCCGGTGGTGACGAAGAGTTTGTCGATACCGCGCAGGAACAGGCTCCCGCTGTACGTGTAGGGCTGGGTGACGGCGAGCCGGGGGAAACGCGCGAACAGGCGCGGCAGCGCCAGGCGGCCCTCCAGCCGGGACACCGCCGACCCGAGGCAGAAGTGCAGCCCGACACCGAAGGCCAGCGACGGCGGGCCGTCGCGGCGCGGGTCGAAGCGGTCCGGGTCGGGGAACCGGGCCGGATCGCGGTTCGCGGCGGCGATCAGCAGCAGCACGTTGTCGTCGCGGTCGACCGGGACGCCGCCGAGGTCGACGCCGGCCGGCGCGGAGCGGGCCAGGAAGTGCACCGGGCTCTCCATCCGCAGCACCTCCTCCACGCAGCCGCGGGCCAGTTCGTCGTCGCCGGGCAGCGCGGCGGTCACGTCCGGGTGGTCCAGCAGCAGCGGCAGGCCGTTGCTGAACATGTAGACGGTGGTGACGAAGCTGGCGTTGAACAGCACGATCAGGTTGCTGATCAACTCTTCCTCGGTGAGGTCGACGCCGCCCGCGTCGAGCACCTCGACCAGGCCGCTGATCAGGTCGTGGCCGGGCGTGCGGCGCCGGTGGGCGATCAGGTCCCGGTAGTAGACGCGCAGCTCCTCGGCGGCCTGGTTGGCCCGGGCCAGCCGCTCCGGCGTCTTGCCGGACACGTCCATGTACTCGTCGATCCAGTCGACCCGCTGCCGGTACCAGGACAGGTCGGCCGCGGGCAGGCCGATGAACTCGGCCATCACCAGCGCCGGGACCGGGTACGCGAAGTCGGCCACGAAGTCCACCTCGTGACCGTCCGCACCCACCTCGGCCATGTGGTCCAGGCGTTCGGCGACGATCCGCTCGATCACCGGCTCCAGCGCGCCGAGGCGGCGCGGGGTGAACGTCCTGGCGAACACCGCACGCATCCGGGTGTGGTCCGGCGGGTTGACGAACATCATCGAGGTGAGGAACGTGCGCAGGATCTCCTGCTCCTCCCAGCCGGGCGGGAAGCCCTTGTACCAGCCGGGGTCGCGCAGGATCTGGTCCACGATGTCGTACCCGCCGGCCACCGCGCTCACGGTGCTGTGCTCGGCCCGGGCCGGTACGGCGTTGATCGGCCCGTGCTCGTGCAGGGCCGCGTAGAAGGGATACGGGTTCTGCCGGCCCTGCTCGCTGTAGAGCCCGGTCAGGATCTCACTGACGTCCACTGTCTCTTCCTCCCCAGGAAACGGCGGCGGGGGCGGCGTCGTGTCGACCGCCGCCCCCGCCCGGTGTCACAGTCCGAGCAGCTTCAGTGGCACGGCGTTCGCCATGGCCGCAGCGCCCGTGTCGTTCGGGTGGATGTGGTCACCCGAGTCGTACGCCGGCAGCAGCCGGCTCGGCTGGGCCGGATCGCGCATCACCGCGTCGAAGTCGACGACGCCGTCGAACTCGGCCCGCCCCGGCCCGCGCAGCCAGGTGTTGACGGCCTGCCGGGTGGCGTCCTTCTCCGGCGTCCACACACCCGGGCCGCCGTTGCCCTCGTACGGCATGAGCGTGCCGGCGATGCTGGTCAGGCCGCGCGCCTGGACCTGCCGGTTGAGCTGGCGCAGCGAGGCGATGATCGCCTCCGGGCTGTCGCCGTTCATCCAGATGTCGTTGATGCCCAGGTGGGTGATGACGGTACGCACCCCGGTCTGCGGGAACACGTCCTCGTTGAGCCGGGCCAGCGCGTTCGGGCCCAGCTCGTAGTAGCCGGGGAACCCGCCCGCGCCGGGCTCGGTGCCCTCGTGGTTGAGCCGGTTGCCGGCCAGGCTGAGGTTGAGCACACCCGGCGTACGCGGCTCCGGGCGGGCGTCGATCAGCCGCTCGGCCAGGAAGTCCGGCCAGCGGCGGTCGGCGTTGACGGTGCTGCCGTTGCCGTCGCCGATGGAGTCACCCAGCACCACCACGGAGCCGGGCGTGGCCTTGCGCTCCACGTCGATGCCGGACAGGAACATCCAGCAGCAGTTGGGCCGGATGGTGAAGCCCGCGCCGTCGGCCGCCGAGGTGAGGTCGGTGGCGCCGATGAAGTTGGTGACCTTGGACTGGCCGTGGAACGTCACCGGTCCGGTGAGCACCGGGAAGTACAGGGTGACCACCAGGTCCTCCTGCTCGGTCACCGGGAAGGCCACCGGGTCGCTGAGCAGCTCGGCGCCCTTGTTGATGGTGGCCGAGCCGGCGCCGGAGAACGTCAGCTGGCGGACGCTCGCCGGGACGATGTCGGACAGGTCGTCGGGGGTGGCGGTGTTCGGCCGGGCGATCGTGGCGCGGCCGACCTGGACGGCCTGCTGGCCGTACAGGTTGGTCAGCCGCACCCGCAGGCGCGGCCCGCCGACCGAGGTCTGCACGGTCATCCGGATGCTCTGGTTGTTCAGGCCGGTCTCGGTCAGGCCCACGTTGTTCCCGCGGGTCACCGCCGCGGCCCAGGTTCCGGCCCACTCGGCGCGCCCGTGCCCGGCGCGGTCGTTCCCGGTCGGGCCGGCGCTCGCGGTGACCGCCGGGGTGGCGGCGATCAGCAGCGTTACGGCGGAAGCTATGACGTGCCATCTCTTCGGGGTCGGCATCGATCCTCCATGGTCGGCAGCCCCGGGCGTGACGCGGTCGGCGGCACCGGCCCGGGCGATGGACCGGAAACTAGCTTCCGGCCGTGACGAGCGTCAATCAACCTGATCGACATGATCAAATGCCCGGGGGACGTGACGCAGCGACGATCGGCTCTGTCCGCCGTGGACCGCGGCTGCCTAGGCTCGGGGCTGGCGGCGGTGCGGTCGCCGACCCTGGCACCTGCCGTCTTGTCCCGGCCCTGACCTGGCCGGACGCCGCTCGCGGACCATGATGGGGGCTGCCCGATGACCGACCGGCCGAACTACGTGCACGAGGCGCTGGAGCTGTTCGCCGGGTTCGGCGACCGGGAGGCGCTCGTCGGCGGCGGACGCCGCCTCACCTACCCCCGGGTGGCCGCCGAAGTGCGCGGCCTGGCCGCCGCGTTGCGCCGTCACGGGGTACGCCCCGGCGCCGCGGTGCTGGTGATGCTCGGCAACACGATCGACGGTCCGCTGCTGCAACTGGCCCTGCACCTGCTCGGCTGCCGGAGCATGTGGGTCGCCCCGGTGACCTCCCGGCGGGAGGTCGACGAGTTCGTCGCGCTGTCCGCGCCGGAGGCGTTCGTGTACGACCCACGGGACGCGCAGGCGGTGCAGGTCGCGGCGGGCCTGTCCGGCGTACCGGTGCTCTGCCTCGGCCCCGGCGGCGCCGGACCGGACCTGACCGCCGAGGCCGCCGGGCCGGCCGTGGAACTGCCCGCCGAGGTGCCGGCGCCCGAGTCGTTCCTGCAGACCAGCGGCACCACCGGCACGCCGAAGCTGGTGCACCACCGGGAGAGCTTCTACCGGCAGGTGCTCGCGCTCGCCGCCGACTTCCGGGGCGCCGGGTTCCCGCTGCTGCGGCACCTGTCGCACTCCCCGATGTGGCTCGCCAGCGGCCAGATCACCACGTTGTTCAACCTGTTCACCGGCGGCGTGCTGTTCCTGCGCGAGCAGTGGGACCCGGCAGCGTTCATCGCCACCGTGGACTCCGAGCGGCTCACCTCCACGTTCGTCACCCCGCCGATGCTCTACGAGGTGCTCGACCACCCCGACCTGCCGGGCGCCGACTTCTCCGCCATGTTCATGTTCAACGTGGGCGCCGGGCCCGCCGCGCCGGCCCGGCTGCGCCAGGCCATCGCCCGCTTCGGCCCGTGCCTGCGCATCGTGTACGGGCTCAGCGAGGCGGTCGTCATCTGCGCGCTGCCCGGCCTCACCGAGGACCCGGAGCACCCGGAGCGGCTGCGTTCCTGCGGCCGCCCGTACGGGGACGTCTCGGTGCAGATCCGCGACGCCGACGGGCGGGTGCTGCCGGCCGGCGAGGACGGCGAGGTGTGGGTACGCACCAAGCTGAGCTTCGCCGGCTACCACGGTCAGCCGGAGCTGACCGCCGAGACGCTCGTCGACGGGTGGGTCCGCACCCGCGACATCGGCCACCTCGACGCCGACGGTTTCCTCTACCTGGTCGACCGGTTACAGGACCGGATCCTCACCCGGCAGCGCAGCTGGCCGATCTACTCGCGCCCGATCGAGGACGTGCTCGCCGGCCACCCCGAGGTACGCGCCGCCGCCGTGATCGGCGTACCGGACCCGGTGGCCGGGGAGCTGCCGCACGCGTACGTGGTGCCGTCGCCGGGCGCGTCGGTGACCGGCGAGGAGCTGATCGCGCTCGTGGTCCGGGAACTCAGCGAGACCTGGGCACCGGGCGCTGTGGAGTTCGTCGACGCGCTGCCGCTGAACCGGTCCGCGAAGGTCGACAAGCGGGCGTTGCGGGCCCGGTACGCCGCCGGACACCCGGCCGGCGCCGACCCGATCGGCAGTCCGGCGTGAACCCGCGCCGGGAGTTGTACACCCTGGTCGGCGCCGACCTGCTGTCCAACCTCGGCACCCGGATCTCGGTGGTCGCCATCCCCTGGCTCGTGATGGCGACCACCGGCAGCCCCACCAAGATGGGGCTCGTCGCGGCGGCGGAGACGCTTCCGTACATGCTCTCCAGCGCGCTGGCGACCCCCTGGGCGGACCGGTTCGGGGTACGCCGTACCTCGGTGTTCGTGGACGCGGCCAGCGCCGTCGCGATGGCCGTGGTGGCGCTGGCGCCCTGGCTCGGCTTCGGCACCCTGCTGGTGCTGGTGGCGGTCGCCGGCGGGCTGCGCGGCATCGGCGACCGGGTCAAGCACGTGCTGTTCAAGCCGGCCGCCGAGCGGGCCGGGGTGCCGCTGATCCGGCTCACCAGCGCCTACGACGGTCTGGCCCGCGGCATGACGCTGTTCGGCGCGGTGCTCGGCGGGCTGCTCATCGACTGGGTCGGGCTGACCCGGGCCATCTGGATCGACGCGGCCACGTTCGCGGTCTGCGCGCTGCTGATCGGCGTGCTGGTCCGGCCGCCCGCACCGGCGCAACCGGCGCCCCGGGAGCCGTACCTGCGGGCGCTGCGCGGCGGCTTCGCGTACCTGCGCACCGATCGGACGTTGATGACCATGCTGATCGTGGTCTCGGTGTCGAACATGTTCGCCAACGCCAGCGTCGCGGTCTGGATCCCGCTGTGGGTCAACGAGGTGCTCGGCGACCCGGCCGGGTTCGGTCTGCTGCTGGGCGTCTTCTCGGCCGGCGCGCTGCTGGGCAACCTGCTGTTCACAGTGGTCGGCACGCGGCTGCCGGCCGGGACGACGTTCGCGCTGGGGCTGACGCTCAGCGGCGCGCCCCGGCTGCTCGCGCTGGCGCTCAGCGACGACCTGGTCGTGGTGCTCGTGGTGACGTTCCTGTCCGGCATCGGCATCGCGGCGGTGAACCCGCTGCTCGGCGCGGCGCTCTACCAGCGGGTGCCGGGCGAGCTGCAGACCCGGGTGCTGGGCATCTCCGGCTCGGTGGCGTTCCTCGGCCTGCCCGTCGGCGCGCTGCTCGGCGGCTGGTCGGTGGCGCTGCTCGACCTGACCCCGGCGCTGCTGGTGATGTCGGGCGTCTGCCTGGTGCTGACCGTCGGGCCGCTGCTGCTGACCCGCGCGTCCCGGCGCCCGGCCGCGGAACCGGCCACGCCCACGCCGGTCTGAGCCGTCGTGTCGGGGGGTTTCGGTAGGGTCGGTGCCATGGCGACCTGGGACGACGTGCGGCGCATCGCGCTGGCCCTGCCCGAGACCACCGAGCGCGGCTCGCACGACGACCTGCCCGCCTGGCGGGTACGCGACAAGATGTTCGTCTGGGAACGGCCGCTGCGCCGCGGCGACATCGAGGCGCTCGGCGCCGCCGCGCCCGACGGCCCGATCCTCGGCGTCCGGGTGCCCGACCTGGGCGCCAAGGAGGCGCTGATCGCCGACGACCCGGCAGTCTACTTCACCACGCCACACTTCGACGGCTACCCGGCGGTGCTGGTGCGGCTCGACCGGATCGACATGGACGAGCTGACCGAGCTGGTCACCGAGGCGTGGTACGCACGCGCACCGAAGCGGCTCGCCACGGCGCACCGGGCGGAGAACGCGTGACCGGCCCGGTGGACGCGATCGTCTTCGACATGGACGGCACGCTCGTCGAGTCGCACGCGGTGGTGCCCGCGGCCTACCGGGCGGCGGTGCGCGCCGGCGGCGGCCCGTCGTACACCGACGCCGAGGTCATCGCCGGCTACTCGATCGGCTCCCCGGCGGACCTGCTGACGCACCTGCTGCGCCGGCCGGCCTCCGGTGACGACCTGGACCGCTACCACGCCGAGCTGGATGCGCTCGCCGGGCGGGTACGCGTCTACCCCGGCGTCGCGGACGCCCTCGCCGAGATCGCCACCCGGGTGCCGGTCGGCGTGTTCACCGGCGCGAGCCACCGCGCCGCCGAGATCCTGCTCGACCGGGCCGGGCTGCTCGCTCACTTCGAGGTCGTCCTCGGCGGCGACCAGGTCGAGCGCCCCAAACCGGCGCCCGACGGCGTGGAGGCGGCCTGCCGCCGCCTCGGCGTGCCGCCCGGCCGCGCCGCGTACGTGGGCGACTCGCCACTTGACGTACGCGCCGCCCGGCACAGCGGCGCGGTGGCGGTGGCCGCCGCCTGGGGTCACCAGTACGACCCCGACGAGCCGGCCGACCTCAGCCTGACCCGGCCCGGGGAGCTGCTGGCCCTGCTGCCCTGAGCCTCTTTCCCCGCACGGGACGCTCGGCTAGCCTGCCGGGCATGCCATCGACGTTGACCGAGGCGACGGACCCGTGGTGCCTGCGGCCCGGAGAGGCCGCCGAACTGCTGCGCGGGCACCCGTGGCAACGGTTCGTGGTGCTGGGCGACAGCGTCGCGGAAGGGCTGTGCGAGCCGGCCGACGGCTACCCCGACCTCCAGTGGGCCGACCGGATCGCGGCCGAGCTGCGCGCGATCCGGCCGGAGCTGGCCTACCTGAACCTGGGCCGGCGCGGGCTGCGGGCACACGAGGTACGGGCCACGCAGCTCGCCGACGCGCTGGCCTTCGCACCGGACCTGGCCCTGGTGGTGTGCGGCGGCAACGACGCATTCCGGTCCGCCTACGACCCGGACGCGGTCGACGCCGAGCTGACCGCCATGATCACCGCGTTGCGGGAGGCGGGAGCGGACGTGATCACGGTGGGCATGTTCGACGTGTCGCACAGCCCGGCGGTGCCGGACGCGCTACGCGCGGGCCTGGGCGAGCGGATGCGCCGGCTGTCCCGGCACACCCGGGGCGTGGCCGAACGGCTGGGCACGCTGCACGTCCACCTGACCGACCACCCGCTGGTGGCCGACCCGTCGCTGTACAGCAGCGACGGCCGGCACGGCAGCGCTCGCAGCGACGCGATAGCCACCGCCGAAACCCTCCGAGTCCTCTCCACCCACGTCCCCCACCCCTGACCCACTCGTCCCGTCGCCCTGCCCTGCCCTGCCCTGCCCGGCCCGGCCCTGCCCTGCCCTGCCCGGCCCGGCCCGGCCCGGCCCGGCCCGGCCCGGCCCGACGATCATGAAGTTGACGGCACTGCGCGTCCATTTTGTCCCCGCCAACTTCATGATCAGCGGGATCAGGGTCGCCCAGGAGCCAACCCGCAGCCCCGGCCCACACCGTTGACCAAGGAGTTTGGGTCAGTGAGGCGCCCCTGTGAGGACGCAAACTCCTTGATCAACGCGCTGGGGGCGGGGGGAGCGAAAGGGGCGGTCAGTCGGTTAGGAGGATGCCGGTCAGGAGGACGCCTCTCGCCAGGTTGAGGACCTCGTCGCAACCCGGGTAACCGACCCGGGCGAGCGCACCCGATGCGGTGCGGTCGAACAGGTACGGGGCGAGGCTGTACGGGACGTCGGCGGTGACCGTCTCACCGGTCTCGATCTGCACGAAGTCCATCGCCACCCGGTCCGCCTCGTGGTAGCGCTGCAGGATGTTGCCGCCCTCGGCGATCGCCGCGCGTACCCCGTCCGCCCACGCCACAGCTGTCATCTCCCGGCCGATCAGCACACCGTGCCCGGCCGAGCCGCCGGCCGGCTTGGCGACCAGGTCGGCCTGTTCGGCGAGCGCCCGGTCGAGCTGGTCGGCGGTCAGCGCCACGGTGTGCGGCACGTACCGGCGGATCAGCGTCCGGTCGTCCTCCGGCAGCAGGTCCAGGTCGTCCCAGAGCCACGCGTAGTTCAGCTTGTTGCTGAGCAGCCACGCGGCGCTGCTGACGAACATCGGCAGCGTGCCGGCGGCGAGCGCGCCCGCGACCGCGTCCAGCCCGGGGCTGGGAGTGACCCGATTGGGCACGAACAGCCGGAACAGGGCATCGACCGGGGCGCCGCCGACGACGAGCCGGTTCTGCGCGTCCAGGGCGGCGGTGGCGACCGGGGCGATGACCAGGTCGATGCCGAACGGGCGGGCCTGGTCGATCAGCGGGGACAGGATCCGGATGAACGTCTCCGGGTCGTCCAGTCCCGGGTAGTCGGCGTCGAAGTCCATCAGCAACGCCACCCGCGCGCCGTCGGGCAGGCCGAGCGTGTCCCGGATGGCCACGAACCGCTGGTCCAGCAACGAGGGCGCGGGCCGCGACCCGTCGAGCAGGTCGTGCGCGCGGTACAGCTCGGCGTACCGCTGGATCACCGTGTCGGCGTCGAAGCCGCCGCCGAGGCTGCTGTCGATGTTGTACTCCACGATGCACGGCACGCCACCGGAGAACAGCACGTCGGGCCGGTACGCGGCGAGCAGCCCCTCGTGCAGTTCCTCGTCCGGGTCGAGCAGCCGGGTCTCGCCGTCCGGCACGTCGAGCAGCAGGCGCAGGTCACCGGCGGTACGGGCGCGGCGCCGGCACGCCTCCAGGATGAGCTGGGCGATGCGGTCGCAGACCTCGTTCAGCTCGCGGAACGCGTCGGCGGTGAACACCGGCGGGCGAGCCAGCCGCCACTGCTTGTTGTACGTGGCCCGGCCGTGGAAGACCTTCTCCCAGGCCGCGGCGCCGGTGGTCACCATCGCGGTACGGGTGGACTCGGGCAGGTCGGTCCACGCCTGGCCGAGCGGCGGCCACGTGTAGTTCGGGTCCATCGTTCATCCGTCCTTGAGGGTCAGTTGGATGGCGGCGGTGAGCTGGTCGCGGCCGGGTTGCACGGCCCGGTCCAGGGCCGGCGCGAAGGGCAGCACCGCGCCGTCGGGGCGGGTCACCCGCCGGGGCGGCGCGGCCAGCCGGACCCGCTCGACCACGGTGGCGATGATCTCCCCGGCGATGCCGCAGGAGCGGTTGCCGTCGTCGACGACGACCAGCCGCCCGGTGCGGCTCACCGACTCGACGAGGCCGTCCCAGTCGAACGGGTAGAGCGTGCGGGGGTCGAAGACCTCCACCGACGCCTGGCCGGCGAGTTCCTCGGCGACGGCGAGCGCATCGTGCACCAGGTGCCCGACCGCCACCACAGTGACGTCGGCGCCGGGGCGGCGGACGACCCCGCGGCCCAGCGGCACCGGCGTCAGGTCGGTGACGTCGGCGCGCAGGTCCAGGGCGCCGGCCGGGGCGAAGACCACCACCGGGTCGTCGCAGCGGATCGCGGAGACCAGCAGCCCGTACGCGTCGGCCGGGGTGGCCGGTACGACTGTGGTCACCCCGACGTGGGCGAACAACGCGTACGGGTGGTCGGAGTGCTGCCCGGCCCAGCCGGTGCGGGACCCGGAGCCGGGCACCACGTACGTGACCGGCACCGCGCACTGGCCGCCGGTCATCAGCGGGAACTTGTGCGCGTGGTTGACGATCTGCTCGAAGACCAGGAACAGCAGCGACGGGATCTGGAACTCCACCACCGGGCGGGCCCCGGCCAGCGCCGCGCCGGTGGCGAAGCTGGTGAACGCCTGCTCGGACAGCGGGGTGTCGCGGACCCGTTCCGGGCCGAACTTCTTCAGCAGGCCGGTGGTGACGTTGGCGGCGGCCACCCGGATGTCCTCGCCGAGCACCACGACCGACTCGTCGCGGGTCATCTCGTCGGCCAGCGCCCGGGTGAGCGCCCTGCGGTAGGAGAGCCGGGGCATCAGCCACCTCCGGTCCGGGCGGTGAGCCCGCTTGCGTACAGGTGGTCCAGGGCGGTCGCCGGGTCGGGGTGCGGCCCGGCGAGCGCGTACTCGACGGCGGCGTCCAGTTCCGCCTCGACCGCGGCGTCCACCTCGGCCCGCACCGCCGGGTCCAGCCGCGCTCCGGCGATGTCGACCGGATCGCGGGACCGGCCCTCGGCCACCTCCTCCGGCGGCCGGTAGTCGAGGCGTACCTGATGTTCGAAGGTGTGGTGGGCGTCGAAGCGGTAGGTGCGGGCCTCGACCAGTTCGGGGCCGCCGCCGGCGCGCATCCGCGCGACGGCGGCGGCGGTGACCTCGCGTACCGCCTCGGGGTCCTGCCCGTCGACGGCGGCCGCCGGCATGCCGAAGGCGGCGGCCCGCCCGGCGATGGTGCCGGCGACCGCGCCGTCGACCGGCATGGTGGTGGCGTAGCCGTTGTTCTCGCAGACGAACAGCACCGGTATCCGCCAGAGCGCGGCCAGGTTGAACGCCTCCAGGAGCATGCCCTCGTTGACCGCGCCATCGCCGAAGAAGGTGGCGCCGACGATGTCGGCGCCGCGCCGCCGGCGCTCCCACACCGCGCCGGTGAGGATCGCGCCGGCGGCACCGACGATGGCGTTGGCGCCGAGGACGCCGACGCCGAAGTCGGCGGCGTGCATCGACCCGCCCCGGCCCCGGTTGAGCCCGGTGACCCGGCCGCACAGCTCGGCCAGCATCCGGGCCGGGTCGGCGCCCTTCGCGAGCACGTGCCCGTGCCCGCGGTGGGTGCCGGTGACCAGGTCCTCGGCGCCCAGCGCGGCGCAGACGCCGGCGGCGATCCCCTCCTGACCGAGGTACGGGTGGATGCCGCCGACGATCTCCCCGGCGCGGACCAGCTCGATCGCGCGCTCCTCGAAGCGGCGGATCAGCCGGACCGTCCGGTAGAGCCGGAGCGGGTCGGAGCCGGTCACGCCGGACGGCCCTCCTTGACGGCGGCGAGGATGTCGTCCCAGAGGCGGGCGCGGGCGGCGAGCGCCGCGTTCACCGTGTCGGCGCACTCCTGCCACTTGGTGTCGTCGTCGCCGCACAGGTCGGCCAGCATCTGCATGGCCATCGGGGTGTGCTGCTCGCCGTCGACCTCGATGTGCCGCTCCAGGTAGTCGACGAACTTGTTCAGCCGGTTGCTGCGCTCGTTGACGGCGACGACCTGGGTGAACATCTCCGGGATGAGGTCCTCGCGGCCGAACGCGAACGCCGCGGCCTGGCAGTGCACCGGGGTGGTCTCGATGATCCGCCAGGTGGTGCCGGCGAACGCGGCCGACGCCGCGGGGACACCGGCGGCGCCGAGCGCCTCGGTGACCGGGGTGCCGTCGCGCAGCAGGTCGACGAGCTTGTTCACGGCGGTGGTGTCGGCACCGGCCTCGGTCATGCCCTGCACGTACAGCTCGAAGTGGCTGATGTAGCCGTCGCCCAGCTCGTCGCTCTCCTCGACCATCACGATGTCGTTGATCAGGCGGCGGCTGCCGGTCGGTCCGGTGGGGATCCACGGCACCGTGACGCAGGTGAGCTGCCGCTGCAACGACTTCAGCAGGGACATGAAGTCCCAGACGGCGAAGACGTGGTGCTCCATGAACGTGACGAGCGCGTCGTGGGTGTCGAGGTTGGCGTAGAGGGGGTGCTTGACCACCACGTCGCGGCGCTCGGTCACCGCCCGCTCCAGCCGCTCGATGCCCGGGTGCGTCTTACCCCAGTCGTACCGTGACATTGTCAGCCTCCCTGCTGGGCGCGGTCGCGCCAGATGACCGGGCAGTAATCGGGGTCCGCGTAGTCCGGCCGGCCCTCGTGGGTGCGGCGGACCAGCACGTCGTGGTTGTACGCGGCGAGCGTGCCGTCGGAGAGCGGATACTCCCGCCAGGCGTTGTCGCCGTCCTGCAGGTGCAGCGAAACGGCCCGGCGGGGCCGCCCGCTGACGTTCGCACCGCTGCCGTGATAGGTGCGGCAGTGGTGGAAGCTCATGTGTCCCTTGGGGATCACCATGGGGATCTTGCGGATCTGCGCGCCGTTGTACGCCGCGTTCTCGGCGAGCATCACTTCGAGCTGGTCGCGGTCCCGGTCGGCGAAGTGCCGCACCACCGTGTCGTCGGCGCCGATCTCCCGCCAGCGGTGGGAGCCGTCGACCATGGTGATGGTGCCCATCTCCTCGCCGCAGTCGTGGAACGGGATGAACGCGGTGAGCATGTTCTCCGACGACGAGGACGCCCAGTAGTGCTTGTCGAAGTGCCAGGGCACGATGTTCGACGGCTCGCCGGCGATCGGCGGCTTCCAGATCAGCGTGGACTGGAAGATGCGGATCTCGGCGGCCCGGGCCAGCCGGGCGGCGACCGCACCGATCAGCGGCTTGCGCAGGATGCGGGCGATGCCGTCGTGCTCGTGGTGGACGTAGTCGTTGTGCCGCTGCACGTCACCCCGGGACGGCTCCCAGTAGGCCAGCTTCGGCGGCCGTACCGGCAGCCGCCGGTCGCGTTCCCCGGCGTAGTAGCTGTCGGTGGCGGCGACGAGTTCGTCCACCTCGTCGTCGGTGAGCAGCTTCTTCGACAGGTACCAGCCGTGCTCGGCGTAGTGCCGGACGTCCTCGTCGGAGGGCAGCAGCGCCTCCTCCTCGGCGGTCAGCCCGGGATCGATGGTGGTCATGCCGAGCCGGCCCGGCATGGCCTCACGGCCCTCGCTTCGCTCGGTGCGTTCACTCATGCCCCAACCCCTCCGGCCGCGACAGCGGGGGTCGACCCCGCCGCGGCCAGCTCGCGTTCCTTGGCCTCGTAGAGCGCCTTGATGTTGCCGCTGCCGAAGGTGCGCGCTCCGCGCCGCTCGATGAGTTCGAGGAAGAGGGTGCGGCGCACGTGCATCGACTCGGTGAAGATCTGCAGCAGCTGCCCGTCGTGGTCGGAGTCGACCAGGATGCTCAGCTCACGCAGCCGGTCCACCGGCGCGTCCAGCCGGCCGACCCGCTGCTCCAGGCCGTCGTAGTACGCGCCGGGGGTGCTGGCGAACCGCACCCCGCGCCCGGCGAGCGCGCCGACGGCGGTGACGATGTCGTCGGTGCGCAGGCCCAGGTGCTGCACCCCGGCGCCGGCGTGCCAGCGCAGGAAGTCCTCGATCTGCCCCGGCCGGGCGCCGGTGTCCGGCTCCAGCAGCACGAAGGTGACCTTCCCGGACGGGCTCTGCACCACCTTGGAGTTCATCGCCTGGCCGGCGACCTCGATGTGCTCGGTGAAGATGTCGGCGAAGCCGAACACCTTCTCGTAGTGCGCCACCGTCTCGCCGAGCTGCCCCGGCGGCACGCAGATCGCCAGGTGGTCGACCTCGGCGAGCAGCGTGTCCGTGCCGTCCGGCGCGGTCACCGGCTCGATCGCGCCGGGCAGGAACACGCCCGGGTCGCCGCGGCGCTCGACCAGGCGGTGCACCACGTCGCCGAAGCCGCCGACCTCGGCCACCACCACCTCGGCGTCCGCGCCGGTGAAGGTGCGCGGCGGGCTCAGCGCCGTCGCGCCGCGGTCCACCAGTTCCGCGTACGCCCCGGCGGCGTCGTCGACGGCGAGCGCCACCACGGCGATGCCGTCGCCGTGCCGGTGCACGTAGGTGGCCGCCGGGTGCTCCGCGGACAGGCCGGTGGTCAGCAGCAGCCGGATGCCGGCCTGGGCCAGCAGCAGCGAGCGCTGCCCGTCCAGCCCGGTCTCCGGACCGCCCTGCCCGCACAGCCGGAAACCGACGGCGTTGTCGAAGTAGAAGGCCGCCTGCCGGGCGTCCCCCACGTACAGTTCGAGATGATCTATCCCGTTGATGGTCATGGGCTTCCCCTGTTCCCCCCGTGATCGCGACCCGGACGGACGCCCGGGACTGGAGTCCGGTCAGCCAGCGGCCGGGGTGGCGGCCCGGCGGGCCGGCCCGGAGAGCCGGCGCAGGAGCAGACTGACGTTCTGGCCGCCGAACCCGAACGAGTTCGTCAGCGCGTGGCCGGCCCGGGTGGGCCGGGGCACGGCGCGGACGTGGTCCGCCTCGCACTCCGGGTCCGGGTCGTCCAGGTGGTAGGTAGGTGGCAGCAGGCCACCGTCGAGCGCCAGCGCGGTGGCGGCGGCCTCCAGCACCCCTGATGCGCCGAGCAGGTGCCCGGTGAGCGCCTTGGTGGAGCTGACCGGCACGCCGCCGGTGCCGAACACCTCGGCCAGCGCGATCGTCTCGGCGACGTCACCGAGCTTGGTGCCGGTGCCGTGGGCGTTGACGTACCCGACGTCGGCGGGCTCGACCCCGCCGGCCGCCAGCGCCCGGCGCATGCACGCCGCCGCGCCGGCGCCGTCGGGCCGCGGCGCGGTCGGGTGGTACGCGTCGGTGTTCGCACCGAAACCGGCGACCTCGGCGTAGCCGCGCACACCCCGGCCGTCGGCGTGCCCGGCGCGCTCCAGCACCAGCAGCGCCGCGCCCTCGGCCAGCACGAATCCGTTGCGTCGCTTGTCGAACGGGCGGCTCGCCTCGGTGGGTTCGTCCCAGCCCCGGGCCAGCGCCCGGGCGTTGCCGAACGTGTCGGCGAACGTGCCGAACAGCGGCGCCTCGCTCGCCCCGCACACCACCACGTCGGCCTCGCCGGAGCGGATGAGGCGTACCCCGTCGGCGACCGCCTGGGCGCCGGAGGCGCAGGCCGTGCCGACCGACGAGCTGTAACCGCGGATGCCGTGCGCGATGGCGATCCGCGCCGAGGGCATGTTCGGCAGGATGCCGGTGAGCAGGTACGGGCTGACCGCCGCCCGGCCCCGGGCGGCCCGCGCCAGCACCTGGCCCTCCAGCGTGGACATGCCGCCCACACCGCCGACGATCACCGCGATGCGCTCCGGGTCGACGTCGCGGCCCACCTCGATGCCGGCGTCGGCGAGCGCCTCGGCGGCGGTGATCAGGGCGAGCAGCACCACCCGGTCGAGTACCTTCGTCTCCGGTCCGGAGGCCACGCTGCGCGGGTCGATGTCCGGCAGCACGCCGGCCACCTCCAGGCTGCCCGCCGCCGGGTGCCCCTCGGGCGGGCGGCTCAGCCCGGACCGGCCGGAGATCAGCGCGTCGAACGTGTCCGCCGCGCCGCGCCCGGCCGGGGTGAACAGGCCCATGCCGGTGATGACGGCGCTCACGACGGCGCCTCGGTCAGGTAGCGCTCGCGCAGCGCCACCTTGCGCACCTTGCCGGTGACGGTGACCGGGATGTCGTCGGCGCGTACCGGCACGATCCGGCGGAGCGTGGCGGCCACGTCCGGGCCGAGCGCGGTACGGATGCGCTCGGTGCGGTCCGTCCCGGGGTCGGCACCGGCGGCCAGTTCCAGCAGCACGTCGGTGGTGACGGTGCCGTCGTCCGCCTTGACGATCACCACTGTGCAGTCGGTCACGTCGGGGCAGGCGGCGAGGATGCGTTCCTCGGACAGCGCGGTGAAGAACCGCTTCCCGTCGCCTGCCTCCACCGAGTCGACCGCCCGGTCCAGGTGGTAGTAGCGGCCGTCGTCGTCGGCGTACACCAGGTCGCCGGTGAGGTACCAGCCGCGCAGCCGGAACCGGTACGTGGTGACCGAGTCGTTCCAGTAGCCGCGGAACAGCGACGGCGAGTCGATGCCGAGCCAGCCGACCTGCCCGGGCGGCAGTTCGTTGCCGTCGGCGTCGAGCACCGCGACCTTGGTGAACCGGTACGGGCGGCCGACGCAGCGGCCGTACCGGTCCGTGTCGACGGTGTGGGTGATGTGGAACATCGAGTGGCCCATCTCGCTGGAGCCGAGACCGTCGATGAACACCGACCCGGGTACCCGGGTCACGCCGCCGCGGGTCACCACGTCCCGGGAGCCGACCGCGACGAGCCGCCGGACGTGCGGCTCGTGCGAGCAGTCGCCGGTGTTGAACCACAGCCGCACCGAGTCCAGGTCGTAGCCGGACAGGTCGAAGCGGGCCAGCTCGGCCCAGGTGACCGAGAAGCCGAACACGCCGTCCGGGCGCCAGCGCTGGATCGCGTCGAGCACCCGCTCGCCGCCCTGCTCGGAGAGCAGGAACATCTCCGCCCGGTTGCCGAGCGCCTGGTTGACCATGAGCACGGTGGCGGTGTGCGGGGCGGGCAGCGCGTTGAGGATGCGCGTGGTGCCCTGCGCCTGCGGCATGGACAGCAGGTGGCGGGTGGCGGCGAACAGGCTGGCGTGCGAGTGCAGCACCGCCTTCGGCACGCCGGTGGTGCCGGAGGTGTGGGTGATGACGATCGGGTCGTCCGGGTGGTGCCGGTAGTGCGCCGGTGCCGCGTCCGGGTCGCCGGTCCCGGCCTGCGCGGGCTCGCCGATCATCGGCGCGCCCAGGTCGTGCCCGGCCAGCGCCTCGGCGTGCGCGGCGTCGGCGAGCACACCGGCGGCGCGCAGCCGGCGGATGTACTCGGCGGCGATCTCGGGGCGCAGCCTGCCGTTCATCAGCGCCGGGACGGCACCGAGGCGGGTCAGCGCCAGGAACGACAGCACCATGTCGGCGGCGGTGCCGGCCCAGACCGCCACCGGGTCGCGTGGCTTCACCCCGCGTTCGTGCAGCCAGGCCGCCCGGGCGGCGACCATCCGGTCGAGCCGGCCCAGGGTCAGCGGGGTCTCGGCCGGGTGGCCGTCGACCTCGGTGTCGAACGTGAGCCCCGGCCCGTCCGGGTCGGCGCCGTGGGCCAGCACCCGGGCGAGCACATTGCCCGCGCCCAGCTCCGCGTCGGCCGCGAGCGCGCCGCGCAGTCCCTTCGTCCTCATTGACGTGTTCCCTCCCCCAGCAGCACCGCGGTCGCCTCGCCCGGCGTACCGTCCGGTGCCAGTTCGATCAGGATCAGCAACGCCTGTGCGGCGTCGCCGTCGTACAGCAGCAGGTCCGCCTCGGCCTCCCCCTCGGCCCGCGGGTCGCCGGTCGGGCTCAGGCACACCACCGGCCCGTCCAGTCCCCAGCGCGCCGCGACGTGCCCGGCCACGCTGTTCGGCACCGACTGGAAGAAGAACAGCGGCCCGATCCGCCCGCCCGCGTCCACAGTGGCGCGGACGTGCGCCGCACCGGCGGTGTCCCCGCCCTCGCTGACCAGCACCACGGCCGTCCGGTTGCCCGGCGGCAGCGGCCCGTCGCCGTACCGCCGCGCGAGGCACCGCTGCGCCACCGCCGCCACCAGCGGATGGAACGGCGAGTGCACGAACCCCGGCACCCCGGCCGGGGCGCTGCCCTCATCCCCCGCCTCGGGCCACCGAGCCTCCGCGAGCACCACCACCCCTGCGCGCGATCTTGCAGTTGCCGCCCCGGGCGCGGGCGTTGTGCCCGTTTCGCCGGGGCCGGAAGTGCAAGATCGCGGGAGGTCGGGGTGGGGGGTGGGCGCGGTCATGAGGTGCTCACCAGGAGGGCCGTGTTGGCGCCGCCGAAGGCGGCGTTGAGGGTCAGCGCGTGCCCGGTCCGCGCGGGGCGGGGTGCGTCGCGGATGACGTCCAGCGGGCACTGCGGGTCGGTGCCGAGCCAGCCGGCGGTGACCGGCAGCTTGCCGTGCCGCAGGGCCAGCACGGTGACCAGCAGTTCCAGCAGCCCGGACGCCTCCAGCGCGTGCCCGTGCACCGACTTGGTGGAGCTGACCGGCAGCCGCCCGGCGTCCGCACCGAAGACGCGGGCCAGCGCCGCCGCCTCGGAGGCGTCGCTGAACGGGGTACCGGTGGCGTTGGCGTTGACGTAGCCGACCGCGTCCGGTGGCAGCCCGCCCCGGCGCAGCGCCGCCTCGACCGCCCGGGCCAGCCCGAGCCCGTCCGGGTGCGGCTGGCACGGGTGGTACGCGTCCCCCGCCCGGCCCCACCCGGCCACCGTCGCGAGCGTCTCGGCGCCCCGCCGGGCGGCCGCGCCCGCGGACTCCAGCACCACGGCGGCCACCCCGTCGCCCAGCAGCAGGCCCTTGCGGCCGGCGCTGAACGGGCGTACCGCACCGTCGGCGGCGAGCGCCCGGCCGGCGTCGAACAGCGCGTACTGGTCCGGTTCGACCAGGTAACCGGCCGCGACCACGACCCGATCCAGGTCGCCGCGGCGGATCAGCGCCGCCGCGTCGGCGACCGCGCTGCTCGCCGACACGCAGGCCGTGGTGTAGATCCGGGTACGCCCACCGATGCCGCACCGCGCGGCCAGGTGACCGGCGAGCGCCGGCACCGTCGGCTCGTCCCACCCCCGAGGTACGGGCAGCGAGTACGGCCCGCCGTGGGTGGCCAGGAACAGCGCCGACTCCGCCCGCCCGGCCCGGTCCAGTCCGGCGGCCCGGGCGGCAGTGTCGATCGCGTCGGCCAGCTCGTCGGCGAGCGTGCCGACGTCCGGCGTTGTGGCCGCCACCGTCACCCGGCGGCCCGTGGTGTCGAAACGGCGCACCGGCGCGAACGCCGGGGTGCCGGTGAGCACCCCGGCCAGCAGCGCGTCGGCGCCCCTGCCGAGGGCGCTGAGCGCGTACGTGCCGGTGATCCGTACGGTCTCCCGCTCAGCCATCTGCGGGAGCGGTGAGAGAGCCACGGAACACCGCGAGCGCGTCGTCGACGGTGCGGATGCCAGCGAGGTCGTCGTCGCTCAGGTCCAGCCGGCGGTCGTAACGTTGCTCGACCATGTGCACCAGCCAGGCCAGCTCCATCGAGCCGAGCCGGTCCGGCACCTGTTCGGCGGGGCTCGCGGTCAGTTCGGCGAGCATGCTCACCAGGTCAGCTCGCCCCAGGTCGGGCTGACCGGACATCAGGACTTGTCGCTGTTCGCGGCCACCCGGTCGGCGACCATCGTGGTGAACTCACCGACCGTCATCAGCGCCATCTTCTCCGACTCGTCGTCGGCGAACTTCAGGCCGTACCGGTCCTCGACGCGGACCGCGAGGTCGGCCAGGGCCAGCGACTCCAGGTCGACGCCGGACGGGCCGAGCGTGGTGTCGTCGTCGAGCTCCTCCACGTCGTAGTTCATGTCGGCGAGCTGTTCGACGACGAAGGTGCGGACCTCGTCTCGCATGGGTTCAGACCTCTTCTCCGTGTACCGGCTGACGGTGCCCGGTCGGGACACCGCGTGCGTGTGCACCGGCCGGCTCGGGCGCGCGGGTCGCGCGTTGCCCGGCCGGTCCGGGGCGGGATTCGGGGTGGACCGGACGTCCGGCGGGCGTCCGGTGGGTGTGCGGCTCGTACAGGGGGCCGGTCACGACGCCGCGTCCCGCAGCGCCGGGACGGACCGGACCAGCTTTCCGGTGGTGGTGCGGGGCATCTGGTCGAGCAGGCGCAGCGTGCGGGGACGTTTGAAGCCGGCCAGCCGCTCGGCGATCAGCTTGTCGAGCGTCTCCTCGGTCGGCGAGCCGTCGGTCTGGACGTACGCGGTGATGCCGTCGTCCCAGACCACCACCGCGGCGACGACGCCGGGCAGCCCGGCCACAGTGGCCTCCACCTCGGTCAGGTCGACCTTCAGGCCGCCCACCGACACCTGCGAGTCCAGCCGGCCCTTGATGGTGACCAGACCGGTCTCCGGGTCGACCACGCCGGCGTCGCGGGTGTGCAGCCAGCCGTCGGCCCACCGGGTCGGGTCGGCCAGTCCGACGTACGGGTTGTCCGGGCAGCTCACCCACAGCTCGCCGTCGCGCTCCCGCACCTCGATGCCGGGGGCGGGCGCGATGGCGGGACGATGCCGCCCGTACAGGTCGGTGCCGATGACGCCGACCTCGGTCATCCCGTACATGTTGCCCAGCGGAACGCCGTAGCGGTCGGTGAACGCGTTCGCCACGGCGGCGGACACCAGCTCACCGCCGGTGGTCATGCGCTTGAGCTGCGGCAGCGGCCCGGCGGGTGTGGTCGAGGCGAGCAACCCGATGTGGAACGGGACGCCGAGCACCGTGGCCGGGGTGTCCTGGGCGGCGACGGCGGCGAGGATCGCGTCGCCGCTGAGCCGCTCCGGCGGGCACAGCTCGACACCCGCGTGCAGCCCGTAGAGCAGGCCGCCGACCAGGCCGAGCACGTGCACCATGCTGGGCAGCAGGATGATCCGCTCACCGGGCAGCGCGACACCGTCGATGCGGGTGTAGCGGTGCACCTCGGCGACCAGGTCGGCGGCGGTGCGGCCGATCACCTTGGACGGTCCGGTGGAGCCGGAGCTGAGCTGGATCACCGCGTGCGGGCTGCCCGCCGGGCGGTCGGAGTATGCGCTGACCCCGGCGGTGACGTCGACGAAGATCCGCAGCGCGCCGCCGCCGGTCCGGGTCGGGGCGACCACCACCTGCGGGCTGAGCCGGCGCAGCGCCTGGTCGACCTCGTGGTCGGTGAGCCGGTGGTCGAGCAGCACCGCCTGGGCGCCGGTACGCCAGGTGGCGAGCAGATGAGCCACGTACGCCAGCGAGGGCGGCAGGCGCAGCGCGGCGGCGCCGCCGGCGCGCAGCCCGGCCCCGGCGAGCCGGTCCTGGGCCTCGCCGACGAGCCGGCGCAGCGTGCCCTTGTCCACCGGTTGGGGCAGGCGCAGGCAGACGTCGGTGTCACGGCCGGTGAACAGGATGTCGTCCACCCAGTCCACCGTCGTCGAGGCAGGATCTTCCGCCACGGGATGTGCAGTCACGACCAGCCACCGTTCCACTGAGGAACTGGGCGGATCCGCCCAGCGGGTACGTCGTTCGGGGTATGGCGGAACCCTACGACGCCCCTCTTCCGCATCGCCAGATGCAAATGGCTAGATCCAAAACAGCGGCTGGGTGGATTGCTCAGGCTCGATCGGACAGGCAGGATCGGGGCCACGCCGGCAAGGTAGTCCGCCGGCCGCCGGATGCTGTGCGCGCACGGAACCCCGCGCGGACGGCGGGGGCGGCTACGCTCACGGTATGTTCCGTGCGGCCCGGCCCGACGACTTCCCGCAGCTCATCCGCCTCTACCGGCAGCTCAACCCGGACGATCCGCACCTGCGTGACGGCTCCGACGAACGGGCCTTCGCGCGGATCCTGGCCACCGAAGGGCTGCACCTGTTCGTGCTCGACCTGGACGGCGCGGTCGTCGCCACCACCTACCTCAACGTGATCCCCAACCTGAGCCGGTCGGCGTCGCCCTACGCGGTGATCGAGAACGTGGTCGTGGACGAGGCGCGGCGCGGCACCGGCCTGGGCAGGCAGATCATGGCCGGCACGCTGCGGGCCGCCTGGGACGCGGGCTGCTACAAGGCGATGCTCATGACCGGGTCGCGCTCGCCCGCGACCCACGCCTTCTACCTGGCCTGCGGGTTCTCCGGCGATGCGAAGACCGCGTACCTGGCCCGGCCGTCGTGACGGTCAGCGTTCGCCCGCCGGCGGGGGCGCGGCGCCGCGCAGCACCAGCGCGCTGTTGAACCCGTCGAAGCCACGCGCGCCGATCAGCGCGATCCGGCTGCGCGGCGGGCGGGGCCGACGCAGGAACGTCAGCTCGCAGCCGGGCGCCGGCTCGTCCGGACCGGCCGAGGCGGGCAGCATCCCACGGCGGAACGCCAGCAGCGCGGTGGCCGCGTCCAGCGCCGACCCGCCCTGGTGCGCCCGCCCGGTCAGCGGCTTCTGCGTGGTCACCGGCGGGGTCCGGTCGCCGAACACGGCACGCAGCGCCGCCGCCTCGGCCCGGTCGTGCGCGGGCACGCCGAGCGCGTCCGGCCAGATCACGTCCACGTCGTGCGGCCGTACCCCGGCGCGCTCCAGCGCCAGCCGCAGCGCGCGGGCGTAGTGGGCCGGGTCGGGGCCGGTCGCCGGGTCGGTGGGCGCGGCGTCGTGGGTGGCGGCCCAGCCGGTGATCTCCCCGTAGACGCGGGCGCCCCGGGCCAGCGCGTGGCCGAGTTCCTCCACCACGAAGACCGCGCCGCCCTCGGCCGGCACGTATCCACTGGCCGCGACGTCGAACGGCCGGTACGCCCGCTCCGGGTCGGACACGTCGCTGAGCAGGCCGGAGCGGAGCTGGCAGGCGAGCGCGTACGGGCTCAGCGGACACTCGGTGGCCCCGGCGATCACCACCGGGGTGCCCCGGCGGATGGTGCGCACCGCGTGCGCCAGGCTGTCCAGCCCACCGGCCGACTCGGACACGGTCACCCCGGACGGTCCCTTGAACTGGTGGCGGATCGACAACTGCCCCACGCTCGCGGCGTAGAACCAGGCGATCGACTGGTACGCCCCGACGGTGCGGCTCGGACCGCCCCAGAGCCGTTGCAGCTCCCGCTGCCCGAACAGGTTGCCGCCCGAGGAGCTGGCGAGCGTGACCGCCCACTTGTACGGGTCGGGCGACACCTCGGGCAGCCCGGCGTCGGCGAGCGCCAGCTTGGTGGCGGCGAAGCCGAGGTGGGTCCACCTGTCGGTCTGCACCCGCTGCCGGGTATCGCTGAACCCGGCGGGGTCGAAGCCCGCCACCTCCCCGGCCACCCGGGTCGGGTAGCGCTCCGGGTCGAACAGCGTGATCGGCCCGGTGTGGCGGGTGCCGGCGAGCACGGTGTTCCAGTGCGCCTCGGCGCCGACGCCGCTGGGCGCGACCACACCGATGCCCGTCACCACGGCCCGCGCGGTCATGCCGGCGTCACCGCCAGCCGGCGGAACACCATCGCCGACTGGAAGCCGCCGAAGCCGCTGCCCACCGACAGCGCCACGTCCACCGGCACCTCCCGGGCCTCGTTCGGCACGTAGTCCAGGTCGCACTCCGGGTCGCGGGTGGTCCAGTTCGCCGTGGGCGGCACCACGCCGTACTCGATGGCGAGCGCGCAGGCGGCCATCTCGATCGAGCCGATGGCGCCCAGCGAGTGGCCGACCATCGACTTGATCGAGCTGATCGGCACCCGGTACGCCGTCTCCCCCAGCGCCCGCTTGAACGCGGCCGTCTCGTGCCTGTCGTTCTGCCGGGTGCCGGAGCCGTGCGCGCTGACGTACGACACGGCCGTCGGGGCGAGCCGGGCCTGCCGCAGCGCGTCGCTGATCGCCACCGCCATCTCCGCGCCGTCGGGGCGCAGCCCGGTCATGTGGAAGCCGTTGCTGCGGCTGGCGTACCCGGCGACCTCGCAGTAGACGTGCGCGCCCCGGCGCCGGGCGTGCTCGGCCTCCTCCAGGACCAGCACCGCGGCGCCCTCGGCGAGGACGAACCCGTGCCGGTCGGCGTCGAACGGCCGGGAGGCGTGCTCCGGATCGTCGTTGTCCGGGCTGGTCGCGCCGATCGCGTCGAACGAGGCGACGGTCACCGGGGAGATCGGCGAGTCGGCGGCGCCGGCGAGCACCACGTCGGCCTCGCCGTCGGCGACGAGCTGGTGGGCGTACCCGATCGCGTCGATGCCGGAGGTGCAACCCGTGGAGATCACCTGCGCCGGGCCGTGCAGGCCGTGCCGGCAGGCCACGTCGGCGGCCAGGCTGCTGGGCACCAGCGCCTGGTAGAGGTACGGGCCGCCGAGCGCGTGGTCGACCAGCCAGTGCCGGCCGGAGTCGCTGACCCGCACGTACTCCTGCTCCAGGGCCATGGTCCCGCCGACGGCGGTGCCGAGCACCACCCCGGCGCGTTCCCGCTGCGCGTCGGTGAGGGTGAGGCCGCTGTCCGCGAGCGCCTCGGCGGAGCAGGCGAGCGCGAACTGCACGTACCGGTCGGCGCGCTGCCGCTCGGCGAGCGTGATACCGGCGGCGTCCGGGTCGAAGTCGCACTCGGCGGCGATCTGCGACCGGAACGGCGACGGGTCGAAGAAGCTGATCCGCCGTGTCGCGGTGCGCCCCTCGGTGATCGTCTTCCAGAAGCGGTCCCGGGTGGCGCCGCCGGGTGCGACGACGCCGATGCCGGTGACCACCGTGCGCCGGCCGGTCACGACGGCTCCCGTGGCGGCGGCGCCGCGCTCTCGGTGTCGACGTGGCCGAGTTCCGGGCGCGGCGCGAGCGGTCCGAGGTGGAACACCACCTCGGCGGGCTCGTCGCCGGTGTTGCGCAGCCGGTGCCGCACGTCCTTCGGCACGTAGAGCGCCTCCCCGGCGGCGACCGGCACCGGCGCGTCGTCCAGGTCGACGGTGATCGCGCCGCGGGCGACGTAGAGGAACTCCTCGCTGTACGGGTGGTAGTGCTCGGCGATCCGCTCCCCCGGCGCGAGCGTGGCCACCCCCATGAAGCCGGAGGTGCTGCCGACTGTCTTCGGGCCGAGCAGCACCCGCAGTTCCCCGCCGCGGCGGCGGTCGGCCGGTACGTCGTGGACGGAGACCCGGGCGGTGGTGGTGTCGGTCATCGCGCGCCTCCCGCGTGCGCCCGCTCGATCTTCTCCTTGATCACGGCGAGCTGGATCGTGCTGTTGGTGTTGATCCGGTTGGTCATGCCGGCGTTGTCGACGGGTGCGTCCGGTTTCATCGCGAAGTCCTGCGTCCAGGTCATCCGGGTGCCGCCGGGGATCTCGTCGTAGCGCCAGTGGATGCGCATGTACTCGAACGGGCCGGTCTCGACGCGCCGGGCGTGCACCTCGCGGGTGGCCGGGTCTGCGGTGCGCTCGCTGACCCAACTCCACGACACACCGTTCTCGTCCGGGTGCATGGTGAGCCGGAAGCGCACGGTGTCGCCGTCGCGGTGCAGGATCTCGGCGGTCGCGTACTCGGTGAACAGGTCCGGCCACCGGGCCACGTCGTTGGTGATCTCCCAGACCAGCGGCAGCGGCGCGGCGATCTCCACGGCGTTCTCGGTGTGCCCGGGCGGGTCCGCCTTGCGGGCCACCAGGTCGGCGACGCCGGCGATGCTGAGCTGCGCGGCCTGTTCGGGGATCTTCACCCGCCACCTGTCGGCCACCACCGCTGACAGTTCGAGCAGCGCCAGCGAGTCCATGCCCAGTTCCTCCAGGCTCGCGGCGGGCGCGCCGGCGGCGGCGTCCGGGTCCAGGCCGCAGTGCGTGACCAGGATGTCGGTGATCTCGCGGGCGAGCGGGCGGTCGGGGGCGACGGTCATCGGTTCCTCCAGGTGGTCGGGCCGGCGGCGGGCACGGCGCTGACGGGGGTACGGCCGCCCGGCTCGGCGCGCGGGTCGGGCACGACGGCCCGCGCCGCCTCGGCCGGTGGGGCGAGCAGGCGTTCCACCAGGGCGGTGGTGTGCCGGGCGGCGCGGAAGGCCGGGTCGCGCAGCACCCGCCGGGCGAACGGGATGGTGGTACGCACGCCGGGACCGGCCACGTCGAACTCGGCCAGCGCCCGGTCGAGCCGGTCCAGCGCGGCGTCCCGGTCCGGCGCCCACACCGCCACCTTCGCCAGCAGCGAGTCGTAGTGCGGGCTGACCAGGTAGCCGACGTGTCCGTGGGTGTCGACCCGGGTGAACGGGCCGCCCGGCGGCCGGAACCGGTCCAGCCGGCCGGGTGCGGGCGCGAAGTCGCGGTCCGGGTCCTCCACGTTGACCCGGCACTCGATCGCCACGCCGTCCAGCCGTACGTCGGACTGGCGCAGCCGCAGCGGGGTGCCGAACGCCACGTGCAGTTGTTCCTGCACGAGGTCGATGCCGGTGACCATCTCGGTGACCGGGTGTTCCACCTGGATCCGGCAGTTGATCTCCAGGAAGTGGCAGCGTTCGGCCTCGTCGACCAGGAACTCGACGGTTCCGGCGCCGGTGAAGCCGACCGACAGCGCGCCGCGCAGCGCCACCTCGGCGACCGTGTCCAAAGTGGCCTGCCGCAGCGCGGGCGCGGGCGCCTCCTCGATCAGCTTCTGGTGCCGGCGCTGCACCGAGCAGTCCCGGGTGCCCAGGTGCACGCCGTTGCCGTGGCTGTCGCAGAGCACCTGCACCTCGACGTGGCGGGCGTCGGCGAGGTACCGCTCGACGTACACCCGGTCGTCGCCGAACGCGACCTGGGCGGCGGCGCGGGTGCGGGCGTACGCGCGGGGCAGCTCGGCGGCCGAGCGCACCACTGTCATGCCGCGCCCGCCACCGCCCGCCGCGGCCTTCACGATGACCGGGTAGCCGACCTCGGCGGCCACCTCCTGCGCCTCGGCGACGGTGGGCAGGGTCCGGACGCTGCCCGGCGGCAGCGGCAGCCCGGCCCGGCTCATCAGCGCCCGGGCCGTCGACTTGTCCGCGAGCGCGGCCATCACCTGCGGCGGCGGGCCGACGAAGACCAGCCCGTTCTCGGCGCAGATCTCGGCGAAGTCGGCGTCCTCGGACAGGAACCCGTAACCGGGGTGGACCGCCTGCGCACCGGTCTGCCGGGCGGCCTCCACGATCGCGGCGGCGTTGAGGTAGCTGCGGCGGCTGGCCGCCGGGCCGATCCGTACCGCCTCGTCGGCCAGCCGCACCGGCAGCGAGTCGGCGTCGGCGCTGGAGTGCACCACCACCGTGCGCACGCCGAGTTCCCGGCAGGCGCGCAGCACCCGCAGCGCGATCTCGCCCCGGTTGGCGATCAGCACCTTGTCGAACATCAGGAGTCCTGTCCGGTGACCGGTTCCAGGGCGATCAGCGGCTGGTCGTACTCGACGGGCTTGCCGTCGTCGACGAGCACCTCGACCACCCGTCCGGCCTGGCCGGCGGTCACCTCGTTCATCAGCTTCATGGCCTCGACGATGCCGACCACCTGGCCCGGGCGGACCATGTCGCCGACCGCGACGAACGGCATCGCGCCGGGTTCGGGGGCCCGGTAGAACGTGCCGACCACCGGTGAGCGCACGGCCGGCCGGTCGGCCACCGGCGCCGCGCGTGCGGCGGGTTCGGCGGCCCGGGCGGGGAGCGCCTCGGCCGGTTCGGCGGCGCGCTGCGCGGGTGCCGCCGGGTCGTGCCACTCGACCTCCAGCACCGACTCGCCGCTGCGCAGCCGCACCCGGCGTACCGGCCCGGCCAGGTCGGCGACGAGCTTGCGGGCCTGCCGGCGCAGCCCGTCGAGCACCTGCTCGGCCTCGGCGTCGGCCATCACGCCACCTCCGCCCGGCCGGCCGCGGGTGCGGCCGGGGACGGGCCGGCGGCGGCCGAGCGGGCCGCGCCGAAGCGGCGGAACCGCTGCCGGCGGCGGCGGACCAGGGTGGCCGGAGGGACGGTGAGCAGCGGGGCGAGGTTCGCCGCGACCGCCCGGCGCAGCAACTCGGCCGCGCCGCCCGGGTCGGCGTGCGCGGCCGGGCGCGGCTCCGGCACCAGCTCGTCGACCACGCCGAGGCGGCACAGGTCGGCGCCGGTGAGCCGCAGCGCGCGGGCCGCCTGCGGGGCGGCCGAGCTGTCCGGCCAGAGGATCGCGGCACAGCCCTCCGGGCTGATCACCGAGTAGACGGCGTGCTCCAGCATGAGCACCCGGTCGGCGACCGCGAGCGCGAGCGCGCCGCCGCTGCCGCCCTCCCCGGTGACCACCGCCACCACCGGCGTGGGCAGCACGGTGAGCGCGAGGATGTTCTCCGCGATCGCCGCCGCCTGACCCTGCTGCTCGGCGCTCACCCCCGGGTCCGCTCCAGGCGTGTCCACCAGCGTCACCACCGGCAGCCGCAGCCGCGCCGCGAGACGCATCAACCGCAGCGCCTTGCGGTGCCCGGCCGGGCTGGCCATGCCGAAGTTGCGGGTCACCAGCTCGGCGGTGGTGTGTCCCTTCTGGTGGCCGATCACCATCACCGGCCGGCCGTCCAGGCGGGCGATGCCGCCGACGACCGCCGGGCAGTCCGCGCCGAGCCGGTCGCCGTGCAGCTCCACGAACCCGTCGAACGCCGTCTCCAGGTAGTCCAGTGTGGTCGGCCGGCCCGGGTGCCGCGCCGTGCGTACCGTCTCCCAGGGGTCGCGGTCCGGCCGTGCCGGTGCGGTCGGCGCGGTGGCCGGCGGACGCGGGGCGGGCGAGGTCTCGGGGGCGCGGCGGCCCGCCCCGGCGGCGGCGAGCAGCGCCGCGAGCCGGCCCCGCAGCGCGTGCCGGGGCACCACCATGTCCACCTGGCCGTGCCGCAGCAGGTACTCCGCGGTCTGGAAGCCCTCCGGCAGCGTCGCGCCGGTGACCTGGCGGATCACCCGGGGCCCGGCGAAACCCAGCCGGGCGCCGCTCTCGGCCAGCACCAGGTCGGTGTTGGTGGCGAAGGAGGCGGCCACCCCGCCGTACGTGGGATCGGTGACCACGCTGACCGTGAGCAGGCCCGCCTCCCGCATCCCGGCGAGGGCCTGGCTGACTGTTGCCATCTGCATCAGCGACAGCGCGCCCTCCTGCATCCGCGCGCCGCCCGACGCGGTCACCAGCACCAGCGGGATGCCGTCGGCCAGCGCCCGCTCGGCGGTCCGGGTGATCAGCTCACCGACCGCGCAGCCGAGGCTGCCGCCGAGGAAGCGGAAGTCCATCACCGCCAGCGCGACCGGGTGCCCGCCCAGCCGGGCGGTGCCGCAGAGCACCGCCTCGTCCAGACCGGTCGCCGCGCGGGCCGCGCCGAGCCGGTGCGGGTACGGCAGCTCGTCGACGAACTCGATCGGGTCGACGCGTACCGCCCGGTCGGGCAGCGGGACGAACGAGTCCGGGTCGGCCAGCTGCGCCACCCGGTCCGGCGCGTCCAGCCTCGCGTGCGAGCCGCACTCCGGGCAGACGTCCAGGTTGCGGCGCAGCCGTTTGCGGTAGAGCAGCGACGCGCACCCGTCGCACCTCGACCAGAGCTGCTCGTCGCGCGGTGCGGTCGTGGTCACCGTGGCCGCCCGGCGATGTCGTGGGCCGGCGCGTCGTAGCGGTAGAAGCAGTGCGCCATCGCGTCGCGCGGCGATCGCCAGGTCGGCAGGTACGGCGAGATGTACGGCCGCAGCCGCTCGCTGATCCGGACGAACTCCGGATGGCCGCGGTTGTCCTCCACCGCGCCCTGCGCCGGCGTCTCCGTCTCCAGCAGATGGACGTAGAGGTCGTGCAGCCGGTACAACGAGCGGTGCCGGACCCCGACCAGGCCGGGCAGCTCGGTCGCGTCGGACTCGGCGAAGATCTCGGCCACCCGGTCCTCGGCCGTCGGCACCACCTTGGCGACGATGAGCGAACGGTCCATTCGCGCCTCCTGCACGTCCCGGTGCGCGGCGAACCAGTCGCGCCGCACGGATCGCCACACGGTCGCGCCGACGGCGTCTACCGGGCGTCAACCGGACCCCATCGCGGCACAAATATGGTGACGCTGCGTTGACGCAAGCTGTGCGTGAGCTATGCGAAGATCGCCTTCCGGTTTCCGGGTCGGCGACACTTATTCGCAGATCACGGCCGTGTTACGGGTCCGCAGCGGACAGTCAGGTGGCCGACCGACCGTTGACTGAGAGTAACAGGGATTGATATTCTCCGTCTCGGTCAGCCCGGCCACGGCGGAGGTTCCCGACCGTGGCGGAGGCGTTCCGACACCGGCGTCGCGGGCGACGGTCCGGGCAACGCAAACGGTCGGGACGAGGGTTCCGGTGCTGGGGGGTGCGCCGTGGCGGGTGGATCGAGAATGCCGACGGCGGGCGAACCCGCCCCACGGGTGTCACTGCACCTGCTCGGCGGCTTCCAACTGCTGCACGACGACACTCCCGTGGTCGTACCCCGGGGTCTGCAGCGCGTCATCGCGCTGATCGGCCTGCGCCCTGCCGCGACCCGCAGCCACCTCGCCGGGCTGCTGTGGCCGGAGACGCCGGAGGAGCGGGCGCTGTCGTCGCTGCGGACCGCGCTGTGGCGGCTGCGGCAGGACCCGTGCTGCCCGCTGCGCACCGACGGCGACACCGTCCGGCTCGGACCCACCGTCCGCCTCGACGTGGACGACCTGGTGGAGACCGCGGCGCTGGTCCGCGAGGGCGCCGTCCCGCGCGGCGCCGCCGGTGCCGGGCGGCACGACCTGCTCCCCGGCTGGTACGACGACTGGGTGCTGCTGGAACGCGAACGGCTGCGCCAGCTGCGCCTGCACATGCTCGAGGAACTCGCCGGCAACCACCTCACCGCCGGGCGGCACGGCGAGGCGCTGGAGGCCGCGCTGGAGGCGATGGCCGCCGAACCGCTGCGGGAGACCCCGCACCGCCTGGTGGTCCGCATCCACCTGGCCGAGGGCAACGCGTTCGAGGCGGTCCACTCCTTCTACGTCTACCGCGATCTGCTCCTGCGCGAGCTGCGCCTGGAGCCGTCCCCGGCGATGACCGCGCTGCTCGACGACACGCTCGCGCCGATCCGCCGGGCCAGCCGCCCGGACCCGCCGCCGCGGCGCCGCACGGACCGGACCGCCAAACCGGCGCCGCGCGCCCCCACCGCACCGCCGCCACCACCATCAATGCCCCGGGGTACGCGGTGACGGCGAGGTGACAGCGCGACCGGCACGGTGAGGCCAGCACCGCGGCGGCGAGAGGGGTCACGATGAGTCGACTGTTGGTGGTCAGCCGGATCGTGCCGGGCGCACAGGGGCGGGTGGCGCAGATCTTCGCCGAGGCCGACGCCACCGAACTTCCGCACCTCACCGGCGTCCGGCACCGGTCGCTGTACTACCTGCACGACCTGTGCGTCCATCTGATGGAGACCGTCGACGTCGCCCCCGGGCTGACCGCGGAACTGCGCGACAACCCGCTCTACGAGCAAGTGAACAAGCGGCTCTCCGCGCACACCTCCCCGTACCTGCCGACCTGGCACTCCCCCCGCGACGCGGTGGCCGGCTGCTTCTACAGCTGGGACGCCGCCGACGCGCCTGCGCCCGACCGGATCCACTGACCGGCCACGGGCGACGGACGGGACGCCCCGGAACCACGCACGGCACCCAGGTTCCGGGGCGTCTCCCTGCCCCGCGAAGCCGCTCGATCCCGGCTTCCGGCACACGCTCGGTCATCCTCCGGGCACCGGCCGACACCGCCGGTCCCACCGCCGCGGCCCGGCCCCGGGCTGCCTGTCGTGCGCCGCGCGCGTGTGCGAAGCTGCCCCGAGTCTTTCGCCACCGTCGTGCACGTATACATAGAAGGAGGTTGGCCATGCCGTCGAGCTTCGGGCAGTGGCTGTTCGTGATACTGGCCCTGCTCATCGGATTCGGCGCCGGCTGGTTCGTCGTCGGCCGCCGCCGGTCCGACGCCCCGGCGACGCCCACGGTGGAGACCACCCCCGCGGTGACCGCCACCGTCGACGAGCCGCGCCCGGTCGCGGTGGTCGACGAGCCCCCGGCGACCGCCACGGTGGCCGAGCAGCCCGCGCCCACCGAGACGGCGACCATCGAGCCGGCCGTCGCCACCGCCGCCCGTGCCGCCGACGAGCCGGAGGCGTCGCCGGTCGTCGCCGAGCCGGTGTCCTCGCCTGCCGAGTCCGAGCCCGTCGCGTCCGAGCCCGTCGCGTCGGAGCCCGCCGCCGCCGAGCCGGTGTCGTCCCCTGCCGAGCCGGTTACGGCGCCAGCGGCCGAGGCCGAGCCGATCGCCGCGGACCGTCCGGCGGACGAGCCCGCCGCCCCGGCCTCCACCGATGTGGACGAGCCGGCCGCTTCTCCGGCGCTCGTCGTCGAGTCGGAGCCCTTCGCGGCGGAGCCGGAGCGCGCCCCCGTCGCCGTTCCGGCGCAGTCGACGCCCACCGACGAGCCGGCGGTGTCGGCGACGACGTCGTCTGCTGATTCGGCTGCTGCCGAGGCGGCTGCCGCGGAGGCGGCGCCCTCGCCGGTCGAGGCCGCCGGGTCGGTCGAGGCCGCCGAGGCCGCCGAGTCGGTCGAGGCCGCCGAGGCCGCCGAGTCGGTCGAGTCGGTCGAGTCGGTCGAGCCCGCCAAGACGGTCGAGCCGGTCGGGGCCGCCACGACGGCCGAGCCGGTCGACGCCGCCACGACGGCCGAGACCGCAGAGACGGTGGAGACCACCGAGCCCGTCGCCGCCGCGCCGGCCGTCGTGCCCGCGCCGCGGGCCTCGGCCGAGAACGACGTGGCTGCGGACGCGGCCGGGGACGCGGCGGACGACTTCCGGCGGATCCAGGGCATCGGGCCGAAGCTGGCCGCCGCCCTCCAGGACGCCGGGATCCGCACCTACCGGCAGCTCGCCGAGCTGGACGAGGCCGCGCTGCGGCAGACCGTGAAGGCCGCCGGCCTGCGCTCCGCGCCGGGCCTCGCCACCTGGCCGCAGCAGGCCAAGGTGCTGGCGGGTGCCCCCGCCGACGCCGACCGGGTGCTCCCGGCCGGCGCCGAGTAGACACTCCTCCACATTCCGGGCCGGTGGTGACGATGGTCGCCACCGGCCCGGTGCCTTTCCCCACCCCGCCACCTCCCCGACCTCGCGGCCCGCCCCGCCAGTACGCCGAAGTGGTGACATCAGCACCCCGCCGACCCCGCCACAACCCCGAACTGGCGGCCGCTCCACCAGCACCATCGCCATCCCGTCACCCCTGCCCGGGCCGGTATGTCGGAAAAGTGACCGCGTGCGGGCGGGCATGACTACCGTCGGTGAAGGGCCGGGACGGCCCGCCGCGCGTACCGCCACCCGCAGGAGCGTCTCGTGCCCACCGCAGCGCCGGAGCCCGCCGGCCGGCGACCGCCGGTCCGCGATCCGGAGGCGCCGCGCCGGGTGACGCTGCTCGAACTCTTCTTCGACCTGGTGTACGTGGTCGCGCTCGCGTTGATCTCGCGCAACCTGGTCGGGTCGGTGACCTGGGAGCGGGCCGCCGAGTCGCTGGTCATGCTGATGGCGATCTGGTGGACCTGGGCGATCACCACGCTCGTCACCGACATCTACGATCCGCAGCGCACCGAGATCAAGCTGCTGATCGTGGCGGTGATGTTCGGCGCGCTGCTGATGACCACCGCCATCCCGGAGGCGTTCGGCGCCCGCGGGCTGGTGTTCGGCGGGACGTACGTGGCGATCCATCTCGGACGCGGGCTGTTCCTCATGCCCGCCGTACGGCGACATCCCGAGAGCAATCGCCGGGCCCTGCGCATCTTCAGCTGGTTCGCCGTGTCGGCGGTGCCCTGGTTGGTCGGCGCGCTGGCGGCACACGGTACCGCCCGGCTGTGGTTCTGGGCCGGCGCCCTGGCCATCGACTACCTGGGGTTCCGGCTGGCGTACCCGGTCCCCGGCCTGGGCGCGGTGCCGGAGTCCCAGCGCAACGTGACGGCCGAGCACCTGTCCGAGCGGTACCAGCAGTTCTTCATCATCGCGCTCGGCGACGCCGTGCTGGTCGCCGGCACCGTGTTCAGCCTGCACCACTCCGAGGTGGAGAACCTGGCCGCCTTCGCCACCGCGTTCGCCACCACGCTGCTGCTCTGGCGCGTCTACGTGCACAAGTCCGGTGAGCTGCTGCCGCACGCCATCGCCCGGGCCGCCCAGCCGAGCCGGTTCCTCAACACCGCGCCGTACACCCATCTGCTGATGGTGGCCGGGGTGGTGACCACCGCGGCGGGCTTCGACCTGGTCCTGCTGGAGCCGACCGGCCACACGCCGCCGGCCTGGCTGGCGGTGATTCTCGGCGGGCCGGCGCTGTTCCTGACCGGCCGGGGCGCGTTCGAGTACGAGGTGTTCAGCCGCGTCTCGCGGTCCCGGCCCGGCGGCGTGCTGGCGCTGCTCACGATCGCGCCGGCCGGGTTGTTCCTCGCACCGGTCTACGCCTCGGCCGGGGCGATGCTGGTGCTGGCCGGGGTGGCCTTCGCCGACTACCGCCGCAGCCGGGGCCGCCCGCCCGAGGAGCCGATGCCACCGCACTGAGGTAATCGGAATCGGCCGTGCCGGCACCGGTGCGCCGTTTGGCGGATCACCCGCACGGGGTACATGGCCTCCACCTCGAATCCACCACAACCCCAGTGGAGGCAACTGATGCGCGGCACCTCGATAGTCGGCGTCCTGGTCGTCATCTGGCTCATCATCGGCGCCATCGCCGCGGGTCAGCGCGGCTACTACGGCAACGACGAAACCAACTGCGCGGAGGCGGGCACGATCCTGGTCACCATCGTGGCCGGCCCGCTGAACTACATCGGCGCCAACCCGAAGGTGGACTGCAAGCTCCCCGAGCCGTCGAAGTAGGCCTCACCCCCGTACTCCCCTCCCGGCCCGCGCCCGCCCGGCGAGCGCGGGCCGTTCCGTGCCCGGGGCGCGGTGCGTCACCACCGCTACGGCGTCCTAGGAGGCTGGGTTTCGCGGGGTTTGCCCGCGGAAACGGTGGGAACGGCAGCGGTTCGCCGACGACGGAACGGAGAACCGGGCATGCGGATCGGCTACAAGCTCGCCTCGGAGGCGTTCGGGCCCCAGGAACTCATCCGGCAGGCGGTCCGCGCCGAGGAGGCCGGGTTCGACTTCGTCGAGATGAGCGACCACTACCACCCCTGGCTGGAGGTGCAGGGCCACTCCTGCTTCACCTGGAGCGCGCTCGGCGCGATCGCCGCCCGGACCACCACCCTCGGCCTCGCCACCGGCGTCACCTGCCCGTCGGTCCGCTACCACCCGGCGATCGTCGCGCAGGCCGCCGCCACCATGGCGCTGATCTCCGACGGGCGGTTCACGCTCGGGGTGGGCGCCGGCGAGCGGCTCAACGAACACGTCATCGGGCAGGGGTTCCCCAGTGTCCGCGGGCGGCACGAGCGGCTGCGCGAGGCGTTGGAGATCATCCGGCTGCTCTGGCAGGGCGGCTACCGCTCGTACGACGGCCGGCACCTGAAGCTGGAGGACGCCCGGATCTGGGACCTGCCCGACCAGCCGCCGGTGATCGCCGTGGCCGCCAGCGGCCGGGAGTCGGCCGGTCTGGCGGCCGAGCTGGGCACCGGCCTGTTCGCCACCGAGCCGAAGTCGTCGATCGTCGACCAGTACCGCAACGCCGGCGGCGGGGGTCCGCGCTACGCCGAGGTGCCGATGGCCTGGGCCGCGGACGAGGAGTCGGCGGTACGCGCGGCGAAGGAGACCAGCCGCTGGGCGATCACCGGCTGGAAGGTGATGAGCGAGCTGCCCAACCCGGTGAACTTCGACGCCGCCACCGCCTGGGTCGAGGACCACCACATCCGGCAGCAGTTCTCCGTCGGCCCGGACGCCACGCCGCACGTGGAGAAGGCGCGCACGTACGTCGAGGCCGGCTTCGACCACATCGTGCTGCAGAACGCCGGGCCCGACCCGGACGGGTTCCTGGACTTCTGCGCCCGCGACCTGCTCGCCCGGGTCCGCGGCCTCGGCTAGTCCCCCGTGCCCGGCCGGTATCGCGCTCAGCCGGTCCGCCCGGCCGGCCCTGGCGCCTCAGCCGCCGACGTGGATGCCCGGGCGGCGGGTCGGGTCCGGCTCGGACTTGCGGATGATCTCCCGCACCACGGGCGGGGTGTCGCCCCGGCCGAGGATGAGGTAGCGCAGCAGGTGCGCGATCGGGTTCCCCTCCGACCACTCGAAGTGGCAGTGCGGGCGTACGCCGGTGGCGTCGCGCAGCGCCAGCAGGATCGCGGCTATCGCGTTCGGCGCGGCCGGGCTGCTGGCGCGCAGGATCCGGTATCCGCCGGACTCCACCCCGTGCACCCGCAGCACCTGGCTGAACTGGGACGGGTCGCTCACGTCGATCTCCAGGAACAGCACGTCGGCGGCGCCTGGCACCGGGTTCATCGACCGTTGCGCCCGCTCCTTGACCCGGTACTCCTTGACCGAACCGCGCTGCCGCTTGTTGGCGATCAGGTGCAGCCGCCCGTCCCGGGCGACCGACTCGTCGACGAAGCGGCGGGCCGCCTCGTCGAACTCGATCCGCTCGGCGCGCAGCTCGGTGGTCCGGGTGACCCGGGAGATCAGCGACACCGCGATGATCCCGGCGATGAAGAACCCGGAGATGGTGATGCCGTCGGGTTTCTCCACCACGTTCTCCACCAGCGCGTACAGCAGCACGGCGGTGAGCAGCGCGAAGCCGGCCGCGGCAGCGCGGCTGCGGGCGCGCAGCGCCGCGATGGTCACCGCTATCGCGCCGGAGACCATCATCGCGAGGATGCCGGTGGCGTACGCGCCGGCCTGGGCGTTCACGTCGGCGGAGAAGGCGATCGTGATGGCGATGCTGATCGCGGTGTAGACCAGCACCACCGGGCGCACCGCCCGCCCCCACTCCGGCGCCATGCCGTACGACGGCAGGTAGCGGGGCACGATGTTGATCAGCCCGGCCATCGCCGACGCGCCGGCGAACCAGAGGATGAGCACGCTGCTGATGTCGTAGACGGTGCCGAACGCCTCGCCGAGGTGCTCGTGGGCGAGGAACGCCAGCGCCCGGCCGTTCGCCGGCCCGCCGGGGTCGAACGCCTCGGGCGGGATCAGCACTGTGGTCACGAACGTGGTGGCGATCAGGTAGACCGACATGATCAGCGCGGCTGCGGTGAGCAGCCGGCGGGTGTTGCGGATCCGGGCGTCCAGCCGCCGCTCCGGGTCGTCGCCCTCGCCCCGCACCAGCGGCATCATGCTCACCCCGGTCTCGAACCCGGACAGGCCGAGCACCAGCAGCGGGAACGCGAGCACGCTCGTGGCCAGGACGTCGCCGGGCCCGCCGGCGTCGGCCAGCCGGCCGGTCCAGTCACCGAGCAGCCCCGGGTCGGCGACGACCTCGGCCACCCCGGCGACCACCACCACCGCGTTCAACGCGAGGAACACCGCCACCAGCGGGATGGCGACCTGCACGGCCTCGCTGAACCCGAGCAGGAACACGCCGCCGAGCACCAGCAGCAGCGCCACGGTGACCAGCACCGCCGCGGTGTCGCCGTGCGGGAACGACGCGGGCAGCACCGGGTTCTCCAGCAGGTGCACGCTGGCGTCGGCGGCGGACAGCGTGATCGTGATGATCCACGAGGTGGCGACGAAGCCGAGCAGCACCAGCACGAAGACCTTGCCGCGCCAGAACGGCAGCAGCCGCTCCAGCATGGCCACCGAGCCCTGCCCGTGCGGGCTCTCCCGGGCCACCCGGCGGTACATCGGCAGCATCCCGAGCAGGGTGAGCGCCACGATCAGCAGCGTGGCCAGCGGGCTGAGCGCGCCGGCCGCCACGGCGGCGATGCCGGGCAGGTAGGACAGCGTGGAGAAGTAGTCGACGCCGGTCAGGCACATCACCTGCCACCACGGGTGGGACCGGGTCTGGTGCTCGCGGACCTCCGGGCCGACCGGCTCGACCCGGTGCGCGAACAACCACCGGTGCAGCCGGCCCGCCGGGGGCGCCGGCCGCGTCGGGGCCGCCACCCGTTCCGGCAGCTCCGGCACGGCGCGGCCGGACCGCTCGGCGTGGTCGCCGTGCCGGCCGGCCCGGGCCGCCGCGGCCGCGTGCGCCTCCCGGCGCCGCTCCCGCGTACGCCTGGGCTGCTCCGCGTCCCCCGCCTGCCCCATCTGCTCCCCTTCGTCCCTATGAAGACGGTAGGGGTTGTCCCGGGCGCGGCCGGCCGAACCGGTCAAAGATCCGGTCCGCGGGCGAGCGCGTCGCGCACCGCCGCCGGGTCGGCCACTGTCACGGTGACCGCCGGATGCCGCAGCCACGGGCCGGGCACCAGCGCCGGAACCGGTTCGGCGAAGCGCAGGCAGACGCCGCCGGCCACGCTGGCGCCGAAGCTCACCCCGCCGTCGGCCGCCGACAGGTGCGGGCCGATCGCCCGCCACCAGCGGTACGGCCCGCTCAGCTCGGCCCCGGTCACGTTGTCCGGCGTGGTGCGCAGCAGCCACGGACCGAACCGGACGACGAGCGCGTCCGGACCCCAGTCCAGCCAGGCCGTGGCGGGCCGTACGCCGAGCAGCGCCAGCGGCAGCCGGAACGCCGGGTCGAAGCGGAACGGGAAGCGGCGGACCGGGCCCGGCGGGAGCGCCCCGGGGCCGGCCGGTTCGTCTCGCGGCACGGCGACGACGTACCCGGTGCGGCGGGCGCGACACCCGCGGGCGGCGTTCCCGCGTCCCGCGCCCGGACGGCGGGACGCGGGAACCCCCCGTCCCGGCTACTGCAGGAACGCCCCGAGGGGTGACAGCAGCAGCCGGCCGAGCAGCGCGGCGTTGTCGTCCAGCCGCGTCCGCTCACACTCGCGGGCGTCCGGGTCGTGCCGGCAGCGCCAGATCTTCTGCGCGTTGCGCCAGGCCACGTTCCGGGTGTACTCCACCAGTTCGCCCTGGTACCAGTCGTCGATGTCGCCGTTGACCATGTCGATCATGAGTTGCCAGTTGTCCAGGTAGCCGCGGCGCAGCTCCGGGATCCGCTCGGCGAAGATCTTGTTGATCTCCAGGTAGTCGCGGTGCTGGTCGCTGCCGTCGATCGGCTCGGACTCCAGGCTGTCGAACGTGGTCACCAGCGCGAACGGCAGGTCGTAGTTGATGTGCGCGTTGACGCCCGCGGCGGCCGACGGCAGCGGCCGGGCGTCCGGCCCGCGCATCCGCTTGAACAGGCACGACCACGCCTTCGGGGTGCTCGGGCTGGAGTCGGTCCAGAACCGCAGCGCCTCGAAGTAGCGGGCCGCGAACTCCACGTCCAGCCGGGCCAGGAACGCCGGGTCGCAGAACCGGTCGTCGTACAGGCCGTCGAGCACCGTGCTGGTGATGACCAGGTAGAGCTTGTTGAAGTCGGCGAGCGGGCAGCTCTCCTCCAGCGGCGGCAGCCGGACCAGCAGATCCTGCAGCTTGGTCAGATGGTCCACGACCGCCGGCACGTCGGCGGGGTGGTCGGCCAGCAACCCGACGATGTCCTGGTGCACAGGCCCCCAGACCGGTTCGGTCATCTCTCCTCCACAACGGCCGGCGCCCCCACGACGCCACCACCCCTGTTCCGCGGGACAGCCTGCCAGCCGCCGTCCACACCGCGGATCCGTCGAACGACGTATTGCCGGCGTACGCCTACTCCGCGCCGTTGCGCAGGAAGATGGCGCTGGCCTGCACGCGCGTGCGGACCTGGAGCTTGTCGAAGATGTGCGAGACGTGGACGCCGATGGTCCGCTCGCTGATGAACAGCCGCTGGCCGATCTCCCGGTTGGTCAGCCCCTCCGCGACCGCGGCGAGCACCTCCCGCTCCCGCGCGGTGAGCGTCGCCAGCTCGTCCACCGCCGGCCCGGCGGGCGCCGCCGCCCGCTGCCGGGGCACCGGCGCGGGGTCCGGTGCGGCGTCCAGGGTCACCCGGGCCCGCGAGGCGATGGTACGGATCTCCGCGGTCAGCGGCACCGCGCCGAGCGACTGGGCCATCGCGTACGCCCGGTGCAGCAGCTTGCCCGCGGTGGCCACCCGGCTGCGGCGGGCCAGCAGCGCCTCGGCCTGCCGCAACCGCGAGTACGCGGCCGGGTAGGGGTGGTTGCGCCGGTCCCACTCGAGCGCGGAGCGCTCCCACAGCGCCGGGTCGCCGCGGCCGTCGTCGAGCCGGCTCAGCTCGGCGTCGCAGAGCGCGAGGAACCCCTCGGCGACGTACCGCACCGGCGCGCCTGCCTTGGCACTCTTGCCGGTCACCCGGTCGACCACCTCGCGCAGCCGGCGTACCGCGTTCGGGTCCACCTCGATCGTGCGGCTGGCCGCCGCCTCGGCCTCCGCCCGCAGCCCGTGCCAGGCCAGCGTGGCCAGCACGATCACGTCGTCGGAGCGGCTCTCGGTCAGGCCCCGCTGCACCGCCTGCCGGGCCAGGTCGTGCCGGCCCTGCCACATGGCCAGGCCGGCGCGCAGGATGAGCATCGGCAGCACGTGCCGGGCGCCGCCACCGGCCAGCACCGTCGCGACCGCCTCCAGGTCGCGGTCGGACGCCTCGACGTCGCCGTACCCGACGGAGAGCCGGCAGCGGGCGAGCAGCAGCTCGACCGCGTCGGCCCCGGACGGGCGGTGCCGCAGCGCGGCGGCGACGACCTTCTCCGCCTCGGCCCACTGCCCCACCCGGAACAGCCCGTTCGTCGCCACCGCCAGCAGCCGGGTCTCCCAGGTGCGGCCGAGCCCCAGCTCGGCGACCCGGTCGGCGCCCCGGCGGGCCACCACCACACCCTCCTCGAGGATGTTCAGCGGCCCGGTGAGCAGCTCGGCCAGGTGCAGGTACGCGCAGGCCACGTCCTCCGGCCGGCCGGACCGCTCGGCGGTGTCCAGCGCCTGGCGCATCACCGCCAGTCCGGCGGCCGGGTCCTCCAGGAACGCCTCGCTGAACCCGAGCGCGGCGCTGGCCATCACCACCTCGGAGGTGGTGCCGGGCACGTCGGCGGCGAGCGCGAGGGCTTCCCGGGCCTGGTCGCCGGCCTCGGCGTAGCGGCCCAGGTGCAGCAGCAGCTCGGCCAGCCGGGCGGCGGCTGTGCACCGCTCCTGCGGCGTGCAGTCGGGCGAGTCCAGCACCCGCCGGTACTCCTGCTCCGCGGGGGCCGACCGGCCGGCCGCGGCCAGGTAGCGGGCCCGGCGGATGTGCAGCGCGCAGACCGGCGGGCCGGACGGGTCGTCGGCCAGCTCCTCCAGCAGCGTGAGGGCGCGGGCGTGCTCACCGCTGTGGTGCGCGGCCTCGGCGGCGTGGCTGAGCAGCTCGGCCCGGTCCACCTCGACCGGCTCGGGCCGCGCCCCGTCGGGCAGGACGGCGGCCGGTTCGGTGGCCAGGGTCAGCGCCGCGGACCAGTGGCGGTGCGCCTCGGCGTACCCGTGCAGCCGTTCCGCCTCGCGGGCGGCGGCCATCGCGGCGGGCAGCGCCCGGGCCGGCTCGCCCGCGTGCCGCCAGTGGTGGGCCAGCCGGGCCTGGTGCAGCTCGGCCGGTACGGCGGTGAGCGCCTCGGCGTAGCGGCGGTGCAGCGCGGCCCGCTCGGCGGGCAGCAGCTCGTGGGCCAGGACCTCGGCGACCAGCCGGTGCCGCAGCCGGTAGCCGTCGTCGGCGCCGACCAGAAGGCGGTGCGCGACCGCCTCGCGGACCGCGTCGAGCAGCTCCTCCTCGGGCAGCCGCACCACCTGGGCCAGCAGCCAGTGCTCGACCGGCTCGACGCCCACCGCCACCGCGTGCACCACGGCGTGCGCCGGCTGGGGCAGCGCGTCGACCCGGTCGAGGAACACCTCGCGCAGCGTGTCGGAGAGGCCGTCGCGGCCGTCGCGCCGGTCGCGGGCCAGTTCCTCCACCACGAACGGGTTGCCGCCGCTGCGCTGCCAGAGCTGGTCGGCGGCGTCCGGCGGCAGCGGCGCGCCGACCACGGCGGTGGCCAGTTCGTCGGTGGCGGACCGGTCCAGCGGCATCAGGTCGATCACCCGCACCGAGCGCAGCCGGCGCAGCTCGGTGAGCACCCGGCGCAGCGGGTGCGCGCCGCGCAGCGACTCGGCCCGGATCGCGGCCAGCACGGAGAGCTGGAGGTCGCCGAGGCCGGCCAGCAGGTAGAGCAGGAGCTGCCGGGTGCTGCGGTCGACCCACTGTAGATCGTCGAGGACGAGCACCAGCGGCCGTCCGCCGGCCACCACGTGCAGGCCCTGGGCGACGCGTTCCAGCAGCGCGCCCGCGCCGTCCGGGCCGGGGGTCTCCTCGTCGAAGACCTGCAACACGCCGCGGATCGCCGAGGTGGTGCGCGCCTGCGCCTGCTCGGCGTCGAGCCGACGCAACGCCTGCCGTACCGGGTGCAGCGGCGAGGCGTCTCCGATGTCGAGGCAGGTGCCGGTGAGCACCAGGGCGCCGGTCTGCCGCAACTGCTCGCCGACCTCGGTCAGCAGGCGGGTCTTGCCCACCCCGCTCTCTCCGGTGAGGAACACCGCGCCGGTCTGCCCGGGCCGCAGGTCGTCGTAGAGCGCCGACCGCAGCGTCGCCATGGTCCCGGTACGGCCGACGAGAGGTGCCGTGTCCACGTCGCTGGCCATGGGACGCAGCCTAGTCACAGGTCCCCGCACCGTTCTACGGCCTCGGGGCCGGACCGGTACCTCTCGCGTCGACTACACGACTAATGGTTGCGGGTGCCCGACATACGTCGTCCTACAGATCCCCCGACAACCCGGTGGTGAAAGTCTGCTGAGGTCGTCGGGCACCACGATCGGGAAAGGGTGGGTGCGATGTTGATCACCACGCCCGCAGGGAGTCGGAAAGCCGTCATCGCGGCGTGCCGGCCCGTGCCCGAGGAACGACGTACCGTGACCGTCCTCTTCGTCGACATCGTCGGCTCCACCCGGCTGGTCGAGCGGCTCGACCCGGAGGACGTACGCGCGTTGCAGCGCGCCTACTTCGGCACCGTCGCCTCCGTGCTGCGCCGCTGGCGGGGCGTGGTGGAGAAGTACGTCGGCGACGCGGTCATGGCGCTGTTCGGCGCGTCCGGTTCGGACGGTCTCGACGCGTACCGGGCGGTGCGGGCCGGGCTGGACATTCAGGCCGCGCTGGAGCGGCGGCGGCCGGGCGGCGTCCGGCTGCGCGTGCGGGTCGGGGTGGCGACCGGCGAGGTGCTGCTCGACCTGGCCGGGGTCCGCGACGGCGGCCACGGCGCGGCCAGCGGCGCGGTGATCACCACGGCGGCCCGCCTCCAGGAGCACGCGCCGCCGGGCGGGGTCGTGGTCTGCCCGGAGACCCGCAGCGCGGTGGCCGGACTGGTCGAACAGCGTCCACTCGCCACCCTGACGCTCGCCGGCAAGGTGCTCCCGCTGGACGTGTGGCGGGTGACCGGGGCGGCCGGGAGCAGGCCGGCCCGGCACCGCGGCCCGCTCGTGGGCCGCCGCCGTGAGCTGGCCGGCGCGGCCGACGAGGTGACCCGGGCGCTGCGCGAGCGGCGTCCCCGGTGGATCTCACTGGTCGGCCCGCCGGGCAGCGGCCGCAGCCGGCTGCTGCACGAGGTGACCCGGGCGGTGTCGCACGTGGACGGCGTGCCGGTGCGCCGCCGGGTGACGGCCTGCCCGCCGTACCCGTGCGGGGAGCTGGCCCCGCTGGCCGACCTGGTCCGTCCCCGGCCGGACGGGACTGTCGCCGACGGGCCGGGCGGCGTGCTCGCCGCGTTCCTCGCCGCGCCGGACGACGACACGGTGGCGGCCCGCGCCGTGGTCGCCTGCCGCGAGGTGCTGCTCGGCCTGGCCGCCGACGCGCCGGTGGTGGTCGCGGTGGACGACCTGGACCGGGCCGCCCCGGCGCTGCGCCGGTTCCTGCACCAGCTCCACGTGGCGGCGGCCGAGCGGGAACTGCCGCTGGCGGTGGTCACCACGTGCGGCTCCGGCTCGGCCGACCCGTTGCCCGCACCGGCGCGGCGGATCCCGGTGGAGCCGCTGGGCCCGCTGGACACCGGGCGGTTGCTGCGGCACCTGCTCGACCGCGCCGGGCGGCCGGCCGCGCTCGCCGCGCGGCTGCTTCCGCTGGCCGGCGGCAGTCCGGCGGTCGCGACCGCGTACGCGTCGGCGGATCCGGCCGGCGAGCCGGGTGGCGTACCCGCCGTCGCGCGCCGCCTGGTGGACGCCCGGCTGGACCGGCTCGACGGTACGCACCGTGCGGTCCTGCTGGCCGGTGCCGCCCGGGGCGGCCCGGTCGTGGCGGCCGTGGTGGAGGCGATGCTCGGCTGGCCTGCCGGCCGGGCCGAGCCGGTGCTGCGGGCGCTGGCCGCGGCGGGGCTGGTACGCCCGGTCACGGCCGGCGGCTGGGCGATCGACGCGCTGGTGGCGCGGGTGGCCGCGCTGCGGCTGTCCCGTGCGGTACGCGCGGACTTCGCCCGCCGCCTGCGCGCCGCGAAGGACACCGCTGCCGGCCGCGTGCCGGGAGCGGGAACCGGCGTCCCGTCCCGGGGCGCCGGCGAGCGGGAGGTCTGCCCGCTCGGGGCGGGACGGTCGCGCCGGTCGGGTGGAGGGGCCCGACCGGCGCCCGTCCCGCCGGACTGGCTCGATCGCTTCGACGCGCTCCACCCGGTGCCCGGGCAGCCGGACCAGGCCGGCGCGCTCCGGGCGGTGCCCGGGCAGCCGGTGCGTGCCGGACCGGCGGCCGCCGCGACACGGATCATCCCGGGTGTCACGGTGTGGCCCGGGCAGCGGACCGGTCCGTCGTCCACAGTCGCGGCGTGGCCCGGGCAGCGGACCGGGCCGTCACCTGTGGTCACGGCATGGCGGGAACGGCGGACCGGTCCGCGCGGGCGGGTGGGCCGGAACCGGCGAAGAACCGAGCCCGGCGGGCACGTGCTCGGGCTGGCGGCATGACGTCCGGGTCGGAGCGGGCACGGGGCCACTCCGGCCCGGGACGTCACCGGACAGCGCGTGTCAGCGGGCCGGGTCAGCTGGTCGCGCTTGTCGGCGAGCCCGGCTGGCCGGTCGCGCGTCTCAGCGGGCCGACGCGGCGGCCTGCGGGCCCGTCGGCTGGTCGCGGGCGATGGTGCGGCTGCGGCCCCGGAACTCGGCCACCACCTCGTCGCCCCGCCGCACCGTCACGTCGTAGATACCGCTGCGGCCGTGCCGGACCCGCTCGGTGGCGTACGCCTCCAGCAGGTCGCCCTCGCGTACCGGGCGCAGGAAGCTGATCTCGCCGCCGGCCGCCACGGTGGCCGGGCCGTGGCTGTTGCAGGCCAGCGCGAACGCGGTGTCGGCGAGCAGGAACACGAATCCGCCGTGCCCGATCGCGTGCCCGTTGAGCATCGCCGCGGTGACCCGCATCCGGGCCACCGCCGCGCCGTCGCCGGCCGAGACGAGCTCGATGCCGAGCCCCTTGGACGCCACGTCGGCGTCGAACATGTCGTGCGCCGCGGTGCGGCCGCCGTCACCGGCCATGTCAGGACTCCCGCCGCTGGTCGACGATGCGGCGCATCTTGCCCATCGAGCGTTCCACCCCGTCCGGCTCGATCACCCGTACCGCCACGGACACCCCGATCGTGTTCTTGACCTGCTCGACCAGCGTGGCGCCGGCCCGCTCGGCCTCGTCGGCGGCGGCGCCCGCGCGCCGCTCCACGTGGACGGTGAGCGTGTCGAGCCGGCCCCGCCGGTCGAGCACGCACTGGAAGTGCGGCGACAGGGCCGGGGTACGCAGGATCAGCTCCTCGATCTGGGTCGGGAAGACGTTCACCCCCCGGACGATCATCATGTCGTCGGTACGCCCGGTGATCTTCTCGATCCGCCGCATCGGGCGGGCGGTGCCGGGGAGCAGCCGGGTGAGGTCGCGGGTGCGGTAGCGGACCACCGGCATGGCCTCCTTGGTCAGCGAGGTCAGCACCAGCTCACCCCGCTCTCCGTCGGGCAGCACCTCCCCGGTGACCGGGTCGATGATCTCCGGGTAGAAGTGGTCCTCCCAGAGATGCAGGCCGTCCTTGGTCTCCACGCACTCGACCGCCACACCCGGCCCCATCACCTCGGACAGGCCGTAGATGTCGAGCGCGTGCATGTCCAGGCGCTGCTCCAGCTCGCGGCGCATGTCCTCGGTCCACGGCTCGGCGCCGAAGATCCCCACCCGCAGCGAGGTGGCGCGCGGGTCGACGCCCTGACGTTCCATCTCGTCGACGATGGCCAGCATGTAGCTCGGCGTCACCATGACGACCTCCGGTTCGAGGTCGCGGATCAGCATCACCTGGCGCTCGGTCATGCCGCCGGAGACCGGGACGACCGTGCAGCCCAGCTCCTCGGCGCCGTAGTGGGCGCCGAGGCCGCCGGTGAACAGCCCGTAGCCGTACGCGACGTGCACCCGGTCGCCGCGGCGGCCCCCGGCGGCCCGGATCGAGCGGGCCATCAGCTTCGCCCAGGTGTCCAGGTCGGCGCGGGTGTAGCCGACCACAGTGGGACGGCCGGTGGTGCCGGAGGAGGCGTGCAGCCGGGCGACCCGCTCGCGGGGCACCGCGAACATGCCGAACGGGTAGTTCTCCCGCAGCTCCGCCTTCGTGGTGAACGGGAAGCGGGCCAGGTCGGCCAGTTCACGCAGGTCGTCCGGGTGCGCGCCGACGTCGTCGAACGCGCGCCGGTAGTGGGGCACGTTGTCGTACGCGTGCCGCAGCGAGTGCCGCAGCCGGTCCAGTTGCAGCGCGCGCAGCTCGTCGACGCCGATCCGCTCGACGGGATCCAGCTCGTCCGGACGGGGCGTGCGCTCCTCCACGGTGACCTCCTGGCACGAGGGGCCCCGGACGCCGCCGCGCCGGGCGCTGCCGCCCACCGTACGCCCGCCCCTCCCTCCTCCCCTCCTCTCCCCCGCGATCTTGCAGTTGCCGCCCCTCGGGTGCCGCGGATGTCCGGTATGCCGGGGCCGAACCTGCAAGGTCGACAAGGGCGAGGGCGGGCGGGGCGAGGGCGGGGCGGGGTTATGCTCTCGGTGGCGGTGGGGCCCGCCGTTCCGGCGGGTGCCGGGAGAACCGCGACGTCGCCAACGGTCCCTGCCAGTGACGAGTCCTGGTGGGAGGTGCCGTGTCCGATCCCCGCGTCGATCCGGACGTCGACCTGCGCGTACCGGCGGACCGGGCGGAACTGCCCGCGCACCCGGCGGCGGTGCTCGGCGTGATCGCCGCCGGCGGTGTGCTCGGCGCGCTGGCCCGGGCCGGCGCCCAGGCCGCCGTGCCGCACCAGCCCGGCGGCTTCCCCTGGGCCACGTTCGCCGTCAACGTCACCGGCTGCCTGCTCATCGGCGTGCTGATGGCGGTGCTCGCTGCCCGCCGGGCCCACCCGCTGACCCGGCCGTTCCTCGGCGTCGGCGGGCTCGGCGGGTTCACCACGTTCTCCGCGTACGCGGTCGACGCGCAGCGGCTGCTGACCGACGGCGCGGCCGGTACGGCGGGCGCCTACCTGGCCGCGACGGTGCTCGCCGCGCTGGCGGCGGTCGCGGCCGGGGACGCGGTCACCGCCCGGCTGCTGCGCGCCCGGAACGGGAGCCGACGATGACCGTCGCGCTGCTGCGCGCCCGGCACGGGGCGGACCGATGACGGTCCTGCTGATCGCACTCGGCGCCGCGATCGGCGCGCCGCTGCGCTACCTGACCGACCGGGCGGTGCAGGCCCGGCACGGCTCGCCGTTCCCGTGGGGCACGCTCACCGTCAACCTGGCCGGGTCGGTGCTGCTCGGCGGGCTGCTCGCGGCGCCCGTCGGCCCGGCCGTGACCGCGCTGGTCGGCACCGGCTTCTGCGGCGCGCTGACCACCTGGTCCACGCTCAGCTACGAGACGTTTCGCCTGGCCCGCACCGGCGAGCGCCGCCTCGCGTACGCGAATGTGGCGCTCAGTGTGGTCGCGGGGCTCGGTGCGGCGTTCCTGGGCTACGCGGTCGTCACCACGCTGACCGGCTGACCGGCGCCGGTCAGCGGGCCCGGCGCTCCGGGTGGGCCCGGTTCCACGCCCGCATCCGCTCCGGGTAGCCGGTGCGGGCCGCCTCGTACAGCGGCACCGCGTGCTTCTGGGCGATCCTGCCGGCGACCCGGGGCGAGCCGGTACGGCGGCGGATCCACTCGCCGTCGTGCGCGATGGCGACGACTGTGGTGTCGGTGGCGGTGGTCTCCGGTTCCAGGTAGAACTCGACCCCGCTCCGGCTGGTGACGAACGCCTCCAGTTGCGCCAGGTCCTCCTTGGTCGCCTCGCGGTCGAGCTTCGTGGGCGTCGTCGGGTCGGCGGCCCGGCGGCTGAACCAGCCCATGCCCGCCTCCTCTCCTCGCGTTCGCTCCAGTGCAGCACGCCCGTCTGGCAGGCGGCTGGGAGCGCGGTGGGAGTCGGCTGGGCCGGCTCAGCCGACCTTCGCCGCCGGGGCGCCGGCCTGCGCGTCGGGCGCGGCGGCGCGTTCTCGCAGCACCGGCACCAGCGCGAGCGTGGGCAGCAGGAGCAGCGGCACCACGCCGAGCGCGGACAGCACGCCGAAGTGGTCGCCGAGGAAGCCGAGCAGCGGCGGGCCGGCGAGGAAGGCGGTGTAGCCGATCACGGCCACCACGCTCACCCGGGCCGCGGCCCTGTCCTCGTCGTCGGCGGCGGCGCTCATCCCGACCGGGAAGCCGAGCGACGCGCCGATGCCCCACAGCGCCACGCCGGCCACGGCGAGCGGGCCGGACCCGGCCAGCACGGCGAGCGCGGCGCCGGCCGACGCCGTCGCGATGGTCGCGTACAGCACCGGCACCCGCCCCCACCTGTCGATGGCGACGGTGCCGACGGTGCGGCCGAGCGTCATGCCCACCACGAACACGCCGAACACGGCGGCGCCGACGGCCTCGTCGACCCCGTACCCGTCGACGAACGCCACCGCGAGCCAGTCGTTGGCGCTGCCCTCGGTGAACGCCATGACCAGCACGAGCAACCCGATCAGCAGGGTGCGGGGCTCGCGCCAGGCGGCCAGCAGCGCCCGCCGCCGGGCCGCCGGCTCCCCGTCGCCGGCCCCCTCGGCCGGTGCGGCGAGGAACGCCCGGGCGCCGACCAGCGTGCCGGCCAGGACCAGCACGGACAGGACCGGCAGGTGCACCCCGACGGGTACGTCCAGCCGGGCGGCGCCGGCGCCCAGCCCGGCCCCGGCCACCGAGCCGAGACTCCAGGCGGCGTGGAACCGGGGCAGGATGGTGTAGCCGAGGCGCTTCTCCACCGCGGCGCCCTCGACGTTCATCGCCACGTCGCACATGCCGGAGCCGAAGCCGAACGCGGCGAGGCCGAGCCCCACCCCGACGACCGAGCCGGCCAGGCTGGCGGACAGACCGGCCACGGTCAGGCCGAGCGAGACCAGCACCACCGACACGTTCACCGTGCGCGTCGGCCCGAGCCGCTGCGTGACCAGGCCGGCGGTCGGCATGGCCAGCAGCGAGCCCGCCGACACGCAGAGCAGCAGCAGCCCGAGCCGGCTCGGCGTGAGGTCGAGCGCCTCGCGGGCAGCCGGGACGCGGGAGAACCAGCTCGCCACCGCGAGCCCGTTGAGGGCGAAGACGACGGCCACGCCGTTGCGGGCGGTCAGCACCGCCCGGGGCGCCGGTGGCCGCTTCCCGGCCGGTGCGTCGATGGTGCTGCTCACGGTGCGGTGATCCCTTCCCCCGTCTGATCCCGACGACAATCGCACACCTGAGAGCGCTTCCACCACAAGCGCCGTTATGGCTTCGCCCATCCGCGCCGGAGCAGGCATGATGCGGGCATGGGTACGCCGACCGCACGTCCCGCCACGCTCGACGACGTGGCCCGCGACGCCGGGGTGTCCCGGGCCACCGCCTCCCGGGTGCTCGGCGGCTACGGGTTCACCTCGGTGGACGCCCGTGCCCGGGTGCGGGCCGCCGCCGAGCGCCTCGACTACGTACCGGACCTCGCGGCCCGGGCGCTGGTGCGCGGGGCCGGGGTACGCCTGGTGGTGGCGGTGGTGGGCCGCGACGACACGGTGCTGGACGACCCGTACGTGCACCGGGTGGTGAGCGCGGCGTCGCGGGTGTGCGCGCCGCACGGCGTCGGCGTGGCGCTGGAGTGGCTGCCGCTGGCCGACCCGTCGGGGCTGGCCCGGCTCGGCGCGGACCGGGGCGTGTGCGGCGTGATTCTGGTCAACACGACCCAGGCGGCGCTGGACGCGGTGCCGCCGAGGCTGCGCGGCCGCGTCGTCTCGATCGGTCAGGGCTCGCCGACGGTGCCGTCGTTCGACGTCGACAACGCCGGTGGCGCGGGCGAGGTGCTACGCCACCTGTACGCCACCGGCCGGCGCCGCATCGTCATGGTCACCGGTCCGCGCTGGCTGAGCTGCGCCGAGCGGTCGGTCACCACGTACCGGGAGCTGATGCGGGAGTCGGGGTCGCCGGAGCGGCTGGTCACCGGCGACTTCACCACGGCACGGGGCGGCCGGGCGGCGCTGGAGGCGCTGCGCCGGTGGCCGGACGCCGACGCGGTCTACGCGGCCAGCGACGCCACCGCCTTCGGCGTGATCGCGGCGCTGCGCGGGCGCGGCGTGCGGGTGCCGCACGACGTGGCGGTGGCCGGGTTCGACGACCTGCCGTACGCGGCGATCAGCAGCCCGCCGCTGACCACCGCGACCCACCCGGTCGACCGGATCGCCGCCGCCGCGGCCACGGCCGTGCTGACGCGCGCGCCGGCCGCCCCGAGCACCGCGTTCCCGTCGACGCTGGTCACCCGCGAGAGCGCCTGACCGGCCACTCGGCCCGGTCCCGTCCGGGCCGGCCGGCCCTGGCCGTCGCCCCCGCGCCGTCCGCTAATGGAGGGCGGGGAAGGGAGTTTCCGATGCGGCGGTGGCGACCCACCAGATGGATGTACCGGGGCGGCCGGCCGAACCGGCTGGCCCGGATGATGAACGCGCTGTCGGCCTGGCAGTACGGCGCCGGCCTCGCCCCGCGGCACTGGGTGACGATGGAGGTGCCGGGCCGCCGCACCGGCCGGACCGTCTCGGTGCCGATCGTGGTCGCCGACCTCGACGGCGAGCGGTACGTCGTGTCGATGCTGGGCGATCGGGCCAACTGGGTGGCGAACGTGCGCGCTGCGGGCGGGCGGGTCGTGCTGCGCCGTCGCGGCCGCGAGCCGGTCCGGCTGGTCGAGGTGCCGGTGGCGCAGCGGCCACCGGTCCTGCGCCGGCACCTGGCGCTCGCCCCGGGCGCCCGGGCGCACGTGCCGGTGGACCGGCACGCCCCGCTCGCCGACTTCGCCCGGGTCGCCGCCGGTGTTCCGGTCTTCCGGATCGTGCCGGCGGACAACCGGTGAAAGCGCCCGCGCACAAAACTCCAGAATATCGAGCGCGGCGGTTTCCGCGGGTCGGCCGAATGGGAGAGACGGCGGGTAAGATCGGCGACACGAAGGCGGCTGATCGCTGACTGTCGCGCCCGGCGCGGGCGCTCACACTTGCCGCATGAATACGAGACTCCGCCGCAGCCGGGCATTCGGCCTCGCGGTGTGTCTCGCCCTCGTGGCGATATTGAGCGGCTGCATGCAGCTCAACCTCGGGCTGACCGTGAACGACGACGACACCGTCTCCGGTCAGCTCCTGCTCACCGCGCCGAAGTCCGTGCTCAAGCAGCGGAACCCGGACCCGGCGGTGGCGTTCGCCGAACTGCGGCCGAACATTCCCTCACTTCCGCCCGGGGCGGAGACCCGGTACGAGGACGCCACCTCGTACGGCATTCAGATCACGTACCGGAAAACACCGCTGGCGCAATTCACGAGTGAAAGCGTGAATCTTGTTCGGGACGAAGATCTCTATCGCTTCTCGCTCCCGCTGGACCCGAAGAAATACGGCGGCAAGTTCGGCCAGCAGGATCCGCGCCAGCAGCAGGCGTTCATGACCTTGATGGAGTTCGAGATCTCGGTGACGTTCCCCGGCCGGGTGCTCGACACCAACGGCACGATCACCGGGCGTTCGGTCAGCTGGAAGGTGGTCGCCAACCAGCCGAAGCCGGCCGAGTTGCGTGCCGTCGCCCAGGCGCCCCCGCCGCCCGCCACCAGCCCGGCCGCGGTGGTGACCGGGAATGGTTCCTTCCCCTGGCTGCCGGTCGTCGCCGGCGTGGTCGTCGTGCTGCTGGTCGTCGCCGTCGCGGTGGCGCTGCTGTTGCGGCGGCGTTCCCACGGAGCCGCTCCAGCCGCGGCGACGCCCACCGGTCCGGCCCCGGCCGGCACCGGCGCCCCGCCCGCACCCGGCGCCCCGGCCGCGCCCGCACCGCCCGCCGGTCCGCCGGCCTGAGCCCGGCCGGACCCTCCGACCACCGACGGCGCCCGCGCCGGCGGCCCACCACACACCGGGCGGACCCCGGGGTACGCCCCGGACGCCGCCGCACCACCCACCCCGACCGCACCACCGCACAGTGGAAAGAGGGGGATCGCCGTGAACGATCTCTTCACCTGGGCCGCCCTGGGCAGCCTCACCGGCGCCAGCGCCGCCACCCTGCTCGCCACCAACGTCATCGGCGGGCTGATCGGCCCGAGCGGTGACAAGGCGCGCAAGTGGATCGCGCTGGGCTTCGCGCTCCTGCTGTCGTACCTGACCGCCGCGTTCGCCACCGAGGCCGGCCCGGAGAAGTGGGTCATCGCGTTCTTCAACGGGCTGGTGATCTTCTCCGCCGCGCTCGGCGTCAACCAGCTCCCCCCGGGCAACCGGCAGGCGACGCAGGCGTCGCCGACCCAGCTCGCCCAGGGGCACGAGCCCCGCTTCGTCCGCTCCTGGGTCTGAGAGAGGTGACCCCATGATCTTCGGCATCCTCAGCGCGGCCGTCCAGGTCGTCTTCGGCGCCGCACTCGGGCAACTCGCCGCCGGCACCGTCGGCCTGCTGGTCGGCGCGGTCGTCGGACTGCTGCTCGGCGCGCCGTTCGGCTGGGCGTCCGCCTCGGCCGGCACGTACGGCGCCGACCCGAAGGGGATCTTCCTCTTCGTCGTCGACCACACCTGGAGCCTGCTCAACACGTTCGCCGGGGCGCTGTTCCTGGCGCTGCACCTGGTCTTCGGCCACCAGCTCGACCGGGTCGTCTCGGCCGGCAGCGGCCGGGTCAACGTCGTCGAGGGCGTCTCCCCCCGGTACGCCACCACCATCGGCACGGTCTGCGCCGGGTCCAGCCCGGGCATCCAGCGGCACGAGGACGTGCACGTGTTCCAGGCCCGGCTGCTCGGCCCGTTCTACCTGCCGCTGGTGGCGCTCAACTACGTGCTGTTCACAGTCGCCCCGGTGTGGCTGCTCTGGCACGACCACACCAACGCGCCGATCAACCGGTTCACCCGATACTTCGAGATCGGCGTCTACCCGCACGTGTGGAACGAGGCCATCGCGTACCGCATCCAGGGGACGCCACCGCGATGACCGGCGCGATCGAGGCGGCCGTCGCGGACGTCGCGAGCTGGCTGGCCGGGGCCGCGGGTGAGCCCGTACCGGTCGGTCCGCCGCGCGACGACCCCGACGGCGGCCTCACGGTCTGGCCGCTGGAGCTGCGGCCGGCCCGGCAGACCGCGACCGGCGGCGCGACGCGCGAGCCGTACCGGTTCGTGGTCCGCCTGCTGGTCGCCGGCGGCGGGCCGGCGGCGCTGCCCGCGCTGGACCGGGTGCTCGCCGCCGCCACCACGGCGGGCCGGCCGGAGCTGGTGCTGGCCGCCGGCGACCCGGCGCTGTGGCGGGCGCTCGGCGTGGCGCCCCGGCCCGCGCTGCTGCTGGACGCGCCGGCCCGGGTGGAACGGCCGGTCCCGGTCGCGCCACCGGTACGCCAGCCGCTGCGGCTGCGGCAGCTCGGCATGCGCACGCTCGACGGGCGGGTGGTCGGGCCGCAGGACCAGCCGCTCGCCGCCGTCCGGGTGGAGCTGGTGGGCGCCGCCCAGGCCACCGAGACCGACGCCGCCGGGCGGTTCCGGCTGGTCGGCGTCCCGCACGACCCCGACGCGCCGGACGCCCCGGTGCGGATCCGGCTCACCGGCGCGGGGCGCGTCCACACCGCCGAACTCGATCCGGAAGGCGACGGCCTGATCGTCGTCCGCGCCCCCGACTGACGTCCCGAGGAGGACCGATGCCCACCTACTTCTCCCCCGGCATCTACGTCGAGGAGGTGCCCAGCGGGGCCCGCCCGATCGGGCCGGTCGGCATGAGCACCGCCGCGTTCGTCGGGATCGCGCCCGACCGCGGCGCCCACGTCGGCGAGGCGCTGGCGGTGAACAGCTGGACCGAGTTCCTGCGGCTGTACGCCGACGGCGAGCATCTGGAGAGCACCCCGCTGGCCCGCGCCGTGTTCGGCTTCCTGGACAACGGCGGCACCCGCTGCTGGATCGTCAACGTCGGCGAGGGCGGCCAGCTCACCGGCACCGGCGGACGGCGCGGCGGCCTGCAACTGCTGGAGGCGATCGACGAGATCTCCATCCTGGCCGCGCCGGGCTACCACGACCCGGTCTCGCACGAAGCACTGATCAGCACGGCCGAGCGGCTGCGCACCATGGTGGCGATCTGCGACCCGCCGCCGGAGGTCACCGACGTCTCGCGGCTCACCCGCGTCGCCACGCCCGGCAAGCCGCCCAGGTCCGGGTCGGCCGGGTCCGCCGGTTCGGCCGGGTCCGCCGCATCGGCCGGGTCGGCCGGGTCGGCCGGGTCGGCCGGGTCGGCCGGGTCGGCCGACAAGCCCGCCGAGGGTACGCCGGGCGACGGCGACGGCGAGCCGCCCGGCACCGGCGGCGACCGGCCCCGGCAGTCGGACTACGCCACCTTCTACTTCCCGTGGATCCGGGTCCGCGACCCGCTCAGCGGCGACCTGGTGCTCACCCCGCCGAGCGGGCACGTCGCCGGCATCTGGGCCCGCACCGACGCGCTGCGCGGCGTGCACAAGGCACCGGCCAACGAGCCGGTACGCGGTGCCGTCGACCTCGCGTACCGGGTGACCCGGCCGGAGCACGACGTGCTCAATCCCAAGGGCGTCAACGTGATCCGCTTCTTCGCCGGGGAAGGGATCCGGCTGTGGGGCGCCCGTACGCTCGCCGCCGAGGCGAGCGAGTGGCGCTACCTGAACGTGCGGCGGCTGTCCATCTCCATCGAGCAGGCCATCGCCAACGGCACCCGCTGGATGGTGTTCGAGCCGAACGACTTCACGCTGTGGCGCTCGATCCGCCGCGACATCGGGGCGTTCCTCACCCGGGTCTGGCGTGACGGCGCGCTGCTCGGCCGTACGCCCGAGGAGGCGTTCTTCGTCAAGTGCGACGAGGAGACCAACCCGGCCGACGTCCGCGACGCCGGGATGGTGGTGGCCCACATCGGCATCGCGGTGGTCAAGCCCGCGGAGTTCGTGGTGTTCAAGCTGAGCCAGTGGGCCGGCGGCACCGAGACCGAGACGATCGGAGGCTGACATGCCCACCACGGCCACCCCGCAGCCCGGAGCACCCGTCGACCCGTACCGGGCGTACCACTTCAAACTGCTGATCAACGGCATCACCAACGGGCACTTCACCGAGGTCAGCGGCTTCGAGGTGGCGATACCGGCGCTGTCGTACCGGGAGGCGGGCAACGAGCGCATCCGGGCCGTGCCCGGCCAGGTCGAGTACGCCCCGGTCACCCTCCACTTCGGCCTGACCAGCTCACGCGAGCTGTGGGACTGGGTGAACGCGGCCGCCAAGGGCACCGTCAACCGGCGCAACGTGTCGGTGGTGCTGCTGGACCCGGCCGGCACCGCCGAGGTGCTGCGCTGGAACATGATCAACGCTTGGCCGACCCGGTGGCGGGGCGCGCACCTGAACACGCTGTCGCAGGAGATCGCCATCGAGGCGCTGACCCTGGCGTACGAGGGCCTGGAGCTGGAGGCCGGCGGTGCCGCCGCCCCGGCGACCGCGTGACCGGCTGGCCCGCGCGTTGCGGGCCACCGCCGATCGGTTGTCCGCACCGGGGTCGCCGGACGCACCGGGCTCACCGGGCTCACCGGGCTCACCGGGCTCACCGGAGGATGTGTCGCGTCCTCCCGGTCAGCCGCCCGAGCACTGGCGGCGCCTGGTCGCGGCGCACGCCCCCGGCCTCCTGCGCGACCTGCCTCCGCCCCCGTCCCCCGTCGAGCCCGGACTTCTCACCGACCCGTCCGCGAACGGCAGCCCGGACCAGACGCGGACACGACGGGGCGAGCCGGGCCGACGCGGGATGGGCCGGTTGTGGCGAGGATGGAAGGCGCTGTTGGCCGACCGCTTCGGCACACCCCGTTCCCGAACGCGCTATCCCCACGGGGCCGATCCCGGTTCGTCGTCGAGATCTTGGTACGAAACGGCCCCCATAGGGGCCATTTCCTACCAAGATCTCCAGGGCGTCCCGTTCGGCGGGACGGGGGTTCCGGGAGCTGGGAGCCGGGAGCCGGCGGGGGTCGACGGCGGGACGCCGGGATCGGCCGGGCCAGGCGTAGCAGCGAGCCGTGCCGGCGCAGGACCGACTCGGACGGCGTCTACATGCAACGGTCCGGGAAGCGCACCGGCCCGTGCAGGGAGCGGGCCGGCCGGTGCAGGGAACGGGCCGGCCGGTGCGGGGAACGGAACGGGACGGGCGAGGGCGAGAAGCGGATCGGCCGAAGCCGGGCCTTCGGCACCGGCGGCCGGTGCCGCCTTCAGCCGCTATGACGCAGGGCCCGACACCGTCGCGGCGCCTGGCCTCACGCCGGCATCCCGGTACGTGACAGGGCCGGGCCGGCCGACGAAGGCAGCCGACGCGGACGTGACCGGATCGGCGGGCACACCGGGAGGGGTACGAACGCCGGGCACAGCGCGCAGGTCGGACACGGCCGGTTCGACTGATGCGGCCGGGTCGGCGCGTACAGCGCGCACCACCGGCGGCACGGAGACGGCCGGATCACGCGCCACGGGCACGGCCGGATCACCCGGCACACCGACGTCGGGCGGACCGGACCGGCAGTCACCGGCCACGGGGTGGCCCGGCCTCGGCGTGGATCGGGCGGACGCCCTCACGCGGCGCGCTCGGGCCGACCGGAGCCGGGAACGGCGCCGGGCCGACGACCCCGGGACGGAACCGTCGCCCGCTCGGGACGACGTACTCCCGCTCCTGTTCGCGGCCGCCTCACCGCACGGGTGGCAGGGACGGGCCGGAGACGACCCGGGGCGGGCCGCGGGCTCGCCGTACCCGAACGGGCGTCACCCGGCCCCCGGCGGCGATTCCCGGGCTCGACCGGGGCAGCGACCCGCGCGGCCCACGCCCGGCGGCCCCTGGCCGGCGCTGCCGGACGACGCCGGCCCGGCCCCGGCGACGAACCCGACCGGCGCGGCCCGGGCGACCGACGGCAGCGCGGATCCGTGGCCGGCGCTACCGGGCGAACCGGCGTGGTGGACCCCGGCGACGCGGGCCACCCCGTGGAGTGACACGGCCCGGCTGGACCGGGAACAGGCGGGTGACTGATGGAGCGCGTCGCCTTCCTCGTGGACGAGTCCGGCACCCGGGTCGACTGCCTGCTCAACCCGGAGACCGTGCAGGTGACCCGGCTGGCCGGGGTACGCCCGCGCGGCGGGCCGGACGGGCCGCTCACCGGCGCCGGGCTGGCCGACGATCCGCTCGTCTTCACCGGCGGCGGGCGTACCGAACTGGTCCTGGATCTGCTGTTCGACGTCGACTTCGTGGAGTCGCCGGCCCGGCCCGAGGACGTCCGCGCGCTGACCCGGCCGCTGTGGATGCTCGCCGAGAACTCGGCGGTCGAGCACGGCTGGCTGCGCCCGCCGCTGGTCCGCCTGGTCTGGGGCAAGACCTGGAACGTCCCCGGCGTGATCACCGCGATCGCGGAACGCTTCGACGCGTTCACCCTCACCGGTACGCCCCGGCGGTCCTGGCTGCGGTTGAAGCTGGTCCGCGTCGCGGAGGGCGCGGAGGCGGCGCGCGCCGGGTTCGAGGAGGAGCTGGCGGCGGCGAGCACACCCGCTGTCGCGCCCGGGTCGGCGGTGGTGGCCGCCGCCGACGGCGCGGCCGAGCCGGGCTGGTCCGGGGTCCGCTTCGACCTGCTCGCCCACGACGCGCTGGGCTCGCCGCTGCGGTGGCGGCTGCTCGCCGAGCACAACCGGATCACCGACCCGCTGACCGTGCCGGCCGGCACCGCGCTCGCCGTTCCGCCGGTCGGCGCCGCCACCGTCCCGCCGGACGCCGTCACCACGGGAGGCACCCCGTGACCGGCCACGCGACCGGCGCCCCGCGCCACCCCGCCCCCGCGAACACGACTCCCCTGAGCGGCGACGCGACAAGAAGCGCCGCGCGGCCAGCGACCGCCGGGTGTGCGCCGTGAGCCGGGCCGCCCTGGTCACGATCGACGGGAGGCCGCTCGCCGACCCGGCCCGGCTGCGTGGCATCCGCGTCGCCGCCCGCCTGGACCGGCCGGCGCAGTGCGAGCTGACGCTCACCGCCGCGCCCGGCGCGGGCCCGCTCGACCCCCCGGTACGCCCCGGCGCCACAGTCGACGTACGGCTCGACGGGCAGTCGGAGGCGCTGTTCACCGGCGAGGTGACGGCCGTCGAGCGGGAGTACGCCGGTGACGGCGCGGCGCTGGCGCGGATCCGGGCGTACGACCCGCTGCACCGGCTGCGCAAGCGGCAGGAGCTGCGGGTGTTCGAGTCGGTGACCGCCGCCGAGCTGGCCGGTGAGCTGTGCGCCGGGCTGGGGTTGAGCGTGGCGGCCGAGGACGACGGGCCGCGCCTGGACCGGCTGCTCCAGCACCGGCACACCGACCTGGACCTGCTGTGCGAGGTGGCCGGGCGGGCCGGGCTGCACCTGGGCGTCGACGGTGACCGGTTGCGGCTGTTCACGCTGGACGGGTACGGGGAGCCGCTGCCGTTGACGCTCGGCGAGACGGTGCACGCGTTGCGGGTCACCGAGAACCTGGACCGGGCGGGCGCGGAGTGCGCCGTACTCGGCTGGCATCCGCAGCGCGCGGAGCCGCTGGGCCAGCGGTCGGGCGAGGCGCGCAGCGGGCGGCGCATCCCGCTGCGCCCGGCCCCGGGCGGCGTCGGCGCGGACGGTGTGCGTACCGCTGTGGACCAGCCCGGGCGCAGCGACGACGAGCTGGCCGCGCTGGCTCAGGCCGGGCTGGACGCCCGGGTCGCGGCGCTGGTCACCGCCGAGGGCACCGCGGAGGGCGACCCGGCGCTGCGGCCGGGCCGGCGGATCGCCCTCGCCGGTGTCCCGGAGCCGGTCGCCGGGGTGTACGTGCTCACCGAGGTGGTGCACACGGTGGACGCGGACGGGCACCTGACCCGGTTCTCCACGGCGCCGCCCGGCCCGCCGCCGTCGGCCGCGCCCCCGGCGGCCACTGTCACGCTCGGCACCGTCACCGACATCGACGACCCGGACGGGCTGGGGCGGGCCCGGGTGACGCTCCCGGCGTACGGCGATCTGGACGCCGGCTGGCTCGCGGTGCTCTGCCCGGGCGCGGGCCGGGGCAAGGGGATCGTCGCGCTGCCCGACCCGGACGACACAGTGCTGGTGGCGCTGCCCGGCGGCGAGCCGGCCTCGGGCGTGGTGCTCGGTTCGCTGTTCGGCGCGGTCGAGCCGTACGACGCGGGGATCGTGTCCGGGCGCTCGCGCCGCTGGTCGATGCGGACCGGCACCGGCCAGTCGATCGTGATCGACGACGACGGGCGGACGCTGCGGCTGGCCACCGACGCGGGCAGCTTCGTCGAGCTGCGTCCCGAGCTGACCACCGTGCACGCGGCGGGTGACCTGGTGCTCTCCGCGCCCGGCCGGGCCGTCGTGGTACGCGGCCGCACCGTCGACTTCCTGCACGCCCCGGCGGTCGAGGACGCCGAGACCGCCGCCGCGCAGGCCCGTACGCTCGCCCGTTCCGCCGGAGGTGGCTGATGCGCTGGATCCACCGCGACTCGCTGATCACCTGCGGGCACGACGGACGGGTGCGCAACCGCCCGTCGCAGGACTGGGTGACGGTGCGGGGCGTGCCGGTGCTGGTGCGGCCCGACCCGGAGGGGCGCGACGTCACCGCCTGCCCCAACTACGGCCCGACGATCAAACCGTGCCTGCACACGCTGACCGTCACTGTGGGTTACAGCACGTGGGTGCGGGTGGACCGGCAGCCGGTGGTGTTGTCGCACCTGGACGGCCTCACCGACGGCACCCCGCCGGGCACCGTGCACCACCAGGTCCGCGACGTGCGGCAGGGTTTCCTGGGGACGGACGCATGAGGGCCTTCCGCTTCGTCGGCGCCGGCTTCGACGCCGGCCGCGCCGGTGGTCTCGCGCTCACCGCCGCCGGCGGGCTCGCCATGACCGACGGCGACGAGACGGTACGCCAGGCGCTGTACCTGCTGCTGTCCACCACGCCCGGGGAGCGGCTGATGCGTCCCGGGTACGGGTCGCGGCTGCACCGGCTGGTCTTCGCGCCCAACGACGACACCACCGCCGGGCTGGCGATCCACTACGTGCGGCAGGCGATCCGGCGCTGGGAGCCCCGGATCGAGGTGCTGGACGTGGACGCCGGTCCCGACCCGGACGACCCGTGGCGCCTGGTGATCCGGCTGGACTACCGGGTCCGGGCCAGCCTCTCCCCCGGCCACCTCGTGTTCTCGGTCGACCTGCTGCCCGCCGACGAGGAAACCCCCGACGAGGAGGGCACGCCATGACGCTGCCGGTGCCGCACCTGGACGACCGCGCCTTCCTCGACCTGGTCACCGAGGCGCGGGAACGCATCGCCCGATCCTGCCCGGACTGGACCGACCTGTCCGCGCACGACCCGGGCATGGCGCTGCTGGAGGCGTTCGCCTACCTCACCGAGGTGATGATCTACCGGCTGAACCAGTTGCCGGAGAAGGCGTACGTCGCGTTCCTGAACCTGCTCGGCGTCACCCGGCACCCACCGGCGGCGGCCTGGGCGGACGTGCGCCTGACCCGCACCGGCCCGGACCGCGGTCCGGTGCGGGTGCCGGCCGGCACCCGCGTCGCCGCGGCCCGCGGCGCGGACCCCCGGCCGGTCGTCTTCGTGACCACCGAACCGGCGGTGCTGCCCGCCGGCGAGACCACTGCGACGGTACGCGTGCACCACTGCGAACCGGTCGAGGCGGAGCTGCTGGGCACCGGCACCGGGCAGCCCGGTCAGGTGTTCCGGGCCGCACGCGCGCCGCTGACGCGTACCACCGAGGCGCTGGACCTGCTACTCGGCGTGGAGGTGCCGGCCGGCTCGGTGGAGCTGGGTGCCGCGGCCCGGGAGCACGAGGGGCGCACGTACGAGATCTGGCGGCCGGTGGACAGCTTCGCCGGTGTCGGCCCGCAGGCGAAGGTCTACCTGGTGGACCGGGCCTCCGGGGTGGTCACGTTCGCCCCGGCGCTGGACCTGCGCCCGGCCGGGGGCGCCCCGGCCGTCGAGGGGGTGGCCGGGGCGACCACGGTGGCGGCGGTGCCGGCGGCCGGGCGGCAGGTGCGGCTCTGGTACCGCTGCGGCGGCGGCCCGGCCGGCAACGTCGCGGCGGGCGTGCTGACCAGCCTGCGCGACCCGCTGCCGGGAGTGAAGGTGGACAACCCGGAGCCGGCCACCGGCGGACGGGAACTGGAGTCGCTGGAGTCGGTGCTGGCGCGCGGGCCGTACGAGTTCTTCGCCCAGCAGCGCGCGGTGACCGCCCGGGACTTCGAGATCCTGGCCACCGGCTCCGGTGCGGTGGCGCGGGCGCGGGCGTTCACCCGGGCCGCCGTCTACAGCTTCGCCCGGCCCGGCGAGGTCGAGGTGGTGCTGGTGCCGTACGTGCCGGAGGCGGCCCGTCCGGGCGGGCGGCTGCCGGTGGCGGTGCTGCGCGAGCACGAGGTGGAGGAGGCCCGCCGCCGGGTCGAGGCCGACCTGGAGCGGCGCCGCGCCCTGGGTACGGCGGTGCGCGCGGGCTGGGCGCGCTACAAGGCGGTGTCCATCCAGGCGCGGGTGGTGGTGCGCCGCGAGGAGGACGTGGACGCGGTGCGCCGCCGCATCCACGACCGGCTGCACCAGACGCTCAGCCCGCTGCCCACGCCGCTGAACCCGGCCGGCTGGGCGTTCGGCGAGCCGCTGCGCGCCTCCAACGTCTACCGGATGCTGGAGCACGCCGAGCCGGGCGTGCGCTACGTCGAGTCGGTGCGGTTCGTGGTCGACGAGGCGCCGGACGCGCAGGTGCGCACCGTGGCGGTGGACCAGTACCAGGCCGACACCTGGTACGCGGGCGGCGGCCCGGTGCTGTTCCGCTCCACCAACGCCGGCGCGGGCTGGGAACCGGCCGGCCGGTTCGACGACGAGACCGTGGTGCGGGTGGTGCCCGCACCCGCCCCGGTACGCCCCGGCGTCGTGCCCCGGGCCGGTTCGGTGGCGGTGGTGACCACCCGAGACGCCGGCGGTTCCCGGGTCCGGCTGAGCACCGACCTGGGTGAGACGTGGACGCTGCTGACCGACCTCGACTCCGGCGTACGCGACCTGGCCTGGATCGACCGGGACGGCACCGGCGCGTTGCTGCTGGCCACCGACACCGGCCTGTACGAGGTGCCACTGCTGCCCGGCGCGGTGCCGTTGCAGATCCTGGTAGACCCGGCCGACGCCGACCGGGGCTTCTACGCGGTGCGCTCGTTCGTCTCCGAGCGCGGCGCGCCGGGGGTGGCGGTGGCCGCGCAGGCCGGATTCGGGGTCTACCTGTCCACCGCTGCGGGACGGCCCGGCACGTTCGCCCACGTCGGCCTCGCCAACGTGGACAACCGGGTGCTCGCCGTCCAGTACGACGGCCCGGCCACGCTGCTGTGGTGCGGCGCGGGCGAACCGGACCCGAAGAAGCCCGGTCAGGGCTGCCACCGCACCCGGCTGTTCGAGTCGGACGTGAAGTGGCAGTCGATGGCGTCCGGCTGGATCGGCGGCACCTGCCGGGACCTGGCGTTCAGCGGACCGCTCGCGCTGGCCGCGACGCAGAGCGGCGGCGTGGTCCGCCTGGACACGCTCGCCGGGCAGCCGCAGTGGTCGCCAGTGATGGTGAACTGCGGCCTGCCGCTGCGGGACCGGACCCGGTTCGTCCCGGTCGACGCCATCGCCGCCACCGCGCCCACCGGCACGTCGGGCGCCGGGCGGCTGGTGCTGGCCGGCGGCGAGCGTGGCGTGTTCCGCAGCGTCGACGGCGAGGACTGGACGCCCAGCGCCAACCAGGCCACCGCCGACGTGGTCACCGTCCCCGGCACCTGGCTGCTCTGCTCCGGCGAGCACGACATCGAGGTGGTGCGGCAGGATGCGCCGAGCGGCGATTGAGCGGCTGCTACCGGCCGCGTACCAGCGGGCCGCCGGCCCGGGCAGCGTGCTGGGCGCGCTGCTGGACGTGATGGAGGCGCTGCACGCCCCGGACGAGGCGGTGCTCGCCGACGTCGACGCGTTGTTCGGGCCGTACCGGACGCCGGACGGGTTCGTGGCCTACCTGACGCGCTGGGTGGCGATGGACCACGTGGTCGCCGCGCCCCGCGCCGACGCGCCGCTGCCGTTGCCGATGGGCCGGCTGCGGGACCTGGTCGCGCACGGCGCGCTGCTGGCCCGGTGGCGCGGCACCCCGTACGGGATGCGGACCGCGCTGGAGCTGGCCACCGGCGTGACCGGGTTCGTGCTGGACGAACCGCCCGAGCGGCCGTTCCACCTGGTGGTGCGGGTGCCACCGGCCGCCGCCGACCGGCTCGCGCTGGTCACCCGCATCGTCGAGGCGGAGAAACCGGCCGCGGTCACCGTCGAGGTCGTCGCCGGGGACCCGGCCGACCCGCCCTCCGACCCGCCCTCCGACCCGCCCGCCGACGCGACGCCGCCCGGGACCGGCCCGCCCCCAGCAGGGCCGCCGGAACCGGGCCCTCCGCACACGCCCGGGCCGCCCGAGCCGGACGTCGCCGAGCCCGCCGCCGGGGTGGCTTCGGTGCGCGCGGTCGGCCGGGCGCACGTCCCCGCACCCCTGCCCCACGATCCGCCCGAGGAGCCGTCATGACCACCGAATGGACAGTCGTCGCCGCCGCCGAACAGTTCACAGTGGACGCCCGCAACGCCGGTGAGCTGACGTTCACCGTGTCGAACCCGGGCACCGCGCCGGACACCGTCGTGTTCGACGTGGCGCCCGGCGAGGGCAGCCAGCGGGCCTGGTTCACGGTGGCCGAACCGCAGCGGGTGGTGCCCGGGCAGGGGTCGGTGTCGTTCCTGGTCCGGCTCGCCGTACCGCCCGGCACGCCGCCCCGGCGCTACGACATGACCGGGTTCGCGTACTCGGCGAACACCGCACCGGAGGAGAGCTCCCGGTCCAGCGGCCGGGTCACGTACGACGTGCGGGCCGTCGTACCCCCGAAGCGCGCGCCGTGGCCGTGGATCGCCGCAGCCGCGGCGCTGGTGCTGGTCGTGGCCGGGGTGGTGGCCTGGCTCGTGACCCGCGGCCCGGACACCCCGGCTCCCCCGCAGGCCGGGGCGGTGGTGGTGGAGGCGGAGACACTCGTCTCCGGCGCCGCGGTGCAGTCCACCACCGGCGCGAAGGCGGAGGTGGTGGCGCAGGAGAACTGCTGCGACGTGGTGTGGTCCGGCGACGCGCAGCTGTTCTTCCTGGGCCGGGGCGTGGGCGACCGGGTGACCGTGCAGGTGGACGTGCCGTCCGACGGCACCTGGCGGTTCTCCACCGTGCGCACCACCTCGTTCGACTACGCGAACACGATCTGGCTGGTCGACGGCCGGCAGGTCGGCGACACGTTCTTCGGGTTCAGTCCGACGGTGGTCCGCACCGACGAGGTGGACGTGGGCACGGTGGAGCTGACCCGCGGCCCGCACAAGCTGACGCTCGTGGCGGTGAGCAAGACCCAGGGCACCGACAGGTACTTCGCCGGGGTGGACGAGATCCGCTTCACGCCCGTCGTCCGGCCGTGAGCGCGAGGAGTGAGCCGGTGTTGCGAGCCCCGCAGTCGCGAACCGAGACGGCACCATGAGTACGAAGCAGAAGGTGCTGCTGGTGGCGGTGGCCGTGCTGCTGGTGGGGCTGTACGTGGTGGCGGTGGCCGGGCGCCGCGACGACCCGGGCGACCCGGCGGCCGGGCCGGGCGCGCTGGCCCGGCTGGGGCGCGGGACCGGGACGGTGGACCCGGCGACGGTGGCGGTGACGTGCCTGCCCCCGGCCGCCGATCCCGCCACCACCGCCGACGGGGTGACGCTCGCGTTCGGCACCGCGTGCCGGCTGCGGGTGGCCGACCCGGGCGCGCTGCGCACGCTGGTGCTGCGCGGTACGACGCCGTTCGAGGTGACCGCCCCCGCACCCGGCGGCGCGGACGTCACAGTCACCGACGAGGTCGCGCCCGACGCGGACGGCCCGGCGGTGGCGAAGGTGGCTGTGGACCGGGAGACCGAGGTGCTCCTGCGCTGCCCGGGAGGTGGCGGATGTTCGGTCACGCTGGCCCGGTCCTGACCGGGACGGAGACGCGGCATGGGTGAGTTGCGCAAACCGTTCCTGCTGCTGGCGCTGCTCGCGGTGGCGCTCGTGGTCGGCGTGGAGCTGGGCGCGGCGGCGCTGACCGGCGGTGGCGACGCGAGCGGCGCGCTGCGGGACAGCGCCGGCCGGCTCGGCGTCGAGCTGGGCGACGTCGGCGCGGTGTCCGAACCGTCCGCTCGGGGCGTCGGCTACCTGGCGCTGATCGACGTGGTGGCGCTCTGGACCACCGGGCTGTTCTGCCTGAGCCTGGTGCTGCCCGACCGGATGCAGGGCCGGGCGCAGGGCGTGGCGACGCTCGTCTTCTCGATCGTGCTGCTGCTGGTCTCCCTGGTCCTGCTGATCGTCGCGTTCGTCGAGCTGACGGTGATGGTGTCGCTGTTCCTGGCCCCGCCGTTCGGCACACTGGCGTACCTCGCGGTGTGGGGGTTCTTCCCGGTCGACGACGCGGCGGTGCTGCTCGGGCTGGCGCTGCTGCTCAAACTGGTCTGGGCCGGGCTGCTGCTCGCCGCCCAGCCCCGGTTCCTGCGCAACAAAGGGCTGGTGCTGCTCGCGCTGACCACGCTGCTGTGCACGGTGGTGCTGCAGTTCATGCACGGCCTGGTGCCGGTGATCCTGGTCAGCATCCTCGACGACCTGGGCGCCGTGGTGTTCGCCGTGGTGGCACTCATCTGGGCGCTGGTGCTGCTGATCGGGTCGATCCCGGCGATCGTCAAGGCCATCCGGACCACCGCCACCACATCCGGCCGTACGGTCAGGTGACCGGCCCGCCGGCCGCGAGCGTGGCCAGGCGCGGCAGCTGCTCCGGGTCGGTGAGCGCCGACCCGACCGCCACCAGGCGCGCCCCGGCGGCGAGGAAGTCGCCCGCGTTGCCGGCGTCGACACCGCCGGTGGCCACGAACCGGGCCTCCGGCAGCGGCCCGGCCACCGCCCGGAACCAGGCCGGGCCGAGGCTGACCGCCGGGAACGCCTTGAGCCACACCAGGCCGTGGTCGAGCGCCCGCTGCGCCTCGGTCGGCGTGGCCACGCCGGGCAGGTGCGGCACGCCGAGACCGGCCGCCGCGTCGGCGACAGCCAGGTCCAGGCCGGGCGCCACTGTGAACGCCGCCCCGGCGGCCACCGCCTGCCGGACCTGCTCCGGAGTACGCACCGTGCCCGCGCCCACGATCCGGTCCCGCCGCCGTCCGGCCGTCACGGCGGCGCGCAGCGCCGGCACCGCCTCCGGGGTACGGATGGGCACCTCCACCACGTCGATGCCGAGATCCCAGGCCAGTTCCGCCAGCCGGACCGTCTCGCCGGCCGGCAGGTCACGCAGGATCACCATCACCCGCGCGCCGCCGAACAGGGCCTCGAAGTCGTGCCCGCTCATCTCCCGTTCCCTCCCCTGGCTTGCGCCTGCTCGGTCCACGCCTCGTCCGGCAACGCCAGCGCCCGCGCGATCGTCTCCGGGTCGGGTGGCGGCGCGGTGTCGCCCGGCACGGTCAGCACCGGCGCGGCGGTGAGGTGACCCAGCCGCAGGCAGGACCGCAGGTCGAGATCGCGCAGCAGCCCGGAGAGGAACCCGGCGGCGAACGCGTCCCCGGCGCCGACCGGCTCCACCACGCGCACCGGCAACGCCGGCACGAACACCGCCGGCCCGGTACGCGGCAGCGCCGTCGCGCCGACCGGCCCGTCCTTGACCACCACCAGCTCCGGGCCGGGCAGCAGCGCACGGACCGCCGCCGGATCGTCCGCCGACCAGAGCACGGCCGCCTCGTCCAACCCGACCAGCACCACGTCGGCGCGGTCGGCCAGGTCACGCAGGACCGGTGCGGCCCGCTCGGCGGCCCACAGCGCCGGGCGGTGGTTCACGTCGAAGCTCACCCGCGCGCCGGGCAGCGCCCGCCCGGTCAGCGCGTGCTCCAGCAGGTCACGACAGGTGTCGGAGAGCGCGGCCGTGATCCCGGACAGGTGCAGCAGGCGTGCCCCGGCCAGCCCGGGACGCGCGAGGTCCGGCACGCCGAGGCGGCTCGCGGCCGATCCCGCACGGTGGTAGTGCACCCGGGTGCCGTCCGGCCCCGGATCCTTCAGGTAGAGGCCGGTCGGCGCGTCCGGATCCACGGTGACCAGGCTGACGTCCACGCCCGCGGCGGCGACGTCGGCCACCACCCGCCGCCCGAACGGGTCGTCGCCGACGCGGCTGACCCACGCCGCGCGGTGCCCGAGCCGGGCCAGCCCGCCCGCCACGTTGGACTCCGCGCCGCCGACACCGACAGTCAGCCGCGCGGAGTGCTCCAGCGGGCCGCCGTCGGCCGGGGCGAGCACCACCATCGTCTCGCCCACGCAGACCACGTCCGGCCTCACGGCATCACCCTCGTCCGCGACCGCGGGGCTCGCAAGACCGGCTCACTCCTCGCGCTCACGGAACGACCGCCGCGTCCAGCCGGGCCGCGATGCCGGCCGGGTCGAGGTGACCGTCGGCGACCAGCACCCGGTGCCGGTTGTGCCGGGGCCGCCCGGCCGCGACCACCACCGGGCTGTCGAACGCGTACGCGACGCAGACGCCCGGGTACATCGCGGTGCGCACGAACCACCTGTCGCCCGGCCCCAGGCCGGTGAACACCAGCGTGTACGCGCCGCCGCCCGGCGCGGTGGCGGACAGCGCCAGCCAGGGCGCGGCCGACCCGTTCACCGCCTCCTCGCCTTCCGCCTCGGCGGTGCGCACCAGTGGTTCCCCGTCGGCCACCGCCCGCCAGAAGAAGCCGCCGTACCCGGCGCCACCCGGGCGGCCGTTCGTCGCCGGGCTGCCCAGGTGCACGTCCGCACCGGTGGCGGCGGTGAGCGTGGCGGACAGGTCCAGCCACCAGGCGTCCTCACCGGCCGGGGTGACGGTGATCCGCCGGTGCTCGCGCAGCAGCATCCGGCCGTGCCGGTCGCGCCACTCCAGGTCGTGGTCGAGCCGGTCGGCGGTCCGCTCCCGCCAGCCGGTGTGCGCGATGACGCCGTGGTCGTCGCGCCAGGTGTAGCCGGTGCCGCGCACGTACGTCCGGCCGCCCCACAGGTTGGCGCCGTCCACGTCCTGCACGGCCAACGACGCGCCGAGGTGCCAGACGTGGTCGGCCGGGAGCGCGTCGGTGACCGGCGTGCCGGCCCGGGTCCGCACCGGATGTAGGTACGGCCGAGGGCCGTGGCGCGGGTCCAGGTCGGGCCGGACCAGGTACCGGGCCACCTCGACACCGCCCACGACCAGCCGGGGTTCGGCGTCGGTCCCGGCAGGGCTCGACTCGGCAGCGGCGGAACGGGGTTCGGCGGTCACGACGGGTCCGGGGCGGGGACCGGGTGGCGGGCGTCCAGCGCGTGCAGCGCCGCCAGGGCGTACCCGCCGAGGATCGGCACCGCCACCGGTGTGACCAGCACGCCCAGCAGCACTGCCAGCGCGCAGATGCCGGAGGCGGCGGCCCACGTGCCGGGCCGCTGCGGGCAGATGCGCGCCACCTCACGCGCGGCCGCCCGCCACCCCCGGCCGCCGGTGCGCCCGACCGCGACGGCGACCAGGCCCGCGTACCCGAGCAGGAGCGCCACCACGACGGCGGTGAGCGCGAGCGCGGGGCCGCCGCCGGGCACCCGGCCGGTGGCGAGCGCGAGCAGGTCGGCGGCGAGCAGCGCGGCGGCGGCGAGCGCGACGGCGCTGACCGCCGACCCGGCGGGCAGCGCCCGGCCGAACCGGGTCAGGTTGGTCCGCGCGCCGGGCCAGGAGCCGCTGGTCGACCGGTCGTGCAGTGCGGCACTGGCGGTGGCGAGCGCCGGGGCGAGCGTGAGCACCGGCAGCGCGGCGAGCGCCACGGCGAAGCCGAGCAGCGCCAGGTCGGTCGCCTCGCGCAGCGTGTCCCGCCAGTCGGCACGGGCCGGCACGGGGTGGGCGGGCACGGCGTCGGTGGGGGCAGGCACTGCGGTCATCCCTTCAGCCCGCTGGTGTTGATGCCCTCGACGAGCATCCGCTGGAAGGCGAGGAAGAACAGGAACACCGGCAGCAGCGACAGCACCGACATGGCGAACATCGGGCCGACCGCGCTCTGGCTGGTCGAGTCGATGAACAGGGTCAGCGCCACCGGGACGGTGTAGTCCTCCAGGCTGGACAGGAACACCAGCTGCCGGAAGAAGTCGTTCCAGGTCCAGATGAACGAGAAGATCGCCGTGGTGACCAGCGCCGGCCGGCTCAGCGGCAGGATGACGTGCCGGAACACGCCGTACGGGGACGCGCCGTCGATGGTGGCCGCCTCGTCCAGCTCGCGCGGGATGCCGCGCATGAACTGCACCATGAGGAAGACGAAGAACGCCTCGGTGGCCAGGAACTGCGGCACCAGCAGCGGCAGGTACGGCCAGTCGCCGCCGACCAGGCCGAGGCTGCGGAACAGGATGTACTGCGGCACGATCAGCACGTGCCCGGGTAGCAGCAGCGTGCCGATCATGACGGTGAACCAGAGCTTGCGCAGCCGGAACCGCAGCCGGCCCAGGGCGTACGCGGCGAGCAGGCAGGACAGCGCGTTGCCGACGACGGTGAGCCCGCTGACCAGCGCGCTGTTGAGGAAGAACCGGCCGAAGCTGATGTCGAAGTTGGTCCAGCCGTCGAGGTAGTTGCCGGGGGTGAACCGTTCCGGCAGCAGGCCGACGTTGTTGGCGATCTCGGCCTGCGACTTGACCGAGGTGCCGAGCATCCAGAACAGCGGGTAGAGCACCACCGCGACGATCGCCACGAGCACGACGAGCCGCAGCACGTTCCGGCCGCTGCCCGGCCGGCGGCGCGCGACAGTGAGCGCGGTCATGAGTCGTCTCCGTCCGAGTAGTGCACCCAGAACCGGCCGGTGCTGAAGAAGACGGCGGTGACCACGCCGATCGCCACCAGGAACACCCACGCCATCGCCGACGCGTAGCCCATCTCCAGGTCCGTGAAGCCGGAGATGTAGAGCTTCAGCGTGTACATGAGGGTGGAGTCGACCGGGCCGCCGGTGCCGTTGCTGAGCACGAACGCCGCGGTGAAGCCCTGGAAGCCGTTGATGGTCTCCAGCACCAGGTTGAAGAAGATCACCGGGGAGAGCATGGGCAGGGTGACCGCGCGGAAGCGCCGCCACGCCCCGGCGCCGTCCACCGCCGCCGCCTCGTACAGCTCGGTGGGCACCTGCTTGAGCCCGGCCAGGAAGATCACCATGGGCGCGCCGAACTGCCAGATCGCCAGCACCATCAGCGTCTCCAGCGCCCAGTCCGGGTCGCTGACCCAGGGCAGCCCCTCGACGCCGAACAGGGCGAGGAACGAGTTGAACGCGCCGTCCCGGTTGAACATGTTGACCCAGACGATGGCCAGCGCGACGCTGCCGCCGAGCAGCGACGGCAGGTAGAACAGGCTGCGGAACAGCCCGACACCCCGCCAGGCCCGGTTGAGCAGCAGCGCCACGCCGAGCGCGGCGGCCAGCTTCAGCGGCACCGCGATCAACGCGAACGTCAGCGTGACCCGGACCGCGTGCCAGTACGACGGGTCGGCGGTGAACATCCGCTCGTAGTTGGCCAGCCCCACCCACCGCACCTCGGACAGCGGCGTGAGGATGTCGTAGTCGGTGAAGCTCAGCCAGAGCGAGAGCAGCATGGGGATCGCCGTGACGCCCATCAGTCCGATGAGCCAGGGCGAGAGGAAGACGTACCCTGCCAGGCCCTCGCCGAGCCGGGCCCGGCCGGCCCGACGCCGCGTGGGGCGAGGGCCGGCCGGTCCGGTGCGCGGGGTCCGGCCGGGCGCCGTGGTGAGAGCCACGGGACCGGTCCTTTCGTCGGGTCAGGCGATCGCGGACTTGCAGGCGGTGACGAACTGCTCCGCCGCCTGAGCCGGGGTGGCGCGGCCGTACTGGGCGTTCTCGGCGGCCTTGACCAGCTCGGACTTGACCTTGCTGTGCCCCTTGATCGGCACCTGGGGCGAGGCGCCGAACTTCTGCGCCAGGTCGGACTCGACCTGGATGGACTGCTTCATGGCCGGGTCGGTGGCGGTCTCGCTGACCTTGGCGCGCAGATCCATGTTGGACGGCAGACCGCGGTCGGTGCCGAGCAGCGCCACGGCCTCCGGGTCGTTGTTCAGGAAGTTGATCACATCGACGGCGACGTCCTTGTGCTTGCTGCCCTTGAACACCGACCAGTACATCGAGGCACGCGCCCACTGCGCGCTCGGGTCACCCGGGTACGCGACCACACCCAGTTCGTCCTTGGTGTTCTTCTTCAGGTCCGGCATCTGGTTGACCCACACCCAGGAGGTGGCGGACTTGCCGGTGACCACCAGTTGCTTGGTGATGTCGCTGGAGTTGCCCTCGTGGATGACGTCGGGCGTCGGGGTGGCGCCCCGGTCCCGCGCGCCCTTCCACAGCTCGAACCACTTCGTCACGTCCTCGGCGGTGAAGCCGAGCTCCTTGCCGTTGTACAGGTCCTTGCCCTGCTGGCGCAGCCACACCCAGAGCGCCTTGTAGTCGGCGCTCGGGTCCTGGGTGCCGGGCACCTTCGTCTTCTTCGCCACCTGCTCGGCCCAGGCGATGTGCTCCTCCCAGGTCATCCCGGTGGTCGGCTCGGGCAGCCCGTTCTTGGTCAGCAGCGTCTTGTTGTAGACCAGGCCCTGGGTGTTCTCCCCGGCGGCGACCCCGGCGAGCTTGCCGTCGACCACGCCGTACTCCAGCAGGCTCTTGGGGAACTTCGACACGTCGAGCTTGCCGGAGTCGCGGTAGCTGCCCAGGTCGAGCGTCGTGCTGCGGCCGGCGTACTCGGCCAGGTAGTTGTCGTCGATCTGGAACAGGTCGGGCGGGTTGCCGCCGGCGGTCAGCGTGGCGAGCTTGTCGAAGTAGCCCTGGTTGGCCTGCCAGGTCTTCTCGAACGTCACGTCGGGGTGCTTCTTGGTGTAGAGGGCCAGTGCGTCCTCGGTGAGCTTGGCCCGGGCCTCGCCGCCCCACCAGAAGACGGAGAGTTTGACCGGGCCGCCGTCGCCGCCGGCGGAGTCGTCGCCGCAGCCGGCCGCGCCCAGGGCGAGCGGCACGGCGAGCGCGACGGCGGCCAGGCCGCGGACGAGTCGGCGTCGGGTCAGGGGGGTACGGTGATGCCGCCCGGCGGGTACGCCGGCGGTGGGGGACGTTGCGGGGTGCATCTGCGCTCACTCCTCGGCTGTGGGAGGCGACGACGTCACCGGCGGCCGTCCACGGGCCGCCCGGGTCCGCAGTGCTGTGCGGGCCCGGGCCACCTGCTCAGGCCCCGGTGCCGTCCCGGCCGGGCGCGGGGACGGGCCCGGTCGAGTCGCGGACGACCAGTTCGGTCTGGAGCATTACCTGTGCGGTGGTGCGACGGTCGCCGGCCGCCGCGCCCCGGCCCCGGGCGCCGCGTGGCGCGTCGGAGTCGAGTTGCAGCAGCATGTCGACGGCCGTCCGGCCGGCGGCCGCGGTCGGCGTGGCCACCGTCGTCAACTTGGGGCGGGTGAGCCGGCTCAGCGCGATGTCGTCGACGCCGACGACGCTCACGTCGTGCGGCACCCGCGCCCCGAGCGCGTCCAGCCCTTCGATCAGGCCGATCGCCATCAGGTCGTTGTAGGCGAGCACGGCGGTGACGCCGCTGCGGCGTACCTGTTCGGCCAGGGCGCCGCCGCCGGTCTCGGTGGGCTGGTTGGGTCCGAGAATGGTCAGGTCCGCTCCCCCGCCCCGGGCGGCGGCGGTCGCGGCGCGGCGCATCTCCCGGGCGGTCCAGGAGCCGCGCGGGCCGCCGAGCAGCGCGATCCGGCGGTGGCCGAGCCCGAGCAGGTGCTCGATCGCGGCCCGGGCGCCCTGCCCGACGTCCATCATCACGCAGGGCAGGCCGGCGACCTGGCGGTTTATCACCACCACCGGGACCTCGCGGCTGACCTGCTCGATCAGGCTGTTGCTCATCCGAGGGCTGCACAGCAGCACGCCGTCGACCTGCTTGGCCAGGGCGTGGACCAGGTCCTCCTCGGCGACCGGGTCCTCGTTGGTGTCGGCCACGAACACGTGGTAGTCGCGGTGCCGGGCCTGCCCCTCCGCCGCCTTGATCAGTGGCGGGAAGAACGGGTTGGCGATGTCGGCCACGATCAGGCCGATGTTGTGCGTACGGCCGGTGATGAGGGCCCGGGCGGCCCGGTTGGGCCGGTAACCGAGATCCTCCGCGCAGGCCAGCACCCGGACCCGGGTCTCCGGGTTGACCAGGTGCGGGGCCGAGAACGTCCGGGACACGGTGGAGATGTGCACACCGGAGGCGCGGGCGACGTCCCGGATGGTGGCTGGCACGGCGGGCTCCCTCGTCCGATGTGGTGGGGGTCACGGGTGCCGCCCATTAATGCAAACGGTTGCGCCCGTGTCAACGGTCCATTGTTGCGGCTCGATTGCGCCGGCGTTCCCGCCACGTGCAGGAAAGCGCATCAATGCGGATGGATAGGGCGGCTTGGGCGGCAACCGTTGACGACGCATCCACCGTCATGGTTTCTTCGGCTGCAAACCTTTGCAGCCGACTGCCGGGGAGGCCGACGTCATGTCACCACCGGCCCGGGAACGGGTCCGCCACGCCCTGGTGGGTGCCGGAGCACGCGCCGAGATGTTCGTCCGCGCGCTGGCCCTCGACCACGCCGACACCACCGAGCTGGTCGCGCTCGCCGACGTCAACCAGGGGAGGATGGACGCGCACAACCGCTGGCTGGCCGAGCTGGGCCGGCCGCCGGTGCCCACGTACGCCGCCGGCGACTTCGCCGCCATGCTGGCCGAGGAACGCGTCGACGTGGTGCTGGTGACGAGCGTGGACGCCACCCACGACGAGTACGTGACGGCGGCGCTGCGCGCCGGCTGCGACGTGGTCGTGGAGAAGCCGATGACCGTCGACGCCGAACGCTGCCGCCGCATCCTGGACGCGGTCGCCGAGACCGGCCGGCGCGTGACCGTCGCGTTCAACTACCGCTACAACCCGCTGCACGAGCAGGTCCGGCGGCTGCTGGCCGACGGCGCGGTGGGCGAGATCGGGTCGGTGCACTTCGAGTGGCTGCTCGACGTGCGCCACGGCGCCGACTACTTCCGCCGCTGGCACCGCGACAAGTCCGTCTCCGGCGGGCTGCTCGTGCACAAGTCCGGGCACCACTTCGACCTGGTCAACTGGTGGCTGGACGCCCGCCCGGTCGAGGTGCACGCGTACGGCCGGTTGTTCTTCTACGGCGCGGACGGCCGCCGGCACGGCTACGCCCGCGACTACGACCGGGCGCACGGCTCCCCCGCCGCCGACGGCGACCCGTTCGCGCTGCGCCTGGCCGACCACCCGAGGCTGCGCGAGCTGTACCTCGACGCCGAGGCCGAGGACGGCTACCACCGCGACCGCAACGTCTTCGCCCCCGGCGTGACCATCGAGGACGACCTCGCGGTGCTGGCCCGCTACGACACCGGCGCCACGATGACCTACCACCTCACCGCGTACGCGCCCTGGGAGGGCTACCGGGTCATGGTCAACGGCAGCCGGGGCCGCCTCGAACTGGAGGTGACCGAGAGCGACCACGTCAGCCCGGCCGTCGCCGGCGCGCTCAAGGGGGCGGCGCTGCACGGCGACGAGGCCGCCGTCGAGCAGGGCGCGGCCCGGCTCACGCTGCGGCCGTTCTGGGCGCCGCCGCAGGAGATCCCGGTCGAGGGCTGGACCCGGCGCGGGCACGGCGGCGCGGACGCCCGGATGACCCGGGTGCTGCTCGGCGGCGAAGCCGACCCGCTCGGCCGGGCCGCCACCGCCCGCGACGGCGCGCTGGCGCTGCTCACCGGCCTGGCCGCCAACCGCTCGCTGGAGACCGGCGCGCCCGTCCGGGTCGCCGACCTGCTCACCCTGCCCTGACCGAGGAGCCCTCGCTGTGCCGATCATCCCCCGCGGCGACCTGCTGCTGCCCGCCGAGCCCGGGCTGCGCGCCCTGGCCCGCGAGCTGTACGCGCTCGCCGCCGAGCAGCCGATCATCTCGCCGCACGGGCACGTCGACCCCGGGCTGCTGGCCGAGGACCAGCCGTTCCCCGACCCGGCCCGGCTGCTCATCGTGCCCGACCACTACCTGACCCGGATGTTGCTCAGCCAGGGCGTACCCCCGGCCGACCTGGGCGTGCCCAGCGTCGACGGCAGCCCGGTGGAGACCGACGGGCGGACCATCTGGCGGCGCTTCGCCGCGCACTGGCACCTGTTCCGCGGCACCCCGTCGCGACTGTGGCTGGAGCAGACGTTCCGGCACGTGTTCGGCGTCGACACGCCGCTGAGCCCGGCCACCGCCGACGCCGTCTACGACGCGCTCGCCGCGCGCCTGGCCGAACCGGGGTTCCGGCCCCGGGCGCTGTTCGAGCGCTTCGGCATCGAGGTGCTCGCCACCACCGAGTCGCCGCTGGACGACCTGGGCCGGCACGCCAAGCTCGCCGCCGACGGCTGGGGCGGGCCCGGCGGCCGGGTGGTCACCACGTTCCGCCCCGACGACGTGGTGGACATGGAGTTCGGCAACTGGTCGGCCAACGTGGACCGGCTCGCCGAGGTCTCCGGCGAGGACACCGGCACGTACGCCGGATACCTGGCCGCGCTGCGGGCACGGCGGGAGGCGTTCGCCGCCGCCGGGGCCACCTCCACCGACCACGGGCACCCCACCGCCCGTACCCTCGATCTCGGCCCGGCGCAGGCCGCGGCCCTGTTCGACAGGGGCCGGCGCGGCCTGGCCGACGCCGCCGACGCGGAGGCGTTCCGGGCGCACATGCTGCTGGAGTTCGCCCGGATGTCGCTCGACGACGGCCTGGTCATGCAGCTGCACCCCGGCGCGGTCCGCAACCACAACCGCTGGCTGCACGCCCGGCACGGCCGCGACGTGGGCGGCGACGTGCCGCAGGCCACCGAGTACGTGCACGGCCTCGCCCCGCTGCTCGACGCGCACGGCAACGACCCCCGCCTCACTGTGGTGCTCTACACGCTCGACGAGGACACGTTCACCCGGGAACTCGCCCCGCTCGCCGGCGGGTACGCGGCGCTGCGCCTCGGCGCGCCCTGGTGGTTCCTGGACTCCCCCGAGGTGCTGCGCCGGTTCCGGGAGGCGGTCACCGAGACGGCCGGCTTCTACAACACCGCCGGGTTCGTCGACGACACCCGCGCGTTCTGTTCCATCCCGGTACGCCACGACGTGGCCCGCCGGGTCGACGCCGGCTTCCTGGCCCGCCTCGTCGCCGAGCACCGCCTCGGCGAGGACGAGGCCGCCGAGACGATCGTCGACCTGGCGTACCGGCTGCCGAAGCAGGTCTTCAAGTTCGGAGGCGGACCCGCATGACCACAATCGTCGACGTCGAGGTGCACGACGTGCGCTTCCCCACCGCCGCCAGCGGCGACGGCTCGGACGCGATCAACAGGGGCGACTACTCGGCCACGTACGTGGAGCTGACCACCGACGGCGGGCCCACCGGCGCCGGGTTCACGTTCACCAACGGCCGGGGCAACGAGATCACCTGCGCGGCGGTACGCGCGCTCGCCCACCACGTCCGGGGACGCACGATCGCCGAGATCGCCGCCGAACCGGTGGCGTTCTGGCGCTCGCTCACCGCCGACGTGCAACTGCGCTGGCTCGGCCCGGAGAAGGGCGTCATCCACATGGCCACCGGCGCGCTCGTCAACGCGGTCTGGGACCTGCGCGCCAAGCTCGCCGGCAAGCCGATGTGGCGGTTCCTCGCCGAGGCCCCCACCGACGAACTGGTCGCGACGATCGACTTCCACCACATCACCGACGCGCTCACCCCGGACGAGGCAGCGGCCATCCTCGACAAGGGACGCGACGGCCTGGCCGACCGGCTGGCCGGGGTGGAACGCGACGGGTTCCCCTCGTACACCACGTCGGTCGGCTGGCTCGGCTACCCGGACGAGCAGGTGCGCGCGCTGACCCGCGAGGCGTACGCGCAGGGGTGGCGCGCGATGAAGATGAAGGTCGGCGGGCGGATCGAGGACGACCTGCGGCGGGCCCGGATCATCCGGGCCGAGATCGGGCCGGACGCGCTGCTGATGATGGACGCCAACCAGGTGTGGGACGTGGACGAGGCGATCGCCGCGATGGGCGTGCTCGCCGAGGTCGACCCGTACTGGATCGAGGAGCCCACGCACGCCGACGACGTGCTCGGGCACGCCCGGATCGCCCGCGCGGTGGACGAGCTGACCGGCGGCCGCTGCCGGGTCGCCACCGGCGAGGTCGCCGCCAACAAGGTCATCTTCAAGCAGCTGCTCCAGGCCGAGGCGATCGGCGTGATGCAGATCGACGCCTGCCGCGTCGGCGGCGTGGACGAGGTGCTCGCCGAACTGCTGCTGGCGGCCAAGTTCGGCGTGCCGGTGTGCCCGCACGCCGGCGGCGTGGGCCTGTGCGAGTACGTGCAGCACCTCGCGATCTTCGACCACCTGCGCGTCGGCACCAGCCTCGACGGCCGGATGGTCGAGTACGTCGACCACCTGCACGAGCACTTCACCGACCCGGTACGCACCCGGGGCGGGCGCTACCTGTTGCCCACCGCGCCCGGCTACAGCGCCACCATGCGCCCGGAGTCGATCGCGCGGTTCCGCTTCCCGGACGGCCCGGCATGGCGCTGACCACCGACCGGCTCGGCCTGGCCACGCTGCGCCGCCTGCCGCAGGAGTCCCGGCCACTGCTGCGCCCCGGCACCGTACCGGCCGGCATCGTCCACCTCGGCCTCGGCGCGTTCCACCGCGCCCACCAGGCCGTGCACACCGAGGCGGCGGTCGGCGCGGCCGGCGGCGACTGGGGCATCATCGGCGTCGCGCCGCGCAGCACCGGCGTGGTCGACGCCCTCGCCGCGCAGGACTGCCTGTTCAGCGTCACCACGCTCGCCGCCGAGGGCGCGTCCACCCGGGCGATCGGCGCGCTGACCGGGGTACGGCACGCCGCGAGCGACCCGGAGGCGGTGGTCGGCCTGCTCGCCGACCCGGCGATCCGGGTGGTCACGCTGACGGTGACCGAGAAGGCGTACCGGCTGGACCCGGTGACCGCCGCGCTGACTGTGGACGCGGACCTGACCGCCGACCTGACCACCGGCCGTCCACCGCGTACCGTGCCGGGCCTGCTGGTGCGCGGGCTGCTCGCCCGCGCCGCCGCCGACGCCGGGCCGCTGGCGCTGGTGAGCTGCGACAACCTGCCCGCCAACGGGCGGCGACTGCGCGGGCTGGTGGAGCAGTGCCTCGCGCTGGCCCGGGTGCCGGACGCCACAGCCGAGCGGGTGCTCACGGCCGTCACCTGCCCCGGCACCATGGTGGACCGGATCGTGCCGGCCAGCACCGACGAGACCCGCGACACCGCCCGGCGGGCGCTCGGCGTGACCGACCTGGCGGCGGTCGCCGCCGAACCGTGGTCGCAGTGGGTGATCGAGGACGACTTCCCGGGCGGGCGACCGGCCTGGGAACGATCCGGCGCGGTACTCACCGGCGACGCCGGCCCGTGGGAGCGGCTGAAACTGCGGGCACTCAACGGCGTGCACTCCGCCACCGCGTACCTGGGGGCGCTGGCCGGCGCGGAGACGGTGGCCGAGGCGCTGACGCTGCCGCACCTGGACGCGGTGCTGCGGCGGCTGCTAGCCGAGGAGATCGCGCCGAGCTTCACCCCGCCGCCCGGCGCCGACGTGGCCGACTACGGCGAGCAGGTACTCGCCCGTTTCGCCAACCCGGCGATCCGGTACCGGACGACGCAGGTCGCGATGGACGGCTCGCAGAAGCTGCCGCAACGGGTGCTGCACACCGTCGCCGACCTGCGGGCCGCCGGCCGGTCGGCGCGGTGGAGCGCGCTCGTGGTGGCCGCGTGGCTGCGGTTCCTGCTCGGGTACGCCGACGACGGCCGGCCGCTGCCGCTGGACGACCCGCTCGCCGACCGGCTGCGCGCCGCGCTCGCCGCCGGAGCGCACACCCCGGCCGGGGTGGTCGACGCGGTCTTCGCGCTGCGCGAGGTGTTCCCGGCCGACCTGGCCGCCGACGACGAGGTCCGCGCCGACGTGACCGGCTGGCTCACCGCGCTGGAACGGCACGGCGTCCGGGCGACACTGGCGGACGCCCGGTGACCAGCGGGTGGGCAGCGACCCGCCGGGGGTCGCCGGTGAGCGGCAACGACCCGCCGCGGGTGGCGCTGATCGGGGCGAACGGGCACGGCCGCTGGCACCGCCGGGCCATCGCGGAACTGCACGCCGCCGGGCGTGCGCGCCTGGTCGCCCTGGTCGACGTACGCCCGCTGGAGGCCGAACCGGCCGCGCCGGTCCCACCGGAGACCGGCGTGTTCACCGACCACCGGGCCATGCTCGCCGAGTCCCGGCCGGACGTGGTGGTGATCTGCACGCCGCCGCACACCCACCTGCCGATCGCGCTCGACGTGCTCGCGGCCGGGGCCGACCTGCTGCTGGAGAAGCCACCGGTGCTCGACCTCGCCGAACACCGGGCGCTCGCCGCCGCCGCGGACGTCGCCGGCCGCGCCGTGCAGGTCAACTTCCAGGCGCTCGGCTCGGCCGCGCTGACCGAACTGACCGGCGCGCTCCGGCGGGTCGGCCCGGTCACCCGCATCGCCACACTCGCCGCCTGGCAACGCCCGGACGCCTACTACGTCCGCTCCCCCTGGGCGGGGCGGCGGTCGGTCGACGGCCGCCCGGCGCTGGACGGCGCGCTGGCGAACCCGCTCGCGCACGCGCTGATGCAGTGCCTCGCCGTCGCCGAATCCGTCACCGGCGCGCCGGTACGCCCGGCCCGGATCGAGGTCGAGCGCTACCGGGTGCGCCCGATCGAGGTGGACGACACGACCGTGCTGCGGCTGACCCCGCACGCCGGGCCGCCGGTGCTGGCCGCGCTCACCCTCGCCGCCGAGGAGCACGTCGCCGGGGAGGTGCTGGTCACCGGCGAGCGAGGGCGGGCGGTGCTGGAGTACCCGACCGACCGGCTACGCCTACCCGGCGACGACGCGCTCCGCCCGGTGCCCGGCCGCCGAGGGCTGCTGGCGAACCTGCTCGACCACCGCGCGGACGGCACGCCGCTGATCGCGCCGCTGGCGCGTACCGAGCCGTTCACCGCGGTGCTGGACGCGCTGCGGGACGCACCCGTCCCGGCGCTGCTCGACGGGGACCTGGTGCGCGAGGCGGGCGACGGCCCGCAGCGGGTGCGGATGGTGCGGGGCGTCGGCGCGGTGCTGCGGGCCGCCGCGCAGACCGGCGCGCTGCCGTCCGAGGCGGGCGTGCCGTGGGCGCTCCCGCCGCACGTGGTGGACCTGCCCGCGCAGTGAATGTCCCCGAGAGAACGGAACGAGTCATGCGTACCCGAACCGCAGTCGTCGCGGCGCTGACCGCCGCGCTCGTCCTCACCACCGCCGCGCCCGCGCCGGCCGCACCCGGCGGGCCGTCCCGGGCAGCCGAACTGCTCGGCCGCCAGACCCTCCCGGCGAACGACGGCTGGGCCGCCGCGGGCACCGGCACCACCGGCGGGTCGGCCGCCGCGCCGGACCGGGTACGCGTCGTGCGTACCCGGGCCGAGCTGGTCGCCGCGCTCGGCGGCGACAACGCCACGAACGCCGCCGACGCCACCGGAAAGATCGTGTACGTGGCCGGAACCGTCGACGGTTTCGAGGGCCCGGACGGCACCCCGCTGGACTGCGCGGACCTGGCCGACCCGGAGTACTCGCTGCCCGCCTACCTGGCCGCGTACGACCCGGCGACCTGGGGCCGGACGAACCCGAGCGGGCCGCTGGAGGCCGCACGCGTGCGGTCGGTGGCCGCCCAGACCCGGCAGACCCAGATCAACGTCGGCTCGAACACCACGATCATCGGGCTGCGCGGCGCCCGGCTCACCGGCCTGACGCTGATGATCGACCGGGTGGACAACGTGATCGTGCGCAACATCGAGTTCGCCGACGCCCGGGACTGCTTCCCGGCCTGGTCCCCGACCGACGGCGACACCGGCAACTGGAACTCCCAGTACGACCAGATCTCGGTCCGGCGCAGCGAGCACGTCTGGATCGACCACAACACGTTCACCGACGGCGACAACCCGGACAGCGCGCAGCCCGTCTACTTCGGCCGGCCCTGGCAGGTGCACGACGGCTCGCTGGACGTGACGCACACCGCCAGCCTGGTCACCGCCTCCTGGAACCGGTTCACCGGCCGGGACAAGGTGATGCTCATCGGCTCGTCGAACACGGTCGGCCCGGACGTGGGCCGGCTCAACGTCACGGTGCGGCACAACCTGTTCGACGGCACGCTGCAACGGCTGCCCCGGGTGCGGTTCGGCCAGGTCGACGTGCACGAGAACCACTACCGGCTCGGCGGGCCCGGCTTCGCGTACGCCCTCGGCGTCGGTGTGCAGTCCGCGCTGTACGCGGAGAACAACTTCTTCACGCTCACCGGCGGGGCCGGCCCGGCCGACCTGCTGTACGACTGGGGCGGCACCGCGCTCACCGAGCGGGGCACCTGGGTCCGGCAGGGTGACCGCCTGCCGCGGCCGGTGGACCTGCGCGCCGCGTACAACGCCGCCCACGACCCCGACCTCGGCGGCGACGCCGGGTGGACGCCCACGCTCCGCGCCGCCCGGCCGCTGCCGGCCCCGCTGGTCCCGTTCGTCGTGGACGCCTGGGCCGGCGCCGGCCGGCTGCCGCTCTGACCTCCGCCGGAGCCCACCCGGCGACCGGGCCGGCGTCCCCCCGGGGACGCCGGCCCGGCGTCGTCACCGGCCCGCCGGCTGACACGCCGCCCCCGATGCGCAATGATCACGTTTGACGGACATCGCCGCCGGGGGAATGAACCGGCGGCCACCGGGGACAACAGGGTGAGAATCAGGCGGTGACAGCGCGAGTGGGCGCCCAGGTCCGGGGACGGGCACGGGACGGAGGGCCGGACGTGACGGGTGGGACATCCGGCGACGTCGGCCCGGTCCTCACCATCGACCTGCCGGCCGACCCGGCCCGGCTCGCCGCCACCCGGGAACGGCTGCGCGGCTGGCTGCACGCCCACGGCGTGAGCGAGTGGGACGTCGACACCGTCCTCATCGCCACCGGCGAGGCGTGCGCCAACGCCATCGAGCACGGCTACCGCTTCGCCCGGGAGGGCATCACCACGCTGCGGGCCGAGCTGCGCGGCGACCGGCTGGAGATCGAGGTACGCGACCGGGGCGGCTGGCGCGCGGCCGACGGCGACGACACCGGCGACCGCGGCCGGGGGCGGCTGATCATGGCGCGGGTGATGGACGAGGCCACCATCGTCGGCACGCCGGAGGGCACCTGCGTACGCCTGGTCAAGCGCCTCACCGGCGACGCGAGCGGCCCGGCGGGCGCCGGATCTAGCGAAGATCAGCTATAAGGGACGCATGGAGTTCCCCGCCTACCTCGCCACCATGCCGATGCACGCGATCACCGAGATCCACGGTGAGCCCGGCCTGCTGGCCCGGTTCCGGCTGGAGATCGAGGCGTTCGACGAGGCCGCCCGCGACCGGCTGACCGAGGCGCTCGACCTGGCCGCCGACCTGCACCACGACGACCGGCGGGTACGCGAGCCCTACCTCAACCACCTGCTACGCGTGGCGATCCGCCTGATGCACCACTACCAGGTGCGGGACGTGGACGTGATCGTCGCGGGTCTGCTACACGACGCGGTTGAGGACCACCCCGCCGAGCTGGCCGGGCTCGATCCCGGCGCAGGGGCGGAGGCGACCCCGGCGGCGCTCGCCGCGCTGTCCGATCGGTTCGGCGCGCGGGTCGCCCGGCTGGTCGCGGCGGTCACCAACCCGGCGTACGACCCGGGGCGGGACCGCGATGAGCAGTACCGGGAGCACGTGGCGGCGAGCCTCGAACGGGAGCCGTGGGCGCGGGTGATCAAGGTGTCCGACTTCACCGACAACGGCGTGGGCGTGATCCACACGGTCGGGCCGAAGGTGACCCGCGCCGCCACCAAGTACCGCCCGCTGGTGCCGGTCTTCCGCGACCTGGTGGCCCGCCCGGACACACCACTGTCCCCACCGGTCAAGCAGCACATCCTCGCCCAGCTGGACCTGGCCGAGGAGCGCTTCAGCGCCATCCTCGACCACCCCGCCTAACGCCCCTCCCCTCCCCTCCCCACCTCACC